>NZ_JBEZYB010000011.1:0-166722 GCF_040638285.1 Amycolatopsis sp. NPDC026612
GCAGGCAGCAAAAAGCCCGACTCACCAGTGAGGTGAACCGGGCTTGACCTGCGTGGGCCTACCAGGACTTGAACCTGGGACCTCTTCGTTATCAGCGAAGCGCTCTAACCGCCTGAGCTATAGGCCCTCGAACGAGAAGAACTTTACAGGACCCCCGAAGGGGCCCTGCAACGGGGTCACTCGCGTTCGGACAGGGTGACCTCGAGGCCGCCCGCCAGGTCTGCCGACACGTTGTAGATGAAGGCGCTCACCGTGGCCAGCGCCGAGACCAAGACGATGTTGATCGCGCCGAGGATGGCCGCGATGCCGAACACCCGGCCCGCGCTGATCAGCGGTTCGGCCGAGGCGTTGGGGCCTTCGCCGCCCACCAAGGACGAGTACGTGCCGTTCAGCTTGTCCCAGACGCCCATGCCGTCGAGGACCGTGTACAGCACGCCGACCGCCACCAGCCAGACGAAGAACATCGCGACGCCCAGTACCAGGGACAGCTTGAGCACCGACCACGGGTCGAACCGCTTCACCTGCAGCGACGCGCGGCGGGGGCCGCGGCCCGGGCGGCGCAGCGCGCTCGGGCGAGCTCGCTGCGTCGAGGCCGATGGGACGGCCTGTTCGCCGCCCGGTGGCGTGTCGCCGGCGCCGCCGAAGAGGCGGGGTGCCGCACTTCCCGTCACCACCGGGCGTTGTTCGGCGGTGACGGGCTGCGTCTCCCCGGCCGGGGGCTCGGCTTTGTACAGCGCCTCGTCCGTGGCCAGCTTGACCGTCGCTTCGGCGTCGCCTTCCTTGTCGACCCGCTGCCAAGGCGGGCTCGCCGGCGTTCCGTTCGAACCCGCTGCCTCGGGATTCTCGGATGGTGTCACGAAGAGTCAGTCCTTACCCGTGCCGTGGGGGCGCTGTCCGTAGCCGAACTTACTGCGCCGTCGTTTCTTCACCCGCTTCAGGTGCTTCCGGGGCGTCACCGGCGACTTCACCGGTGGTGTCCTCGGGGGTGTCACCATTGGCGACGTCCGAGGGCTCGTCCGCGTTGCGTGCGACCGCGAGAAGAGTGGTGCCTTCGCCGAGATTCATCAGCCGGACCCCCTTCGTCTGCCGTCCTGCCTTGCGCACGTCGCCCGCCGGCGTCCGGATCACGCCGCCGCTCGAGGTGATCGCGTAGAGCTCGTCCTCGGCGTCGACGATGAGCGCACCCACCAGCCTGCCACGTTTCCGGTCGTGCTGAATGGTGAGCACGCCCTTGCCGCCGCGGCCCTGGACCGGGTAGTCCTCGATCGCCGTGCGCTTCGAGTAGCCGCCGTCGGTGGCCACCAGCAGGAACTTGCCCTCCTTGACCACGCTGATACCCAGCAGCTCGTCACCGTCGTTGAACCGCATGCCCATCACGCCGGACGTCGGGCGGCCCATCGGCCGCAGCGCCTCGTCGGTCGCGTGGAAGCGGATGGACTGGCCTTCCGCCGACACCAGCAGCAGGTCGTCCTCGGCCGCTGCCAGCACCGCGCCGACCAGCTCGTCGCCTTCGCGGAGGTTGATGGCGATGAGGCCGCCGGAGCGGTTGGAGTCGAAGTCGGTGAGCTTGGTCTTCTTCACCAGGCCGCGCTTGGTGGCGAGCACCAGGTACGGCGCGACCTCGTAGTTCTTGATCTGGATGACCTGGGCGATCTTCTCGTCCGGCTGGAACGCCATCAGGTTCGCCACGTGCTGGCCGCGCGCGTTGCGGTTGGCCTCGGGCAGGTCGTACGCCTTGGTCCGGTAGACGCGGCCCTTGTTCGTGAAGAACAGGATCCAGTCGTGCGTCGAGCAGACGAAGAAGTGCTGGACGATGTCGTCCTGCTTGAGCGTCGCGCCCTGCACGCCCTTGCCGCCGCGCTTCTGCGAGCGGTAGAGATCCGTTTTCGTCCGCTTGGCGTACCCCGTGCGGGTGATGGTGACGACGACGTCCTCGACCGCGATGAGCTCTTCGTCGGTGACGTCGCCGCTGAAGCCGATGATCTTCGTGCGCCGGTCGTCGCCGTACTTCTCGACGATCGCCATCAGCTCGTCGCGGATGATCGCGCGCTGGCGCTCCGGCTTCTCGAGGATGTCCTTGAGGTCGGCGATCTCCAGTTCGATCTCGGCCAGCTGGTCGATGATCCGCTGGCGCTCCAGTGCGGCGAGGCGCCGCAGCTGCATGTCGAGGATCGCGGTCGCCTGGATTTCGTCGACGTCCAGCAGCTCCATCAGGGCCGGCCGGGCTTCGTCCGCCGAGGGCGACCGCCGGATGAGGGCAATGACCTCGTCGAGCATGTCCAGCGCCTTGACGTACCCACGCAGGATGTGGGCCCGCTCTTCGGCCTTCTTCAGGCGGAAGCGGGTCCGCCGGACGATGACTTCGACCTGGTGGTTCACGTAGTGCCGGATGATCTGGTCGAGCCGCAGCGTGCGCGGCACGCCGTCGACCAGCGCCAGCATGTTGACGCCGAAGTTCTGCTGCAGCTGGGTGTGCTTGAACAGGTTGTTCAGCACGACCTTCGCGACCGCGTCCCGCTTGATCGTGACGACGATCCGCATGCCCGAACGGCTGTTGGACTCGTCGGCGATGTCGGAGATGCCGGTGAGCTTGCCGTCGCGGACCAGGTTCGCGATGTTCTCGACCAGGTTGTCCGGGTTGACCTGGTAAGGCAGCTCGGACACGACCAGGATCGTGCGGCCCTTCGCGTCCTCTTCCACCTCGACGATCGCGCGCATCCGGACCGAGCCGCGGCCGGTGCGGTAGGCGTCCTCGATGCCGGACGTGCCGAGGATCATCGCCTTCGTCGGGAAGTCCGGGCCCTTGACCCGCACCAGCAGCGCGGCCAGCAGCTCGTCGTCGGTCGCTTCGGGGTTCTCCAACGCCCAGACGACGCCCTCGGAGACCTCCCGCAGGTTGTGCGGCGGGATGTTCGTCGCCATCCCGACCGCGATCCCGGAACCACCGTTGACCAGCAGGTTCGGGAACCGGGACGGCAGGACGTCCGGCTCCTGCGTACGGCCGTCGTAGTTGTCGGAGAAGTCGACGGTGTCTTCTTCGATGTCGGCCAGCATCTGCATGGCCAGCGGCGCGAGCCGGGACTCCGTGTACCGCATGGCGGCCGCGGGGTCGTTGCCCGGCGAGCCGAAGTTGCCCTGCCCGTCGATCAGCGGGTACCGCATCGACCACGGCTGCGCGAGCCGGACCAGCGCGTCGTAGATCGCCGAGTCACCGTGCGGGTGGTAGTTGCCCATGACGTCGCCGACGACGCGGGAACACTTGTTGTACCCGCGGTCCGGCCGGAAACCGGAGTCGAACATCGAGTACAGCACCCGCCGGTGCACCGGCTTGAGCCCGTCCCGGACGTCCGGCAACGCGCGCGACACGATGACGCTCATCGCGTAGTCGATGTAGGAGCGCTGCATCTCCTGCTGGATGTCGACCGGTTCGATCCGGTCGTGGTCCGGAGCCGGCGGCAAGGTTTCCGTCATGAGGTCCTTCTCGAGTGCGGGGGTCCTGGCGGGACGAAGAACGGGGGGACGCCTACACGTCCAGGAAGCGCACGTCCTTGGCGTTGCGCGTGATGAACGAGCGGCGGGCCTCGACGTCCTCGCCCATCAGGACCGAGAACAGGTCGTCGGCCTGGGCGGCGTCATCGAGGGTGACCCGGCCCAGCAGCCGGTTGGCCGGGTCCATCGTGGTCTCCCACAGCTCTTCGGCGTTCATCTCGCCGAGACCCTTGTAGCGCTGGATCGCGTCGTCCTTCGGCAGCCGCTTGCCGGCCTCGACCCCCGCCCGGATGACGGCGTCGCGCTCGCGGTCGGAGTACGCGTACTCCGGCTCGGCCCGCGGCCACTTGATCTTGTACAGCGGCGGCCGCGACAGGAAGACGTGGCCGTGCTCGATCAGCGGCGTCATGAACCGGAACAGCAGGGTGAGCAGCAGTGTGGTGATGTGCTGGCCGTCGACGTCGGCGTCGGCCATCAGCACGATCTTGTGGTAGCGCAGCTTCGAGAGGTCGAACTCGTCGTGGATGCCGGTGCCGAGCGCGGTGATCAGCGACTGGACCTCGGTGTTCTTGAGGACGCGGTCGATGCGGGCCTTCTCGACGTTGATGATCTTGCCGCGGATCGGCAGGATCGCCTGGTACATCGAGTCCCGGCCCTCCTTGGCCGAGCCGCCGGCCGAGTCACCCTCGACGATGTAGAGCTCGCACTCCTCCGGCTTGGTGGAGCGGCAGTCCTTGAGCTTGCCGGGCAGGCCGCCGATGTCGAGCGCGCCCTTGCGGCGGACCAGGTCACGCGCCTTGCGCGCGGCCATCCGGGCCTGCGCCGAAGAGATCGACTTGTTGATGATCGTCTTCGCCTCGGTGGGGTTGCGCTCGAACCAGTCGGCCAGCCACTCGTTCGACGTCTGCTGCACGAACGTCTTGGCCTCGCTGTTGCCCAGCTTGGTCTTGGTCTGGCCCTCGAACTGCGGCTCGGACAGCTTGATCGAGACGATCGCGGCGAGACCCTCGCGCACGTCGTCACCGGTCAGGTTGGTGTCCTTCTCCTTGAGGAGCTTCTTGTCGCGCGCGTACGTGTTGACGACGCGGGTCAGCGCGGCGCGGAAGCCCTCTTCGTGGGTGCCGCCCTCGTGGGTGTTGATCGTGTTGGCGAACGTGTACACCGACGGCGTGAACCCGGTGTTCCACTGCATCGCGACCTCGACCTCGAGGCCGGGGCCCTTGGCGTCGAAGGAGATCACGCTGGGGTGGATCGGGTCCTTGCTGCCGTTGATGTGCTTGACGAAGTCCTCGAGCCCGCCCGGGTAGCAGTAGGTCTTTTCCTTGATCCGGGCGACCTTGCCCTCGGCGTCCGCTTCGGTCTCCTCGTCGGCGACGCGTTCGTCGCGCAGCGACAGCGTCAGCCCCTTGTTGAGGAACGCCATCTCCTGGAGCCGGCGCGAGATGGTCTCGAAGTTGTAGGTCGTCGTCTCGAAGATGCCGCTGTCGGCCCAGAACGTGATCGTGGTGCCGGTCTCGTTCGCCGGGCCGAGGTCTTCGAGGGTTCCAGGGATCTGATCGGTGTACAGCTGGCGCCAGCTGCGGCCGCCGTACTTGACCTCGGCGAGCAGTCTCGTCGAGAGCGCGTTCACCACGGAGACGCCGACGCCGTGCAGGCCGCCGGACACCGCGTACGAGTCGCTGTCGAACTTGCCGCCCGCGTGGAGGACGGTGAGCACGACCTCGAGGGTCGGCTTCTTCTCCTTGGGGTGCATGTCGACCGGGATGCCGCGGCCGTCGTCGACGACGCGCACCCCGCCGTCGGCGAGAAGAGTAACCTCGACCTTGGTGGCGTGACCGGCCATCGCCTCGTCGACCGAGTTGTCGACGACCTCCTGGACGAGGTGGTGCAGCCCGCGTTCGCTGGTGGAACCGATGTACATGCCAGGGCGCTTGCGGACCGCCTCGAGGCCTTCGAGCACCGTGATCGACGACGCGTTGTACTCGCTCTTGTTCTCGGTCACAGGCCTTGTTTCTCCTCGTCTAGCCCGAGCGGACGTTCGCTCCCTCCCAGTGTACTTGGCCGCGTCCGCTGACATGCGGCAAGGACACCCCTGAACGCGTCACAGACGGACGAAATCGGTTCGAGCCAAGTCTTGACGTATTTCGGCGGGTCTGGATGCGTTCTCGGCGCATTCAACCGAGCTTGGCGCAACCCGGGTCAGCCGTACGTGTCACGAGGGCCGCGACCCGGCACGTGACGGGGCCCTTTCCGCCAGCTCGGGGCGGTCGGCCCCTGGATCCGCATCCGCTTCACGACCCCGTTGCCGACCCCCGCCGCGATCTTGGCCAGCAGCTTTCCCTGCAGCAACCGGAGCTGGGTGGCCCACGCCGTCGAGCTGGCGCGGACGGTGAGCTCACCGTCTTTCAGCACGACCGGCTGGGCGTGTTCGGCGACGTCCTCCCCGACGAGCTTCGCCCACTGCGCGAACACCTGGGCGGTGGCCATGCTCCCGCCCCAGCCGCTGTTGTTGACCAGGTTCCGCACGAGCCGGCCGAGCGGCTGGGGGTCGCGCGCGTCCGCGCCCGGCCCCGACCAGCGGCGACGACGCGGGTTCTGCGACGTCCCGCGGACCGCGGGACGTCGCCCGGGCGGGGTGCCCCGTTCCTTCGCCTTGGCTTTCGCGGCCTCGAGCGCGGCGTGCGCCAGGTCGCGGCCCGTCGGAGGCGTCCCGTTCGGAGCAGCGCCGCCTTCACTCTGCGTGCTCGGTGGTCGCTTCCCTGCTGGGTTATCGCCCGTGCGAGGGGTGTCAAGCGGCTGTTTCGGCGGTTTGGTGACGCCGGGCGATAACTCGGGCACGGGTTTATCCACACTGTCCACAGGTTTGTCCCCAGATCGGTGGGTAACTGCTGTGTCGACGATCACACGCGGTGCCCGGTTCGATCTAGCCGGTCTCCGTCCGCCCTGCTCAGCCACCCGAGATCTCACCGTCCGCCACCACGAACCGGTGGCCGGTCAGCTCCCGGGGTACGTCTTCGTCGACGGCCGCGGTCACCAGCACCTGTTCGGCGCTCGCGGCCACCTCGGCCAGCCGGGCCCGGCGCTTCCGGTCCAGCTCGGCGAACACGTCGTCGAGCAGCAGCACCGGCTCGCCCGCCTCCCCGCGCAGCAGCTCGTAGCTGCCGAGTCGGAGGCTGAGCGCGAACGACCACGACTCGCCGTGACTCGCGTAGCCCTTGGCCGGCGCGTCGCCCAGGATCAGCTCCAGCTCGTCCCGGTGCGGGCCGACCAGGCTGATCCCGCGCTCGAGCTCGGCCTTCCTGGCCTCTCCGAGCGCCTTCAGTAAGACGTCCTTCACGACCTCGGGTTGCGCCCGTTCACCGTCCGGGACGCCGTACGTCTCCGGCAGGCCCGCACCCAGCGACGACCGGTAGGCGATCTTCGCCGGCCGCGAGTCGGGCGCGACCCCCATGTACGCCGAAGCGGCGTACGGCGCGAGGTCGGCGACGAGGTTCAGGCGCGCGGCCAGCAGCTCCGCGCCCGTCACCGCGAGGTGGTCGTCCCAGACCTCGAGCGTCGACAGCGCATACGGGTCTTCGCGGCCGGTCCGGCGCTTGCCCGCCGTCTTGAGCAGGGCGTTGCGCTGCTTCAGCACCTTCTCGTAGTCCGCGCGGACCCCGGCGTAGCGCGGCGCGCGCAGCACCAGCAGCTCGTCGAGGAACCGGCGCCGCTCACCCGGGTCGCCACGCACGAGCGCGAGGTCCTCCGGCGAGAACAGCACCGTGCGCAGGATCCCGAGCACGTCACGCGGCCTGCCGACCGCACCGCGGTTGACCCGGGCGCGGTTCGCCCGGCCGGCGGTGATCTCGAGTTCGACGGTCAGCTCGCGGTCGTCGTTGACCACCGCGACCCGCACCAGCGCGCGCTCGCAGCCGTGCCGGATCAGCGGCGCGTCCGTCGCGACGCGGTGCGAGCCCAGTGTCGCGACGTACCCGATCGCCTCCAGCAGGTTGGTCTTGCCGCGGCCGTTCTGGCCGACCAGCACGGTCGGCCCCGGTTCGAGGGCGAGATCGGCCTGTGGCCAGGAGCGGAAGTCGGTGACCTGCAGGTGTCGCAGATACACGGTGCCTGCTTTCGGGGACCGCGCCCCTTATCCGCCGGCCTTCTTCACGGCGTGCCCGCCGAACTGGTTGCGCAGTGCCGCGACCGCGCGCATCGCGGCCGAGTGCTCCTGCCGCGAGGCGAATCGCGCGAACAGCGCGGCCGAGATGACCGGCGCCGGCACCGCGTTGTTGATCGCCTCTTCCAGCGTCCAGCGGCCTTCGCCCGAATCCTCGACGTAGCCCTCGAGGTCGTCCAGCTCCGGGTCCTCGTCGAGCGCGCGCACGAGCAGGTCGAGCAGCCAGGACCGGACGACCGTGCCGCGCTGCCAGCCCTTGATCACCGCGGGCACGTCGTTGACGACCTTGGCCGCCTCGAGCAGCTCGAAGCCCTCGGCGAAGGCCTGCATCATGCCGTACTCGATGCCGTTGTGGATCATCTTCGCGTAGTGACCCGCGCCGACGTCGCCCGCGTGCGAGAAGCCCTCTTCGCGGGGCCCCTCGGGACGCAGCGCGTCGAAGATCGGCATCGCCCGCTCGACGTCGGCGGCCGCGCCACCGACCATCAGGCCGTAGCCGTTGTCCTTGCCCCACACACCGCCGGAGACACCGCAGTCGGCGTAGCCGATGCTCTTCGCGGCCAGCAGGTCGGCGTTCAGCTTGTCGTCGGTGTACTTGGAGTTGCCACCGTCGATGACCATGTCGCCGGCGGAGAGCAGGTTGCCCAGCTCCGTGACCGTCTGCCGGGTCGGCTCGCCGGCCGGCACCATGATCCACACGATCCGCGGAGCGTCCAGTTTGGACACGAGGTCTTCGAGCGAAGTCGTGTCGCTGACGTCCGGGTTGCGGTCGTAGCCGACCACCTCGTGACCGGCCGCACGCAGCCGCTCACGCATGTTGAAGCCCATCTTGCCCAGGCCGATCAGACCGAGCTGAACCATGAGATCCCCTTACGTGCTCAAGAAAGTGACGGTCAGCCCGGGAGGCGGACCGGCATCAGGAGGTAGAGGTAGCCGGGGACGACGTTGCCCTCCGGATCGGCGGGCTTGATGAGCGCGGGCCGGTTCGGTGTCGTGAACGTCAGCTCCGCCCGGTCGCTGTGGAGCGCGCCGAGGCCGTCGACGAGGTACCCCGGGTTGAACGCGATGGTCACCGGCTCACCTTCGTACTCGACCTGCAGCTCCTCTTCTGCGCTGCCCTCGTCGTCACCACCCGCGGACAACCGCAGCGTGTTGTCCCCGAATTCCAGTCGTACCTGAGTCCCCCGCTCCGCGACCAGCGAAACGCGCTTGATGGACTCGGTGAGCGCCGACACTTCGATGACCGCGCGCGAGGTGTGCGTCGCCGGCAGCAGCTGGCGGTACGGCGGGAATTCCGCGTCGAGCAGCCGGGTCGTCGTGTAGCGCCCGGAACCGGACAGACCGAGCAGGCCTTCGCCGCTGGCGAGGGCGAGGCGGATCGTGGCGCCGCTCGCGCCGAGCGTCTTGGCCGCTTCGGCGAGGGTGCGTGCCGGGACGAGCACCGCGGCGTCGGCGAGCCCCTCGGCCGGCTGCCAGGTGAACTCGCGCATGGCGAGCCGGAACCGGTCGGTCGCGACCAGGGTCAGCGAGCTGCCGGAGATCTCGAGCCGCATGCCGGTGAGCATCGGCAGCGTGTCGTCCTTGCCCGCGGCGACGACGACCTGGGTGACGGCCTGGCCGAACGCGTCGCCGGCGAGCTCCCCCGCGAAGGCGGGCTGCGACGGCAGCTGCGGGTAATCCTCGACCGGCATGGTCGGCAGAGAGAACCGCGCACTGCCGCAGGTGATGGTGGCGCGCGCGCCGTCGACGGAGATCTCGACCGGCTGCGCGGGCAGCGACTTGGTGATGTCGGCGAGCAGGCGCCCGGACACCAGCAGGCGGCCGCCGTCGGCGATCGTCGCCGGGACCCCGACCGTGGCGGAGACCTCGTAGTCGAAGCCGGAGACCGTCAGCGCGTCGGTGTCGCCATCCGAACCAGCGTCGAGGAGGACACCGCCCAGCACCGGCACCGGAGGCCGGGAAGGGAGGCTTCTGGCCACCCACGCGACGGCGTCGGCGAGCCCATCACGCTCGACGCGGATCTTCATGCGCGCATCCTTTCGACGACCGAGCCGGGGTCGGCTCGGGCCAGGCCTCGGTTCTGGCTGGGCAGTGACCGGCTGCCTCGTCCGGCCGGTCCGCTCTCCGCGTCGGCGACCGGAGCACGGACCAGGTGCAGGCATCCACGTTAGGCCGTCGTGGCGGTCGGCGTCACCTCGGCCTCCCCTTGACTTTGTCGACTTGACGACACGATCTCGCGGCTGTCCCCAACTTCGTCCTCCGCCTGTTTTTATCTTTTTCTCTCTTCCAAGAGATCTAAAGGCAGTAGCAGTAATAGGCGTTGTGGATTGTGTGGATTGAGCTCGTTCGCGCAGGTGGGACGGCCTGCGGCCATGTGGAGAACCCTGGTGGTGGATCTGTGGGTAACTCGGGGCGTCCGTGGATGGTTTCGGCCGACCCCCGATTCGTCCACAGTTGTCCCCAGTTGTCCCCACAGTTGTCCCCAGGTGTGGGGTGATTTGTACCCAGGGTCTGGGGGTACCTGGAGGGGGCCGAATCGCCCTTCCGAGTGATCGGCCCCTCCTGTGCACAGCATGTGGGCAACCTGTGGAATCAGCGTGGACAAAGGTGTGGATGCGCTGTGGATGGCCTGTGGGCGGGGTGTGGACCGAATCCGCGTCATCGCTGGTAGGAGATCCGTTGGCACTGTGGGCAATCTGCCCACACGGTGGGGAAAACCCCTTGTGTACAAACAATTTTGACGAGTTTGCGAAGCGCGCGTACGCACGCTTCGCTGCTTCGCCGGCCTACGCTGCTTCAGACACTCCAAAGACGACTGTGTCCAATGACGACGGGGTGCAACGACGACAAAGGGGCGTCCACTCAATGTGGACGCCCCGAAGTCGTTGGGAGGTAAGGGAGAACTGCTACTGGCGGGCGCGCTGCTTGATGCGCGAGGTCAGCTCCTGCACCTGGTCGTAGATGCGCCGGCGCTCGGCCATCTCCTTGCGGATCTTCTTGTCCGCGTGCATGACGGTCGTGTGGTCGCGGCCGCCGAAGGTCTGCCCGATCTTCGGCAGGGACATGTCGGTCAGCTCGCGGCAGAGGTACATCGCGATCTGCCGGGCCGTGGCGAGCGCCTTCGTCTTGCCGGGACCGCAGAGGTCGTCGAGCGTCACGTCGAAGAATTCGGAGATGACGCCCATGATGGTCGGCGCGGTGATCTCCGGGGCGTGGGAGTCGGGGATGAGGTCGCGCAGCACGATCTCGGCGAGTGCGCTGTCCACCGGCTGCTGGTTCAGCGACGCGAACGCGGTGACGCGGATCAGCGCGCCTTCGAGCTCCCGGATGTTCGCCTCGACCCGCGAGGCGATGAACTCCAGGACGTCGCCCGGCACCGCCAGCCGATCCTGCGCCGCCTTCTTGCGGAGGATCGCGATGCGCGTCTCCAGCTCGGGCGGCTGGATGTCGGTGATCAGGCCCCACTCGAACCGCGTCCGCAGCCGGTCCTCCAGCGTCTCGAGGCGCTTGGGCGGCCGGTCGGAGCTGACGACGATCTGCTTGTTCGCGTTGTGGAGCGTGTTGAAGGTGTGGAAGAACTCTTCCTGCGTACCTTCTTTACCCTCCAGGAACTGGATGTCGTCGACGAGCAGGATGTCGATGTCGCGGTACCGCCGCTGGAAGGCGACCTTGCGGTCGTCGCGCAGGGAGTTGATGAAGTCGTTCGTGAACTCTTCGGTCGAGACGTACCGGACGCGCATGCCCGGGAAGAGCCGTTGCGCGTAGTGGCCGACCGCGTGCAGCAGGTGCGTCTTGCCGAGGCCGGACTCGCCCCAGATGAAGAGGGGGTTGTACGCACGGGCGGGTGCTTCGGCGACGGCGACCGCGGCCGCGTGGGCGAAGCGGTTGGACGCGCCGATGACGAACGTGTCGAAGGTGTACTTCTCGTTCAGCTTCGTCTTCGACGTCTGCGGCTGCGCCGGCGCGGTGTACGGCTGGCCGGCGATCGGCTGGCCGGAGAACGTCGGCCAGATCTCGTGGACCGCGGCGAGCGCCTCGCCTTCTTCGTCCACCTCTTCGTCGGTGTCGTCGCCGTCGTCCGGCTTCTGCGCGAGGGACTGGTGCGGGGGCAGCGGCGGCGCGGGTTCGGCGGGGCGCGGCGGCGGCATCATCGGGGTGCCGTTGGCCGCCAGCGGCGGTGCGGCTTCGAGGCTCGCGCCGTTTTCCACTCGGCCGGGTGACGGGGCGTAGCGCGGTGCGGCGGCCGGGGCGACCGCCTCGGTGTTGTCGACCTTCACCGCGAGCGAGATGGCGCGGCCGAGCCGCCGGGAGAGGGCGTCGGTGATCGCGCCGCGCAGCCCGCGTTCGATCGCTTCCTTCGCGAAGTCGCTGGGGGCCGCCAGGAGTGCCGTGCCGTCGAGCAGGCCGATGGGGCGGGTCACGCGCATCCAGGCACGCTGCTGGGGGGACAGGGTCCCGTCGGACAGTTCGCGTACCACCTGTTCCCAGATGACACCCAGATTGTGCTGGTGATCCGACACCTGTCTGGCTCCCCTCCCCTCGTCGGCGTGGACGGCCGAACCGGCCCCGGAACTCCCCGGTCACTCCACCCGGCGATCACAGGAGACCTGCCCGCGCACCGGCACAGCGCATATCCACATAGTTGTCCACAGCTGTGCACTAATGTACGGCGACCCGCGGTGCTGCCACCTGCGGGCTCGTCGTACGCCGGTGGGCACTCCACCACCCGGATACTCGTGCACCTCGACCGGTGACCCGAGAGAGGCACGCTAACAAGCCCGGCTCGTGGCCACAAGGCATCCTGGACGGCCAGCATTTCACGGTGCACGGCCGGTGGCCATTCGGTGCCACGGCGTCGACTTCGCCGTGCCCGGCGCCCGGTCGCGTACCGTGGCCGAGGGGGTGCTTACCGGCCGCCCGACGGGGGTGCGTACCCTCGTAAGGTCTCCCGTATGCGACGGGTGCGTTTCGCGTGCCCACGTTGTCGTCGCTCGTCGTGACGAGGCCACACGTTGGTAGGAGACACCAGAGACTGCCGTGCGCCCGCACGACACGCCAGGCGCTGGGGAAGGAATTCCTCCCCAGGGCTGGTGGGAACACGGACACCGCGAGACACAGGAGAAGCAGTGAGCAAGGGTAAGCGCACCTTCCAGCCGAACAACCGCCGCCGCGCGAAGACCCACGGGTTCCGCTTGCGCATGCGGACCCGCGCCGGCCGGGCCATCCTGGCGGCCCGCCGTCGCAAGGGCCGCGGCGCGCTGTCCGCCTGATCGCACGATCGGGGCGCGCCGTGCTGCCGGCTGCCGCACGCCTGCGGCGAAGTGAGGATTTCCGCGTGGTTCTCCGTCGCGGGTCCCGGGCAGGCAGGCGCCGCCTCGTCGTCCACGCCCTGACCACGGACCCGTCCGCGGCCGCCGACGCTGTGCAGTCGGCGGCCAGGGCGGGTTTTGTGGTGAGCAAGGCCGTCGGGAACTCGGTGGTCCGCCACCGCGTCAGCCGGCGGTTGCGTCATCTCGTTTCGGCCAGACTCGGAACACTGCCCGCCGGCACGGCGTTGGTCGTACGGGCATTGCCGCCGTCGTCGACCGCTTCCAGCGCCGAGCTCGGGTCCGATCTCGACGCCGCGTTGCGTCGGCTGGGGCTTCTGTCGTCGCGCCGTCCGGCCGGGGATGTCCCCTGCCCGACGCGTCCCGCGGACGCGGCCCCCGACCACGGATCAGCGGTGTGACCGACATGCGAGCCAGTCCCGAGCACGACTCAGCGCACGACCACTTCGATGACGGCACGGGCGAACCCGAGCCGCCGAGGCCCGGTCCCGTCGCCTGGGTTCTGCTGCTCCCCATCAAGCTCTACCGCAAGGCGATCTCGCCTTTCCTCCCACCGGCTTGCCGGTTCTACCCGAGCTGCAGCGCGTACGCAGTCGAAGCCCTCACCCGGCACGGTGCCGGCCGCGGCTCCTACCTCGCGTTGCGCCGGCTGCTGCGCTGCGGCCCCTGGACGCCACCCGGCCGCGATCCCGTGCCCGAGACGTTCTCGTGGCGACACCGCAGACCTGAAACCCCGATCGAGGAGTAGCAGCAGTGCTCGATTTCATCTACTACCCCGTGTCCTTCATCCTCTGGTGTTGGCACAAGGTCTTCGGGCTCGTCTTCGGGGAAGCGACGGCGATCTCCTGGATCCTCGGCATCATCTTCCTGACGTTCACCGTCCGCGGCATCATGTTCAAGCCGTTCGTGAACCAGGTCCGGTCGATGAAGAAGATGCAGGACTTCGCGCCGGAGATGAAGAAGCTCCAGAAGAAGTACGCGAACGACCGGCAGCGCCAGGCCGCGGAGATGCAGAAGCTCCAGAAGGAGCACGGTGTCAACCCGCTGGGCAGCTGCCTGCCGATGGTGCTCCAGATCCCGGTGTTCATCGGCCTGAACCACGTTCTCCGCGCGTTCACCATGCCGCCGCCCGGAGGCGGCGACAAGACCGAGAACTACTTCTTCAACCAGGCCGACGTCCACTCGTACGTCAGCGCGAAGCTCTTCGGCGTCAACCTCGGTGAAGCTGTCTACAACGGTGTCGGCGTCGTCAGCGGCGGGGCCGCGAACGTCGGCTTCCAGTGGAGCGTGCTCCCGGTCGCACTGCCGCTGATGATCGTCGCGTCCATCGCCACGCACCTCACCGCACGTCACTCGGTGGCCCGGCAGAACGTCGCGTCGGCCACCCCGCAGACCGCGATCATGAACAAGCTGACGATGTACATCTTCCCGCTCGGTGTGCTCGTCTTCGGTGCGCTGTTCCCGCTCGGCCTCCTCTTCTACTGGCTGGCGAACAACGGCTGGACCCTGATGCAGCAGCGGCTCGTCTACACGAAGATCGACAAGGAAGAGGCGGCCCGCAAGGCGGAGGCCGCCGAGAAGCGCGCGTCGCTCGGCCCGAAGCCGGGGCAGAAGCCGGCCGCGCCGAAGGTCGGGCAGAAGCCGGTCCAGCAGAAGAAGAACCAGCCGGCGCAGGGCGGCTCGCAGAAGAAGGTCATGAAGGCGGGCTCGGCCCACGGCTTCGCCCAGACCACGCCGGCGGAGGCGGCCGCCAAGGCCGCGGAGGCCGCTGAGACCGCCAAGGCGGACGGCGAGAAGACGGCGGAGCACAGCTCGGCTGCCGCGAACGGCCAGAACGGCTCGCAGGAGAACGGCACGGGCGTGCCGGGCCTCCTCAAAGACTCGACCAGGAAGTCGGGCCGGAAGCGCCGCTGAGGCGCGACCGGTTCGGAGAGGAGACGAATGATGTCGGAGACGATCGACACGATCGACGCCGATCAGGAAGACGTGACCCCGGCCGACGGCGAAGCGGGCGAGCAGAAGGCTGGAGGTGGCGAGGACATCCTCGTGCAAGAGGGTGACATCGCCGGCGACTACCTCGAGCGCCTGCTGGACCTGCTCGACTACGACGGTGACATCGACCTGGATGTGGAAGCCGGCCGCGCGATCGTGAGCATCGACGGCGGCGAGGACCTCGAGAAGCTCGTCGGGCCGCGTGGCACGGTGCTCGAGGCGCTGCAGGAACTGACCCGCCTGGCGGTCCAGCAGGAGACGGGCTCCCGCAGCCGCCTGATGCTGGACATCGCGGGCTGGCGCGCGGACCGTCGCGAGGAGCTGCGTGAGCTCGGCCGTTCGACGGCGGAGTCGGTCCTGAAGAGCGGCGAGCGGGTGCGGCTGCAGCCGATGAGCCCGTTCGAGCGCAAGGTGGTCCACGACGCGGTGGCGACGGTCTCGGGTGTCACGAGCGAGAGCGAGGGCGAAGACCCGAAGCGCCGTGTGGTGATCTTCCCGGAAGACTGAGCTTCGGTCTACGGAAGCGGCCTCATCCGACTGGTTCGGGTGGGGCCGCTTTCTTGTGCGCTGGACCTTCTTGTGCGCTGGAGGGTTGATGCGTAGCGGGCCGGATGAGTTCCCCGCGGCTCCCGGCGCCCGCCCGCGCGAATTACACGCGTGATGTTTCACGTGGAACGGGCCAAGGTTGCGGCCGGGTGAGTGGAGTTGTCCACATCTGCGGTCTGTCGGCTCGTTTTCGCGTCGACATCGGGGACAATCGATCGAGCGCGGTTTCACGTGAAACCGGCGGACGAGGAGTAGACGGAGTGAGCTTGGAGCAGGCCGCCGATGCGGTGCGGGCCGCGGCGGAGCGAGTGTTCGGCGAGCATCTCGAGCAAGCGGCCCGGTACGTCGAACTCCTCGAGCTGCACGGCGTCGAGCGTGGGCTGATCGGTCCGCGGGAGGTCGACCGGCTGTGGGAGCGGCACGTGCTCAACTCGGCGGTGATCGGTGAGCAGCTGCCCGAAGGCGCTCGCGTCGTCGACGTCGGGTCGGGGGCTGGGCTTCCGGGTGTACCGCTGGCGATCGCGCGACCGGACCTCGATATCGTCTTGCTCGAACCGATGGCCCGCCGGGTGGACTGGCTGGCCGAGGTGGCCGAGAAGCTGGAACTCCCGATCACCGTCGTCCGTGGACGCGCGGAGGAGCGGCCTGTGCGTGAGCAGCTGGGTGGCGCCGACATCGTCACCGCTCGCGCGGTCGCCCCGCTCGCTCGTCTCGCGGAGTGGTGCCTGCCGCTGGTCCGTGCCGATGGCTTTCTGGTCGCCCTCAAGGGCGCCAGCGCGGCGGACGAGATCGAGCGGGACGGTGCCGCCATCCGCAACGCCGGTGGGGCCGACCCCTTGATCATCGAGTGTGGTGCGGCGGTGCTCGAGGTCCCCAGCACGGTCGTGAAGATCCGTCGCCTGCCGTCGAAGACGGCGCCGGGCCAGCCGAGGGCACGGAGCAGGAAGCGCTAACGGGCCGCGATGTTCCACGTGAAACGACGCGACTCGACCACCGACCAGACGTCTAGATGGAGGAGGTGTCGAGACCGGTGAATCCCCCGCCGTCCGACTCCACGGAGACCAGCCACGACGTGGGCTGGACGCCGATCGCCGAAGAAGCCACCCGCGCCGCGCGCCTGCTGCACCCGGAGCGGACGCTTCCCCGCCCGGGCCGCCGCCGGGTGATGACCGTCGCCAACCAGAAGGGCGGCGTCGGCAAGACCACCAGTACGGTCAACCTCGCCGCCGCGCTCGCCGTCCACGGCCTGAAGACACTCGTCGTCGACCTCGACCCGCAGGGCAACGCGAGCACCGCGCTCGACGTCGACCACCGGTCCGGAACCCCCTCCATCTACGAGGTGCTCATCGGCGAGGTGACGCTCGCGGAGGCGGCGCAGCCAACCGAGCAGTCCCCCAACCTCTTCTGCGTCCCCGCGACGATCGACCTCGCCGGCGCCGAGATCGAGCTCGTCTCGATGGCGTCCCGCGAGTCCCGGCTCAAGGAGGCCATCTCCTCGGAGATCCTCGACGAGCTCGGGGTCGACTACGTCCTCATCGACTGCCCGCCGTCGCTGGGGCTGCTGACGGTCAACGCGATGGTCGCCGCGCAGGAGGTGCTCATCCCGATCCAGTGCGAGTACTACGCGCTCGAAGGTCTCGGGCAGCTGCTGAGCAACATCGAGCTCGTGCAGCAGCACCTCAACCGCGAGCTCCGCGTCTCGACGATCCTCCTCACCATGTACGACGGCCGCACCAAGCTGGCCGACCAGGTGACGAACGAGGTGCGGAACCACTTCGGCGACACCGTGCTGAAGACCGTCATCCCCCGCAGCGTGAAGGTGTCCGAGGCGCCCGGGTACGGCCAGACCGTGCTCGCCTACGATCCCGGTTCGCGCGGGGCGCTGAGCTACGTCGACGCGGCCAAGGAGATCGCCGAGCGCGGCGCCCAGATGGAGAAGGGTAGTTCGACATGACCGAGCGTCGAGGAGGGCTGGGGCGCGGCCTCGCCGCCCTGATCCCGACCGGACCCACCGGCAGTGGTCCCCTGCCCGCGCCCGGCGACGGGTCGGCGGCCGAGAAGAAGGCGGCTGAGGACAAGGGCTGGTTTGCGGCGAACGGTCAGGCGAAGCAGCACAGCGGCGAGGTCGCCGGGGCCGTCTACCGCGAGATCCCCGTCGGCTCGATCAAGCCGAACCCGAAGCAGCCGCGCCAGGTCTTCGACGAAGACGCGCTCGCCGAACTCGAGCACTCGATCCGCGCGTTCGGGCTCATGCAGCCCATCGTGGTTCGCGAGCTCGGGAACGACGAGTACGAGCTCGTCATGGGCGAGCGGCGGCTACGCGCTTCGCAGCAGGCGGAGCTCGAAGCGATTCCGGCGATCGTCCGGCAGACCGCCGACGAGTCGATGCTGCGCGACGCGCTCCTGGAGAACATCCACCGCGTCCAGTTGAACCCGCTCGAAGAGGCGGCGGCGTACCAGCAGCTGCTCGACGAGTTCGCGGTCACCCACGAGGAGCTGGCGAGCCGGATCGGCCGCAGCCGCCCGGTCATCACCAACACGATCCGGCTCCTCAAGCTCCCCCTGCCGGTGCAGCGCCGGGTGGCCGCGGGTGTCCTGTCGGCCGGGCACGCGCGTGCCCTGCTGTCGCTCGAGGACGCAGAGAGCCAGGAAGAGCTCGCCGCGCGCATCGTCGCGGAGGGCATGTCGGTCCGGGCGACCGAGGAAGCCGTCACGCTCAAGAAGAGCGAGAAGCCGGCCAAGCCGAAGGCCGCGCCGCGCAAGCCGATCCAGGCGCCGGGGTTGCAGGAGCTCGCGAACCGGCTTTCGGACCGCTTCGACACCCGCGTGAAGGTCGACCTCGGCCGCCGCAAGGGGCGGATCGTGCTCGAGTTCGGCTCGGTCGACGACCTCGAGCGGATCGTCTCGATCATCGACGCGAATGGGGCGAATCGGACACCGGAAACCGATTAGGGATCACCCCAGGGTGTTTCGTCACGGTGATGATTGCGGATCGGAGCGGTGAGAAGCACTCTCGGTGATGATCATTCGCGACACGAAAAAGGCCACCACCGAAGTTCGGTAGTGGCCTTTCGCGGGTCCGGAGTCAGCGAGAAATCGCGCGCGCGATCAGTTCGGCGAACACCGCGCCGAGCGACTTGCCCGCCGCCTCGATCGCCATCGGGACCGTCGACGTCTCGGTGAGACCCGGCGACGGGTTCACTTCCAGGAAGTGCACCGTGCCGTCCGCCAGCACGACCGCGTCGGTGCGGGAGATGTCGCGGAGGCCGAGCACGCGGTGCGCGGCGACCGCCAGTTCGGCCACGGCCTTGGCCGCGGCGTCGTCGAGGCGGGCCGGGGTGAAGAAGTCGGTCAGGCCGGCCGTGTAGCGGGCCGTGTAGTCGTACACGCCGCTCTCCGGGACGATCTCGACCGCGGGGAGGGCCTCGGGGCCGTCCTCACCCTCGATGACCGTCACGGCCACCTCCACGCCGTCGACGTACCGTTCCGCGAGGACGGTGTCGCCGTAGGCGAAGCAGCCGACCATCGCCGCCGGCAGTTCGGCCGCCTCGCGCACCACCTGCGTGCCGAGTGCGGAGCCGCCCTGGTCCGGCTTGAGGATCAGCGGCAGGCCGAGCGTCTCGACCATCGCGTCGAGCACCGCCTGGGCGCCGAGCTCGCGGAACGTGCTGTGCGGCAGCACGATCCAGGCCGGTGTCACGAACCCGGCGTTCTCGATCAGCGCCTTGGCCGTCGGCTTGTCCCACGCGCGGCGGCAACCCTGGGAGCCGGTGCCGACGAACGGCACGTCCAGCATCTCCAGCACCGTCTGCACCGAGCCGTTCTCGCCCTCGCCGCCGTGCAGTGCGACGACCACCGCGTCCGGGCGCTGCGTGCGCAGCCGCTCCAGCAGTCCCGCGTCGGTGTCCCACTCCTCGATGCCGAAGCTCTCGGACTTCAACGCCGCGGAGAGCCGTCGTCCGGACCTCAGCGAGACGTCGCGTTCGTGCGAGAGCCCGCCGGCGAGCACGGCAACGGTACGGTCGACCACCGTGGAAACTCCTTAGCTAGAACCGGAACGCGGTCGATCAGACCGTGTCCGGGGAAGGGTTCTGCGGCCCCTGGATCTGGCGCGAGACCACGCTACCGAAGGTGCGGGCGAGGTCCATTTCGGACTCCAGCACGGCGGCCAGCCGCCGCACGCCCTCGCGGATCCGCTCCGGCGTCGGGTAGCAGTAGGACAGCCGCATCTGGCGGCTGCCGAAGCCGTCGGCGTAGAAACCCGTCCCGGACGCGTACGCCACCCGGGCGGTCACCGCGCGCGGCAGCATCGCTTTCGTGTCGACGCCTTCCGGCACCGTCACCCAGACGTAGAAACCACCGTCCGGCTTGGTCCACGAGCAGCCAGGGGGCAGGTACTGGTCGAGCGCGGACAGGATCGCGTCGCGCCGCTCGCGGTAGTTCTCGCGGAACTTCTTGATCTGGCCCTTCCAGTCGTGCGTGGCCAGGTAGCGCGACACGATCATCTGGTTGAACGTCGGCGGGCACAGGGTCGCCGACTCCGCGGCGAGCACCAGCTTCTCGCGCACCGCGTGCGGCGCGAGGACCCAGCCGACGCGCAGCCCGGAGGCGAACGTCTTCGAGAACGAGCCGAGGTACACGACGTTGTCCGGGTCCGTCGAGCGCAGCGCCGGGTACGTCTGCCCGTCGAAGCCGAGCAGCCCGTACGGGTTGTCTTCCACGATCAGGACGCCGTGGGTGCGGCAGATCTCGAGGATCTCCGCGCGGCGTTCGACGGCCAGCGTGACGCCGGCGGGGTTGTGGAAGTTCGGGATCGTGTAGAGGAACTTGACCCGGCGGCCGGCTTTCTCGGTCTGGGCGAGCGCCGCGCGCAGTCCTTCGGGCACCAGGCCGTGTTCATCCATCGCCACGTGCACGACCTGCGCCTGGTAGGCGGCGAACGAGCCCAGCGCGCCGACGTACGACGGGCCTTCGGCGATCACGACGTCCCCGGGGTCGCAGAACAGCCGCGTGACCATGTCCAGGCCCATCTGCGAGCCGACGGTCACCACGACGTCGTCCGGGTGCGCCTTGATGCCCTCCAGGGCCATGATCTCGCAGATCTGCTCGCGCAGCACCGGAATGCCGTGCGCCGAGCCGTACTGAAGGGCCACCATGCCGTCTTCGGCGATGATCTCCGCGACCTGCGCCGACAGCGTGTCGAGCGGGAGCGCCGCCAGGTTCGGCATGCCGCCGGCCAGTGAAACCACCTCGGGCCGGCTGGCCACCGCGAACAGCGCCCGGATCTCGGAGGCGGTCATCCCGGCGGTGCGAGCGGCGTACCGCTCGAGGTGCGGGTCGAGGTTCTGGCGGCCGCTGTGCGGCTTGCTGGGGCGGTTCTCGGTCATCGACGATTCACCCGGGGCTCGGTGGACACGGTCACTCTCGCGGGAGCTGATGGATCCCATCGAGTGTAACCGGGCACCCATCAGGACCCCCTGACCTTTCGGTGCTCGTCACATCGGCCTATCCTCGACCGTGGCTCCTGTGTCGTGCTGCGGATGGTGCGCGGCTTGACGACCGGGCAGCCCGTCGGGAGCGCAGGTCAGGGAGGTCGCGGGTGTCGCGTCGCGTCGTGGGCGTCACACTGGACAACCTGGAGCACCTGCCGAAGAGCTGTCGCCGGTGCGTGTACTGGGAACTCGCCCCTCACCTGAAGCACCAGGCGGAGGAGTTCGGTGCCACCGAGGTCGAGAAGGAAGCCTGGGTCTCGAGCGTGCTGCTCGAGTGGGGTTCCTGCGGCCGCATCGTCTACAGCGACACGCTGCCGGTCGGGTTCGTGCTGTACGCCCCGCCGAACGCCGTTCCGCGCTCGCTGGCCTTCCCGACGTCGCCGCCGAGCGCGGACGCCGTCCTGCTCACCGCGTTCCAGATCCTCCCGGAGTTCCGCGGCGGCGGTCTCGGCCGGATGCTGGTGCAGGCGGTCGCCAAGGACCTCACCAAGCGCGGTGTCCGCGCGATCGAGGCGTTCGGCGACGCTCGCCCCGACGAGGCCGATCCGGACGGCGGCCACAGCTGCGTGCTGCCGGCGGCCTTCCTGCAGAGCGTGGGCTTCAAGACGGTCCGCCCGCACCAGAAGTGGCCTCGCCTGCGCCTGGAACTGCGCTCGGCGATCACCTGGAAGGAAGACGTCGAGGCGGCGCTGGAGCGGCTGCTCGGCCAGGTGACGATCACCACCGCCGAGCCGAGCCTCGGCCGCGCCTGACTCCCTGTTCGCAAACGTTTGCGCCGGTGCTGCGGCGTGCCTGAACGCGCCTGTGCACAACTGTGGAAAAACGACCGAGTTATCCACAGAGCGCTGCTAGGAGCGGTGGAAAAGCTGTGGATGACTGCCCCGAAACCTGGGGACGCGCCGATGGCGTCCCCAGGGGTGGTGGGGCAGGTGCAGGGAAGCCGCTAGGGGTTGTGGTCGGCCCTATTCGGCCTTGGCGAGCTCGTGCGCCAAGACGTCGGCGAAGGTGAACGTGCCCGTCGGCTGGTCGCCCTCGCCGAGGAGGTACAGGCGCTTCACGGCGATGAGGATGCCCTCGGCGACGATGTCGCGGAACGCCGGGTCGCCGAGCTTGCGGGCGTCGTCCGGGTTCGTCAGGTAGCCGATCTCGACCCGGACCGCCGGGCAGCGGGTGCGGGTGAAGATCTCCCAGGTCTTGTAGTGGGTGCGGCAGTCCAGCATGCCCGTGCGGGCCGCGACCTCCCGCTGGATGAAGCCGGCCAGCAGCTCACCGACGGTGGACGTGGTGCCGTTGCCGGTGCCGAAGTGGAAGCTCGCGATGCCCTGGGCGCGCGGCGAGCGGTTGCCGTCGCTGTGCAGGGACAGGAACAGGTCGGCGCCCGCGTCGTTGGCGAAGGCGGCGCGCTCCAGCTCGGTGGGGCTGTGGTTCGGGCCGCGGGAGATCAGTGCCTCCATGCCGGTGGCCTTCATCCGGCCCTCCAGGCGGCGCGCCAGGTCCCACGCGATGTCGGCCTCGCGGAGCGAGCCGGCGACCACGCCGAGGTCGTCGCCGCCGTGGCCGGGGTCGATCACGATGCGCTTGCCGCGCAGCCGCGGCCCGGCCTGGCGCACCTGCTCCTGCTCGCGCAGGAACACGGGGCGGCCGCCCCGTGCCCGCGGCGAGGACAGGCGGTGCAGCTCACGGATGGTCGCGGGACCGCACATGCCGTCCGGCGTCAGGCGCATGTCGCGCTGGAACGTCTTGAGGGCGCGCTCGGTCTGCGGGCCGAAGTAGCCGTCGGGGCGGCCGGCGTCGAAGCCGAGTTCGGTGAGCCGCTCCTGCAGCGTGAAGACGTCGTCTCCGTGGACGGGCGACGCGATCATGTACGACAGCGGGCGGCTGCCCAGGTGGTAGCTGGCGCCCTTGAGCGCCTGGAAGGTCGCCGGACCCACGATGCCGTCGGTCATCAGCCCACGACGCTGCTGGAAGGCGCGGATGGCGCCTTCGACGGCGACGTCGAACGTGCCGTAGTCGTCGTCGGTGCCGGTGACCGGCGGAAGCAGGTCCATCCCGGCCAGGATGGACCTGATCTCGGCGACGTCCGGACCGGCGTCACCGCGGCGGAGTACCCGCATGCACTCCTCGCTCTTCCTAAGGCACCGACTCGGGGGCTCGGTGCGTGGCAGGACTTCGGGAAAACCTTCACTGGGACGAGCCCAGGTGCTCTATTGTGCCTTGCCAACTCTGGGTGACAGCGTAGGCCCGGTAGGTAGGTCAAGGACCCATTCGTGGAGTACCCACCGTGGCCGCCGTCACGCTCGATTCACCCACGCGGACCAGATTCACCCGAACGACGAAGAACCCGGGGCCTACAGGACGATTCCCGCAGGCCCCGGGTTCGCCGGGCTTGGTCGGTTCAGAGGACGTCGGCGAGGTCCGACAGCAGCGCGGCCTTCGGCTTCGCGCCCACGATCTGCTTCACCGGCTTGCCGCCCTGGAACAGGATCAGCGTCGGGATGGACATCACCTGGTAGTCACGCGGCGTGTTCGGGTTCTCGTCGATGTCGATCTTGGCGATCGTCAGCTTCTCGCCGTTCTCGGCCGCGATCTCCTCGAGCACCGGGGCAACCATCTTGCACGGCCCGCACCAGGTGGCCCAGAAGTCGACCAGAACCGGCTTCTCGCTGGTCAGGACCTCGTCGACGAACGTCGCGTCGGTCACCTTCACGGTGTTGGACATGGTTTCTCCTTCGAGTGGTTGAACGCCGGGAAAGTCAGTTGGTGCCCGCGCCGTAGCCGCCGCCGACCAGCTCGGCGGCCTCGTGGGCGTCGGCCTCGCCGTGCTCCGCGAGCCATCGTTCCGCGTCGATCGCGGCGCTGCACCCCGAGCCGGCGGCGGTGATCGCCTGCCGGTAGGTGCGGTCCACCAGGTCACCGGCCGCGAAGACGCCGTCCAGGTTCGTGAACGAAGTACGCCCCTGGGTGAGCACGTAGCCGTCCTCGTCCAGCTCGACCTGCCCCTTCACGAGCTGGCTGCGGGGGTCGTGGCCGATCGCGACGAAGAAGCCCGACACGTCGAGCGTCGACTCGGAGCCGTCCTTGGTGTCCTTCAGCTGCAGGGCTTCGACCTTGCCGTCGCCGAGCACCCCGGTGATCTGCGAGTTCAGCTTCCACTTGATCTTCTCGTTCGCGCGGGCGCGCTCGATCATGATCTTGGACGCGCGGAACTCCTCGCGCCGGTGGACGATCGTGACGGACTTCGCGAACTTCGTCAGGAAGGTCGCCTCCTCCATCGCCGAGTCGCCGCCGCCGGCGACCACGATGTCGTGGTCGCGGAAGAAGAAGCCGTCACAGGTCGCACAGGCCGACACACCGCGGCCGAGCAGCTCCTGCTCACCCGGCACGTTCAGGTACCGCGCCGCCGCGCCCATGGCGAGGATGACCGCACGGGCCGCGTAGCGCTTGCCGTTCGCGTGGACGTACTTGACGTCCCCGGTCAGCTCCAGCGACTCGACGTCCTCCGCGCGCAGCTCGGCACCGAAGCGCTCCGCCTGCTTGCGCATCTCCTCCATCAGGTCCGGACCCATGATGCCGTCGCGGAACCCGGGGAAGTTCTCGACCTCGGTCGTCGTCATCAGCGCGCCGCCGAACTGCGTGCCCTCGAACACCAGCGGTTCAAGCTGCGCCCGCGCCGCGTAAACGGCAGCGGTGTATCCGGCAGGACCCGACCCGACGATGATCAGGTTCCTGATTTCTTCGGCAGCCACCGGTGGACCTCCGCTCGTAGTGACCTGTACCAGGCTCAACACGATCGTAGGTGGCCCTGTTCCCGGCCGTGACACCGCTCATGGGGGTTCCGGGTGGCGAAGCCCCGGATAGGTCACAGCCGCTACTTCTCCCCGACGACCTTGTCGAACAGCACGGCCGGATTTCCCGGCCCGCAGTCCGCGCCGAAGGCCACGAGCCGGAACTGGGCCAGCTTGCCGGTGGTCAGGATGATCATGACGCCTGCCTTGCCGCCGACGTTCACCGGGCGGACGCCTTCCGGCCGCACCTTCGGGTCGAGGCCGGCGGCCGCGATGCAGGCGTCGAGGCGGTCCTCGTTCTGCAGCGGGCCGAAGTCGCGGACGCCGACCGCCTTGCCGACCAGCGCCTGCGCGCCGGCGCCGTCGCTGCCCACCGTGGGGCCGGTCGGCGCCGCGACGTTCGGGGTGCCGGTCTGCTGGGACGTGTCCGGGAGCGCGACGGTCACGGCGACGACCGCCGCCGCGGCCGCGGTCAGGACGCCGGCGGCCCAGCCGAGCCGCTTGTTCCGGCGCCGCCGGGCCGCCGCGAGGTCCACCACCGGGGCGTCCTGCGGTGCCGGGGCTGCCTGCTGGGGGATCGACGGCGTCCGGCGGGGAAACCGGGCGGCTGCTTCGGCGGCCAGTGCCGCGTCCAGCCGGGCGGCGAACTCCGCGGGCATCGGCGGGGCCGGCGCGTCCGCGAGCGAGGCCAGGTCGGCCTGCGTGGCGTCGAGGGCGTCCAGGATCGCCCTGGCTTCGGGGTCGGCGGTGACCAGCGGCCACAGCTCGGCCGCCCGCGTGTCGTCCAGGACACCGGCGTGGAGGTCGGCGAGCACGTCGACAGACCAGGGCGGACCGACGGTCCCCCCGATCCCCCGGCTTTCGTCCGTCATCGTCCCTCCCCGCTACCCGGCTGACGCCCGGCCCGTTTGCTTTCGTGAGTTGGGACGTTCGCAATCGCATCGGGGTTCCGCAGGTGCCCGAGAACCTTCGCGAGTTTGCCCCGCCCCCGCGCGCAGCGGCTCTTCACCGTGCCTTCGGCGATGCCGAGCATCTTGGCCGTCTCGGCGACGGAGTATCCCTCCACGTCGACGAGCACGATCGGGGCACGCTGGTCTTCGGGCAGCTGGTCGAGGGCCGCGCGCACGAGCAGGCTGGTCTCCCGCTCGGCCATCGAGTCACGGGGGGTGGCCGGCTCGTTGAAGCCGGTCTCCGGCAACGGCACGGTCGGACGCGCCTGGCGGCGGCGGATCCGGTCGAGGCAGGCGTTCACCACGATCCGGTGCAGCCACGTCGTGACCTGCGACTCCGCCCGGAAGTTCCCGGCCGCGCGGAACGCCGAGATGAAGGCGTCCTGCAACGCGTCGGCGGCCTCTTCCGGGTCGCGGACCGTGCGCAGGGCGACTGCCCACATGCGGTCGCGATGTCGCTGGACGAGTTCGCTGAACGCATGGGGGTCCCCCGCGGCGTGAGCCGCTATCAGATCCGCATCCGTGGGAGCTGCAGCTGTCACCCGCCAGAGCCTACTGACCCTGTCGGGTGCGTCACCCCGCAGGCAGGAAGGACAGGTCGCCTATTTTGGTCATGAACTGCCCGTCCGCGTCGCCCAGCTGGGTGATCCAGATGATGAAGAACTCGCCCTGCGTCGGCTGGGCCAGGGGGATCGTCGTCTCGCCGTCCTTCAGGTCGCCGTTGCCGACCACCTTCGTGTCGGCCAGGTCCGGGTTCTTCTCGGTCGTGGAGCGGATCTCGACCTTCGAACCCGGGGTGCCCCCGGTCACCTTCACCTGGCTGAGGTTGATCGGGTTCTCGAAGGAGACGACCAGCCCGACGCCCGGCTTGATGGTGGGGAACTGCTGCCTGTACTTCTCGGTCCGCCACTCCGTCTCGGCCTTGCCGTCGATCGCGTACTTCGCCCGGCTGGTGTTGTCGCCCCGGCCCTCGGGGTTGTAGACGGCCACCGACTGGGCGGGCACCGCGGCGCCCACGGACGGCGACGGCGGCGGAGCCGGTGCCGACGAAGACGCGGGCGGCGCCGCGCTCTGCTGGCTGGACGCGGGCGGCGCGGCGACGTTGATCGACGGCCCGCTCGCTTTGGAATCGCCCTGGAAGACGTTGATCAGCATCAGGCCGCCCCAGGCGAGGATGACGACGGTCGCGACCACCAGCACGGTGACGCCGAGGGCGAGCTTGCGCCGCCGGGCGACGTCCTTGACCGGCTTCTTCGTCGTCCAGATCGTGCCGTCGGGCTCCGCGACGTCCCCACCGACGGCCTTGATCAGCTGGGTGCGCTCCTCTTCCTCGGCCACCTGGTCGAGGACGCGGAGGATGGCCGCGCTGGTGCGGATGCCGCCGTTGCCGCCGTCCTCGATCGTGCGCACGGCCAGCGACGACAGGTCGGCCGGGATCGTGGGCACCAGCTGGCGCGGCGGGACGATCCGGCCCTGTGGCGTCATCGGGGCCGGCGGGATCGCGGGCGGCCCGCCGGGCAGCGCCCAGCGGCCGGTCAGCAGCAGGTACAGGACCGCGCCGAGCGCCTTGACGTCGTCACGCAGCGTCGACTCCGGCAGCGGGCCGGGGAACGCGAGCTTGAGCGCGCCGCTCGGCGTCAGCCGCAGGCGCTGGGGGTGGTCGAGCCCGAGGACGAGCCCGTTCTGGTGCGCCTGCTCGACGGCTTCGGCCAGCGCCTGCACCATCCGCGCGGCCGCGGCGGGCGCCACCGGCCGCTGCGCGACGAGGTCGACCAGGTCGCTGCCCTTGGTCCACTCCGCGACGACGACACCGAGCAGGCCCTCGCTCGACGTGATGCCGCTGCCGAGGGCGAGCACGTCCAGCACGCGGGCGACGCCGCCGTGGCCGAACTTGGACGCGTGGGTCGCGCGTTCGAGAGTCCGCCGGGCCAGCCGGGCGGCTTCGGGGTCCGCCGGATCGCCGACCAGCAAGGTCAGCGCGACGTCCCGCTTGAGCTGCCCGTCACGGGCACGCCAGAGGTGCGCGTCGCCCCGCTCGTCCACGCCGAACTGCGCGAGGAGGCGATAGCGGCCGTCGCCGACCACACGCCCGGGGGCCAGCGATCCGACCTGGGCCTTGCCCACGTGGTTCGCACCCCCCGCCTGTTCGCTCCGCCTCGTGTCCACCCGCACTCTCCCGTTAGCTCCCCGCTCCAAGGTTACCCAGAATACGACGCGGGAGTCGTCGTCATCCGTACCGGAATCGTTACCCGCGCTTGATCAGCCGGCTGAATCGGGAAGTGGCCGGCGCCAGTTCTTCCACCTTCAAGGCCATCAGCACGCCGAACGAGACGACGATGCCCACGATGCTCTGCAGGAGAAGCTTCGCCCACGCCCCCAAAGTAGGCCCGAAAGAGTCCGGCACGAGCTTGCCCGCGACCCACGCGGCGGCGACACCGAGGACGCTCGCCACGACCGTGAACAGGATCACGCCGATCACCCGCTTGCTGCGCAAGTTGCCCAGCGTCACCCAGAGCCAAACCTGGCCGAGGATCGCGCCGACCACGAACGTCAGCGCGTTGACCATCATCACGCCGAGCACGACGTTGTCCGGCGTCAGCAGCACCGGGCACAGGTACAGCAAGGGCACCTTGACCAGCGTCATCACGATCATGATCAGCGTCGGTGTGCGGGCGTCCTTCATCGCGTAGAACACGCGCATCTGGAGCATCACCAGCGCGTACGGCAGCAGGGCGAACGCCGAGATCGCGAGCGCGTCGCCGAGCCGCTCGGCCGTTTCGACCGTGCCCTTGCCGAACGTGAACAGCGCGATGCCGATCGAGCCGCCGACCACGGTCATCACCGCGGAGATCGGCACGAGCATCACCGTCGAGATCCGGGACGCGTACGACAGGTCGCCGATCAGCTTCTTGTGGTCGCCGTCGGCGGCCGCGCGGCTCATCCGCGGCATGATCGCCGTCAGCAGCGAGACGCCGATGACGCCGTACGGCAGCTGGAAGAGCAGCCAGGCGTTGCTGTAGGCCGTCACACCACCGGGCGAACCGCTGGTCAGCACGCGCGTGTTGATCGTGTAGCCGATCTGGCTCACCGCGACGTAGCCGAGGATCCACAGCGCGAGCCCGCCGAACTCCTTCATCTGCTTGTCGATGCCCCAGCGCCACTTGAACCGGAAACCGGACCGCAGCAGCGGCGGGACCAGCAGCAGCGCCTGGGCGACGATGCCGGTGGTGACGCCGATGCCCAGCGTCAGCACCTTCGGGTCGGTGATCGAGACGTGCCCGGTGTCGATGTCGCCCGGCATGATCCAGACGACCAGGATCGTGAAGATGACGACCAGGTTGTTGATCACCGGTGCCCACGCCGTCGGCCCGAAGATCTGCTTGGCGTTGAGCACGGCCGAGAGCAGCGCGAACACGCCGTAGAAGAAGATCTCCGGCAACAGCAGGTAGGCGAACGCCGTGGTCAGGTCGGAACTGGCCTTGCCCGACGAGTCGACGTAGAGACTCGTGAACGCCGGCGCGGCGATCACCGCGACGATCGTGCCGACCAGCAGCAACGTGAACGCCACCGTGATGAGCCGCTGGGTGTAGGCCGCGCCGCCGTCGGGCTCGTCCTGCGAACGCACCAGCAGCGGCACCACCACGCTGGCGAGCACGCCACCCATCAGCAGCTCGAAGATGATGTTCGGCATCGTGTTGGCGACGTTGAACGAGTCGTTCGCGATGCCCTGGCCGATCGCGCCGACCAGCAGCAGCTTCCACAGGAAGCCGGTGATCCGGCTGATCAGCGACGCGATGGCCATCCGCCCGGACGCCTTCGCCAGTGACGGCGCCTTGGCCGGGGCCTCCGGCGCGTCCTCGCCCGGCCGGGGCTTGACCAGTGGCCCCTTGAACGCCGGCATGACCTGGGTGGCCAGCGCATCGTACGGGCGCATGACGTCGGGGTCGGCGACCGGCCAGCGCGAGTTCATCGGGACGCCGGCGGTGCGCGGGATGAACCGCGTCGCCTCCGGGTCGCGCGGCGGGGCCTGCTGGGCCTCCTCCTGCCACGGCCGGACCGGTGCCGGACGCCGGGAACCGCGGCCGCGGGGCGGCACCGGCGTGCCCGGCGGTGGGGTACCGGGCGCGGGACCGCCCGGCGGCGGGGTGCCGAGGGCCGGGCCGCCGGAAGGCGGGGTGCCGGGCGCCGGATTGCCCGGCGGCGGGGTCGCCGGCGGTGGCAGCGGCGGCGGCGGGGACGGCTGCGGCAGCCGCCCTTGGAGCGACGCGCCCTGCTGCGGCGGCGGACCCGGCTGGTTCGGCGGCGGCACGGGCTGGACGCGGGTGGGCGCCGGGCCCGCACCGCGCGGCGGCTGACCCCCTCGTGGCGGCTGCGGCGGGCCCGGAGGCGGCGGGACGCGCCGCACCGGGCGGCCGGGGCCGTCGTCGCCGACCGGACGCGGTTCACGGACCGGGCGGCCGTCGCGGAGGGCTTCGTCGCCTACGGGGCGGATCGGGGCCTCGTCGTGGACGGGCCAGCCGTCGCGCGGGGGGCCGTCGTCGCGGACGGGACGGCCCTCGCGAGCCGGTCCGTCGTCGCGGGGCGGTCGTGGTCCACGTCCGTCACGGGCGGGCGCGTCGTCGCGTGCCCGCCGCTGGTCGCGGCGCCGGGCGGGGTCTTCTTCGCGGGCCGGGCGCCGGGGGGAGCCGTCGTCGCGGACCGGACGGCGGTCACGCACCGTCGCGTCGTCGGGCGGCGGCATCTGCCGCGTGTGGCCGTTGCGGGGCGGCTGGCGGCGACCGCGCTCCGGCGGGACCGGCGGCGGCTGCTGTGGCGGTGTCTGCGGCGGCGGCTGGCGGCGGCCCGGCTGCGACGCCCGCGGGGGCCCGTCACCCCGGTTCGGGGGCGGGGGGCCTTCGCGCCGAGGACGACCCGCACGCTCGGGTGGTAAGCCCGGCTCTCTCTCCAACGCGTGCCCAATCCTCGGTGCTCTTCCCCGGTGCCGCGGCCCGGTGCCGCGCACGTGCGGACCAAGGGTAATCGCGAACGGCCCGGAACACTCAAAGGCCGAGCGATCAGTCCACGACGTCGCGCCCGGCGCGGGCGTCCTTGACCCGCCGGTAGATCCGCCGGGACGCGAGCAGAAGCAGGGCTACACCTGCGGCGACGGTCGCGATGATGGTGATGGCGCCGTAGTCGGTGGACGTCAGCTCGAACCGCGCGGATGACCCGAGCGGGGTACCGGTGGGCGTGCGCAACGACACATCGACGCTGAACCGGCCGGCCCGCAGCGCCTCGACGGGGAGGAAGTAGTTCTTGCCGCCGCTGGCCGGGAAGAACCCGTCCTTGGCGTCCTCCGGACGCAGGCCGGTGTTGTTGCTGAGCGCGAACCGGGCGTTGATCCCGACCGGGAGGTCGTTGCTGACGTACACCGGCAGCGGCGAGTTGCCGGACGCCAGCGCGATGGTCTGCTTCGGCTGCGAGACGGTCACCCGCCCGCTGATCGCCGTGAGCTCGGCCTGGGCGTTCGTGGTCGCCGCGTCCGCGGGCAGGCCACGCCACGCCGTGGAGGCACCGCGCAGCTCGGCCAGCCGGACCGGCTCGACGATGTCGTCCGGTTTCACCCGTTTGGTGGGATCGAGCTGCATCGCGGACGCCAGGCCGGTGGCCTGGACGTCGAGGGTCGACAGCGTCGAGACGACGGCGGGGTCGATGCCCGCGGCCGGGTCCTGGCCGCCGTCGCCGACCGCCCCGGAGGTCGCCGGATCGGTGGCGAGCAGCGTGGCGAGCCCGGTCGGGTTGACCACGCCCGCGTCCAGGAAGCCGCCGACCTGCCGCAGGTACGCGGTGAACTCCTCGGCCGAGGCGTCCCAGCGCCGCGGCGGCGCGACCAGCAGGTGGTTCGGCCGCTGCTGGCCCGCGGGCTGGCCCAGCCCGGCGCGGAAGGCGAGGGCGCCGAGGCCGTTCTGGCTCGCGACGGCCCGCTCGGTCGTGGCGGCCACCGTGACGGAGTCCGGCACGCTCGGGACGCCCGCCATCGCGGCCGAGATCAGCGAGTCGGTCGGCTGCACGCGGACGGTGCTGCCCGGCACGGTGACGCCGCCGCCGGCCGCCGCGGGGGCGAGCTTGCCCGCGTCGGTGAGCACGGAGTGCACGCCGGCCTCGCTCAGCGCGGTGAGCACCGAGGTGCTGGGCGTGCCGTCCGGCCAGAGCACGCCGGTCTGCGGGGTGACGCCGGTCAGCTGCTGGATGGTCGCGGCGCCGGCGGCCGCCCGGGTGACCAGGGTGGAGTCGCCGGGCCGGATGCGGGTGAGGGCGTCGAGGTCGGCGTCGGCGAACGGCAGCGCCACCACGCAGCGGTTGCCGACCAGCGTGCGGAGCTCGGCCAGCCACGTCTTCGCGGCGTCGGCGCCCTTGCCGTCGACGTTCCCGGATTCCGTGTGGACGAGGTAGCCGCGGCTCATCGCGTCGACGGTGGCCAGCAGGTCCGGGTCGAGGGCGAAGCACATCGACTTCGCCAGGTCCGAGTTGCTCCGCACGACCGACGCGGCCGAGGTGACCAGCGCGTTCAGCCGCCCGTCGGCGGAGATCTCGCCGGTCACCCGGTCGTCGGCCAGCACCAGCGGGCTGCCGTACGGCGCCGCGTAGACGTGCGGGACGTTGCTGGTCAGCGGCCAAAGCAGGGTCATGCTCGGCGCGCCGGCGTGGCTGGTGACCTGCTTGCCCGGCCCGGTCAGCACCGGCATCAGCATGCTGACCGCGCCGAGCCGCGCGGGGCCGCCGAACTCGGGCGTGCCGTTGACGTTGACCAGCAGCGGGTAGACGCCGGGGCGGCTGAACCGGTCCGCCCGTGGACCGGTGAGGTTCACGGTGATGTTCAGCGGGGCGCTCTGCCCGGGGGCCAGCGCGTCGGCGACCGGCGTGAAGTCGGTCAGCGGGCTGTCCCTGATGACCGCGCCGGACAGCACGTCGCCGATCCCGCGTTCGGTCGTCGCCCGGTCCCCGACCTGCAACCGCACCTGCGGCCGGGTGATCCTGCGGTCGCCGGTGTTGGTCACCGTGCCCGCGATGGTCAGCGTCGTCGTCGAGGTCGTGATCACGCGCGGGCTCAGCTCGGCCAGGTCGACGCGCAGGCGGGCGCCCTCCTCCGCCTGGGCCACCGAGGCCCCGGCGAGGGCGGGGACCGCCAGGAAGAGGGCGGAAAGGAAGGCTGCGGCGAACCGCTTCACTCGGGGGCTCCCTCAGGGGCGTGCTCGTCTCGTCCGTGGACGTCCGGGCGCGCGAAAAGTTCCTTGAACAGCTGACTGGCCTTCCGGACGAGCTTGCGCTCGTCGGAGTAGGCGAGTTTGGTCTCCAGCTCGGCCAGCGGGACCCAGGCCACCTCGGTGACCTCGACGTCTTCGTCGGACAGCTCACCGCCGAGCGCTTCGAGCAGGAAGTGGTGCACGGTCTTGTGGATGCGCCGCTTCTCGGCCACGAACCAGTAGTCGATGGTGCCCAGCGGCTGCATGACACGCGCGGAGATGCCGGTTTCCTCCTTCACCTCGCGCACGGCCGTCTGTTCCACCGTCTCACCGTCCTCGATATGGCCCTTGGGCAGCGACCACAGCAGTCTGCCGTGCCGGTCGAGCCGGCCGATCAGCACCGCCTGTTCGCGCTCCACGTCCACCACGAGGCCACCGCACGACGTCTCGTCGACGGTGGTCAGGCGCCTGCCGCGCTGACGCCTCCGCCGCCTGCGCGGCTTCGAGGCGCCGGGGCGGCCGGCTGATCCAGACATGCTGCGATGCTAGAGCAAACGGTTGCCCCGGTAGGCTGGCTCTCCGTGTCCGTGTCCGGCGGTGCCTGGAGCAATCGCACCTGGAACGTAGTGGGATTTTAGTGAACGACGTGGTCGCCAAGCAGAACGCCGTGGTGGAGCTGATGCGGGTTTCCCCCCTGGCGGAGGAGCTGGCGGAAAAGTTCGCCAAGGCGGGGCATCGCCTGTACCTGGTGGGCGGCAGCGTGCGCGACGCGCTGCTCGGCCGCCGGTCCGTCGACCTCGACTTCACCACCGACGCGCGGCCCGACCGCGTGCTGAAGATCGTCAGCGGGTGGGGCGACGCGGTGTGGGACGTCGGGATCGCCTTCGGCACGGTCGGCGTGACGAAGAAGGGCATGCAGCTCGAGATCACGACCTTCCGCGCCGACAGCTACGACCGGGTCGGCCGGAACCCCGAGGTCAGCTTCGGCGACAGCATCGAGGGCGACCTGCTGCGCCGCGACTTCACGGTCAACGCGATGGCCGTGGAGCTGGCGTCGAAGACGTTCATCGACCCGCACGACGGCCTGAGCGCGCTCCGGGAGAAGGTCCTGGACACGCCGGCGACGCCGCAGGAGTCGTTCGCCGACGACCCGCTGCGGATGCTGCGCGCCGCCCGCTTCGCCGCGCAGCTCGGGTTCACCGCCGCCCCGCGGGTGGTCGACGCGATGACGTCGATGGCGGCCGAAATCGACCGGATCACCGCCGAGCGGGTGCAGGCGGAGCTGTCGAAGCTGCTGCTGGCGGCCGACCCGCAGCCGGGGCTGGAGCTGCTGGTCGACACCGGGCTGGCCGACCAGGTGCTGCCCGAAGTGCCCGGGATGCGGCTGGCGATCGACGAGCACCACCAGCACAAGGACGTCTACCAGCACTCCCTGACCGTGCTCGCCCAGGCGATCGACCTGGAGACCTCGCACGAGCCGGCGTCGGAGCCCGATCTGATCCTGCGGCTGGCGGCGCTGCTGCACGACGTCGGCAAGCCGGCGACCCGGGAGTTCCAGCCCGGGGGCGGCGTCAGCTTCCACCACCACGAGGTGGTCGGCGCGCGGATGGCCCGCAAACGTTTGCGGGCGCTGAAGTTCTCGAAGGAGATCATCGACGACGTCTCCCAGCTCGTGTTCCTCCACCTGCGGTTCCACGGCTACGGCAAGGGCGAGTGGACAGATTCGGCGGTGCGCCGGTACGTGACCGACGCCGGGCCGCTCCTGACCCGGCTGCACAAGCTGGTCCGCGCCGACTGCACCACCCGCAACCGCCGGAAGGCGGCCGCGCTGCAGGCGACCTACGACGATCTCGAGGCCCGGATCGCCGCGCTCAAGGCCAAGGAGGACCTCGACCGCGTGCGGCCGGACCTCAACGGTGAGGAGATCATGGAACTGCTCGGCCTCAAGCCGGGGCCGGACGTCGGGAAGGCGTGGAAGTTCCTCAAGGAGCTGCGCCTGGACCGCGGCCCGCTGGAGCACGACGTGGCCGTCGCCGAGCTGAAGAAGTGGGCCGCGGAAAACGGCGTCGGGGACGCGTGAGACGTGGCGGGCGGGGGCAGCTTCCTGGTGGCGCTGCTGAGGCGCGGCGCCCCGGCGATCGCCACCGCCACGAGTGAACTGCCCGACGAGATCGCCGACCCGGCCCCGATGCACGCGCTGCGGCGCATCTCGCGGATGTCGGGGCCGATCGACCCGACCGAGCGCGACGGCCTGATGCTGCGCGCGACCCGCTACGTCGTGCTCATCCCGCTGGCCTACCGGCTGCTCGCGGTGCCAGGCCAGTTCGGCGTCTACGTCCTCCAGCACGGCGCGACCGGGCTGCTGCCGGTCGGCGTGTTCACCCTGCTGTCGGTTGCGCTGAACGTCGCCGGCCTCCGCTGGATGTTCCGCTCGGCGCCGTTCCGCGGCCGCAACGCGGGGAAGCTCCTGGCTGTCGACCTGGCCTTCACGGTGCTGTCGCCGCTCGTCCTGGCCCTGACCGTGCCGTCGGAGGTGTACCTCGACGCGCTGGCGGTCAGCAGCGTCCACGTGTTCGGCGAGGTCGGCTTGCTGACGCTCGCGCTGGGCCTGCCGAGCGGCGTGGTGTTCGGGCTGCTCGGGTTCCCGCTGCGGATGCTGGCGAACTGGCTGAACACCGGCCGGTTCCAGGTCGGCGCCGCCTTCTCGACGTACTCCGTGCTGCTCGCGGAGCTGTTCCTGGCCACCGCCGCGCTGGTGCTGACCGGCCTCGGCACGCGCTTGGCCCTGGCCTACGGCACCCGCAACGGGCGGCTCGCCGAACGCGCCCAGCAGCACCGGATGCTGCACGACACCGTGCTGCAGACGCTGGAGGCGATGGCGCTGTCCGGCACCTCCGACGCCGAGGAGCGGCTGGTGGAAATCCGGCGGCTGGCGCGGGCGCAGGCGATGGAGATCCGGCACACGATCGAGTCGGCGGCGGCCGAGCGGGCCGAAGCCGGCGTGCGGCCGCTGGGCGAGAAGCTCGCCGCGCTCGCCGCCGAGATGGCCCGCGACGGGCTGCGCGCCCAGCTCGTGGTGGCCGAACTGGACGACGACACGCTGTCGGAAGTGCGGCAGATCGCCATCCGTGACGCCGTGCGCGAGGCCCTGCGGAACACGATGAAGCACTCCGGCACCGACCGGGTCGTGGTCCGGGTCGAGGAGCGCGACGGCGGGATCGCGGTGATCACGCGCGACCACGGCGCCGGGTTCAGCGCGGCCGAGCGGCCCGCCGGGTTCGGCATCAGCGAGTCGATCACCGCGCGGCTGGCCGAGGTCGGCGGGACGTCGCTGGTCGAGTCGGGACTCGCCGGAGGCGGCACGCGGGTGACGTTGTGGGTCCCGTTCTGATATCTCCTGACCATGACCTCGATCGAGTTGCTCGCCGACGCCCTCGCCGCCTACCGGTCCGGTGACCGCGACCAGGCCGCCGAACTCGCGGCCCAGGCCGGGCGGGCCGGCTCCACGCTGGCGGACGAACTGCGGACGTACCTGGCCGGGGAAGACTCGACGCCGGTGTACGACCAGCCGAGCGCGTTCACGGCGTTCATCCGCGGCGGCGGCAACGTCGAGCTGTACCGGGCGCTGAGCGCCGAGCTGGCCGCCCGGTACGACGCCGGGAAGCCGGAGTCGCTGCTCGACCTGGGCTGTGGTGACGGCCTCGCCGTCGTGCCCGCGCTGGAGCAGGCGTCGCACCTCCCGCCGCGGATCGACCTGGTCGAACCGTCGGCCGCGCTGCTCGAGGGCGTCCACGAGCGGGTGCCCTCCGCCCAGTGCTGGCAGTCGACCGCCCAGGACTTCCTGGCGCGGGACGACCTCGGGTGGGACTTCGTCCAGTCGACGTTCGCGCTGCAGTCCATCGAGCCGGAGCAGCGGGCGGAGGTGCTGCGCGCGCTGCAGCCGCGCACCGGGACGCTGGTGCTCGCCGAATTCGACGTCCCCGAATTCGAGGAAGGCTCGCCGGAACACCTCCGGTCGCTCGTCGAGCGCTACGAGCGTGGCGTGGCCGAGTACGGCGAAGACGCCACGCTGGTCGCGCAGGGCTTCCTGCTGCCGGTGCTGCTCGGGATCGTCTCCGGGCAGCAGCGGACGAACTGGGAACACCCGGCGTCGGTCTGGGCCGAGCAGCTGACGACGGCGGGCTTCGCCGAGGTCGGCGTCGAACCGCTCGCCGACTACTGGTGGTCGCCCGCCGTCCTGATCACTGCCTGCTGAGCGAGCCCGTCTCGAGGTGCTGGGCGAGCGGCCGGGGCAGCAGGTAGGCGATCGCGCCGCCGGGCATCCCGCCCCACGGCGCCGCCACGCCGGTCAGCACCCGCACCGCGCGGTGCACCCGGTACAGCCGCCTCTCGCGTTCCCGCTCGAACGCCAGCGCCGTCTCGACGAACCGCGAGCCGCCGGCGTGCACCAGGTTGCCGGTCTCGGTGCCGAACCGGACCACCGTCGTTCCCGGCGGGAGCACGATCAGGCGCTTGCCGCGGTAGAAGTTCAACGGCGGTTCGCCGCGCATCGGCAGGATCGGCCAGTCGGCGGGCAGGTCGGACTCCTCCGCCGGCCGCGGCGGCAGCATCAGCAGCACACCCAGCAGGAACCGGGCCGCGTCGCCGAGCGAGCCGAACGCCACCGGCTCGTCGGACGGCGGCCGCGACACCTCCCAGCCGTTCTCGGCGCGACGCAGCGTCCAGACGCCTTCGGCGGGGATCTCCTTGGCGCCGATCCGGTACGCCGCGAGCGGCACACCGTGCTCGGCGAGCCGCTGCTGCAGGAGCTCCAGAGTTTCCGCGCCGCGCAGGTTCCGCACCTGCTCACCGCGGGTGGCCCGGGTGAGCGCGCGCTCGTCCGGCAGGTCGGCGGTCGTCTGCGGTGGCCGCGGCGTGCCGAGGACTTCCGCCTCCGCCGTCGCGCGGACGAGCTCCCCGACGAACGGTGGTCGCCAGCCCGCGGCGCGCGCGTGCTCGACCAGCTCCGGCTCCGGTGGCACCCCGTACTTGCGCAGGTAGTGCGGTACGGCGGCGGGCCAGATCCAGGTGCCGTCGGTGTGGAACGCGTTCGGCACGTCCGGCGGCGCCCCCGGCGCGCCGAAGATGTCCGGCAGCGGCGCGGGCCGGTGCAACGCCACCGGCGCCCGGAACAGGTAGTCGAGCAGGCCGCGGACCTGGTCCGGCGGTACCGGCGGCCGGGTGACCACCGGGCGTTCGCCCTCGACGTGCGAGTCGGCGACCCGCGCGTGCCGGAACACGACGTCCAGCGGCAGCCCCGCCTTCGCCGTCAGCCACGCGGGCAGGTGCTTCGACGTCCGCGAGAAGGTCGCCAGCTCCAGCTCGTAGGCGGCGGTCGACGGGCGGCCGCCGTCGTTGGGCGGCACCCGCCAGTCGGGCTCGCGGTCGGCGTCGAAGTCGAAGTCGAACTTCGACTCGGCGTCGAGGGTGAACGTGCCCTGGAACCACGTACCGGCCTCGGCCTGGTACATCGCCGCCCGCAGCCGCGCGAAGAGCCCGCCGAGCCGGGGTGCGGCGGGCAGCGCCACCGACACCGGGCCGTCCTCGTCGCCGACCGCGCGGACCTCGATCTCCGAGTAGTCCCCGACCTGCCGGAACTGCGCGCCGACCCGCGCCCAGCCGCCGGGCACGGTGTGCAGCAGCGTCCGGCCGATGGCGCGCAGCAGCGCGTTCTGGTCGCCGGCCCCCGGCTGCGGCCGCGCCTCCGGCGCCTCGGTGAAGTCCAGCCGCGTCTGCCACAACGCCGTGACTTGCTTGGCCGGCACCATGACCGAGAAGTCGGTCAGGCCCAGCTGCGCCGCGCGGGCGGCGTCGTCGTGGACCCAGCGCAGCGTCAGCTCGGGCCGCGCGCCCGGCGCGACCTCGAAGACTTCGCCGTCGTACTCGGCGAAGGTGCGCAGCGTGAACGTCGACGGCACCTCGCTCGCCGGCACGACCCGCGCCGGGCGGCCTTCGAACTCCTTGTCGAAGCCGTCGGGAGCTTCTTCCTCCGGCAGCACGGACAGCAACACGGTGCCGTCCGTGGTCGACCGTTGCGCGCGGAAGGTCCCCTCACCCCATGTCGCGTACAGGCCGTCCGGGCGTTCGGCCACTTCAACCCGGTAACGCACGTTTGTCCTCCCCGTCCCCAGTAGCCCCAAGAACCTAGTCGACCGGGTACCGAGCGAACCACCGGTCGTCGCCCGGCGCATCCGGGCCGAACTCGATGAGCGCGTCGTCCGCGAGGCCGACGATGACGTCGCGGAGTTCCAGCTGGTCCAGCCAGCTTTCCCGCAGGGCATCCTCGCCGTACATCGCGCCGACGAGGTTGCCGCAGACCGAACCGGTCGAGTCGCTGTCGCCGCTGTGGTTGACCGCCGCCAGCAACGCCGAGTCGGCGTCCGTGGTGGTCAGCGCGACGTACACCGACATCGACAACGCCGTCTCGCCGACGTTGCCCTGTCCGAGCCGCTCCAGCTTCTCCGGCGTCGGCGGTCCCTCCATCGCCAAAGCCGCGTCGAGGGCCGCGCTCTGCTCTTCGTGCCCCGCGTGCTTCACGAGTTCGGCCCGCGCGGTCGCGACCGCGTCGAGCAGCGGCTTTCCGTGCAGCAGCTCGTGCACGATCACCGCGAAGCACCCGGACGAGAGATACCCGCTCGGGTGACCGTGGGTCAGCGCCGCGCTCTCGGCCCCGAGCCGGAACACCTCGGCGAGGTCGTCCGACCACAGCGCGATCGGCGCCGCGCGCATCACGCCGCCGCAGCCCTTCGAGTTGTTCACCGGCCGCTCGATGGTCCCCCGCACGCCCGAGCGGCCGTACGCCTCCAGCTCGCCGAAGCAGGTCAGCCCCGGTGCGCGCCGGCTGAACAGCTCCCGGTGCGTGATCAGCCAGCCGTCGGCCTCCTCGACCGCCGACTGCGGGCCCCGGGCCCGGTCCCACGGGACGCCCTGGGTGTGCAGCCAGCGCTGGTAGGCCAGCTGCAGCGAGTGGACGACGTCGGCGGCTCCGGTCTTCCGCCGCTGCGCGTGCGCCCGGATCAGCGCTTCGAGCGTGAAGAGCGTCATCTGCGTGTCGTCGGTGATCCGCCCGATGCCGCCGTACGCGGGGATGAAGTCGGTGATGCCGTCCGGTCCGGCGATTTCGCGGATCCGGTCGATCGAGTCGAACTCCGTCTTGGCGCCCAGTGCGTCGCCGATCGCCCCGGCCAGCAGGCTCCCCCGCAGTCGCGCTCGCAAGTCCGGTCCTTTCGGTTTCGGGGTGAACCGGCCGCTCGGGTACCGGCGCTCCCAGCGTGCGTGCTCGGCGGTCTCCGTCCGGAGGCCGTTGCGGTTGAAGTACCAGAAGACGTCACTCGCGACGTCGTCGAGCAGGCCGAGGTCGGCCAGCGCGGTGGACAGGGGCAGGCCGGGCACCCCGACCCGGGCGCCGACCAGCGCGCCGGCGATCGCCCCCGCGACCGGGCCGGATCGCGCGGCGAGGGTGATCGCGGCTTCGGGGTCGTAGCCGCGCTTGGCCGCGGCGAACAGCGCGCGGCCGAGCACCGACCGGACGCTCCGGCCGTCGCCGATGGACTCCAGCTGCGTGACGTCGTCGGCGTCGCGGTCCTCGCGCAGCGCCAGCGTCGACGCCGCCAGGTCACCACCCACCTCGTGCAGGCGGACGTGCACCGGCAGCGCGAACGTCTCCCGCGTCAGCAGGGCCTGGAACAGGGAAACCAGCAGCTCGACGCCTTCGGTGACCTCGGCGCCGGCCGCGCTGCCGGTCAGCTCGCGGGCGACGTCCTTCGCGTACCGCTCACCGTCGACGTCCGCCAGGGCCACCGCCCCGGCCGGGGCCGCGGCCAGCGCCGTGGCCAGCAGCGCGGAGAACTCGGCGGGCGCCGGACCGGCGTGCCGGGTCGCGACGGCGAGCCAGCCGGCCGGGTCCGGTCCGGGCAGCGTCGCCGGGACCTCGCCGGTCGGCACCGGCGGCAGGCCGCGCAGCAGCGCGTCGGTGTGGAACAGCAGGTGCCGCGTCAGGCCGCCCAGGGGCAGTGGGCTCGCCGGGTCCGCGCCGCCGCCCAGGGCGTCACCGATCGCGAAGCCGACGTACGCGCCGACGATCCGGTGCCACGCGAAGCGGTCGGCCGGTGTCCCGGAGGGGGAGAACTTCCCGAACGTCCACGGCACCGGCCGGGGGCGGGCGTCTTCGTCCACGTGCGCGATCAGGCCGTTCGCGCCCAGGTCGGCGGGCCATTCCGGCTCCTGGCCGGCTCGGCGGCGAACGCCGTTGCGGTACTGCCGGGCGAACCCGCGCAGGTACCGGACGCACTCCTCGGGCGTCAGCTCGAAGTGCTGGTCGCGGGCGTGGTCCACGGCGTACCGCAGGTGCCGTTCCAGCAGACCGGGTGGCTCGACGCCGGACTCCGTGGCCAGCGCGGGCAGCGCCGCGGCGACTTCGGGCCCCGCTTCCGGCGCGAGCTCCTCCACGATGAGCCGGCGCTCCCCGGTCGTGCCCAGTTCGGCGGCGGTGAGGCTGCGGACCAGCCCGGTGCCGGGGTCGAGCGTCAGCCCGGACGACGGCGGCAGGTCCCGGACCGGCACCCGCCACCGGCGCGGGTACCGCCCGGGTACCTTCGCCGACGAGCTGTAGGCGATGACTTCGCGGCCGCCCGTGCCGGGGACCGGCCGCAGCAGCGGCTCGCCGTCCGGCAGCGGAACGAACACCTCGCAGTCCAGCAGGGCACGGACGAACTCGGCGCGGCTGATCCAGTTCACGGCCAGGTAGTTCAGCAGCTTCTCGGCGTCGGTCGTGGGCACCGGGAAGCCGCGCCAGACCGGGCCGGGGATGTACTGCTCGTTGACCCGGTGCTCCCCGTTCGAGCGGGTCCAGCCCCGGATCGCCCGGACCGGGAGGTCCAGCTCGGGGAACGCCTTTTCGTCGAACTCGGGGTCGACGTCCGGTCGCCACCCCGGTTCGGCGGGTGTGCTCGCCATCGCCGCCCGGTCGAGCGTGACCTCGCCGCCGTCGTCCGGCACGAACACCACCGGGCTGGGGAACAGTCCCGCGCCGATGTCGGTGCCGTCCAGGTAACCGGCCGCGTTGACCGTGAAGCTCCAGCCGTCCGGGCGGCGCGCGGTGTACTGCGGCCGGATCCGCAGCCGGTCACCGCCGGGACGCGTGCGCAACCACTCCCGCACGCGAGCGACGGCGTCCTGTTCGTCCATTCTCCCCATCCTCGCGCTAATGCCGCGGGTACCGCTCGATCCACGCGTCGCCGAGCGCGCTCAGCGCCGAGTGCCGGTCGAAGTGCCAGAAGGCGTCCGAAGCGACGTTTTCGACCAGGTACCGCAGCTCCAGCTGGTCGACCCACTTCTGCGGCAGCCCGGGGATCCCGGTGCGCGCGCCGAGCAGGGCACCGGCGATCGCCCCGGTGAGCGCGCTGCGGCCGGAGTGGTTGACGGCGCGAAGCAGCGCCTGCTCCGGGTAGTTTTCGAAGCCCGACAACGCGGCGAAAGCGCGTCCGAGCACCGACAGCGTCGTCTTGCCGTCGCCGATCAGCTCGGGCATCCGCAGGTCGGGCAGCCCGTGCTCGCCGAAGAACGGCACCGACGCCGCGACGGTCTCGGCGATGGCCGTCCACTCCGGGCCCTGCTGGAACTGGTTGTCCGGGTTGAGCACCTCGCGGCTGGTGTTCCAGATCGGGAAGCTGAACGCGTCCTTGGTCAGCGCGTGCTCGAACAGCCAGGTCAGGTAGGTCGCGGCGGCCAGATCGGTCTCGTCCGGGTGCGTGACGCCGGCCAGTTCGCGCACTGCCTGCCGCGCGCCGCCGCTGAGCCCGCTGCCGGGTCCGCCCATGGTCAGCGCGGCGGGCAGCGCGGGGATCAGCGCGGCCGGGCCGGTCATCGGCTGCGCGCCGTCGGCACCGGTCGCGAGCTGGTGGTAGGCGTTGAGCTCGGCGTCGTCGACGTCGCGCCGGGCGTGCAGGTCCGGGACCTGCACGAGCCAGCCGTCCAGGGCGTCCATCGGCGCGCCCTGGGTGCGCAGCCAGCGCTGGAGCGCCCCGCGGACGACGTCGGGGAAGAGCTGCTCGGCTTCGCGGGATTCCGGCTGCTCGCGGTGCGGGCTGCGGATCACGGCCTCGGTGTAGAACAGCAGCCGCTGCGTGAGCGAGCCGATCCGGCCGGGCTGGTCGAACGCAGGGATCAGGTCGGCGATGCCTTCGATGCCGTACTTCGCGTGGATGTCGTGCAGCGGCATCCGGTCGACGGCCGCGCCGAGCGCCTCACCGAGCGCGAAGCCGACGTACGCGCCCGTGACGCGCTGCCAGCCGTAGCGGAAGCCGTCGAGGTCCCGCTCGAAGTACTTGCCGAACGTGTCGAGCCGTGGCTGGGTGCGGCCGGCGTTGTCGTACGCCGGGGCCAGGCCGTTGGAGCGCAGGTCGTTGGGCTTGGCGCGGGGCGGCTCGGGCATGCTCAGCCGCTTCAGCCAGGACTCGCCGAGCACGGTCTTCGCGCATTCCTCGGCCGTCAGCTCGAAGCCCCGCCGCCGGGCCTTCTCGGCCGCCAGGAGCGGCGGCTGCACCGGATCCGGCAGGCCCATCCGGGCCGCGGTCTCGGTGGCGACCCGGATCAGGTCCTCCTCCGCCTCCGGGCAGCGGCCGTGCACGTCGATACGCGGCTCGTGCCGCGGGAACCGCTTGACGATCTGGGCGAGCTCGCCGCTGGAGACGTCCTCGATGGTCGTCGGGCCGCCGTTGATCACCAGGTTCGGCGGGTGCTCGAACTCGGCCAGCGTCGCGACGTCGACCTTCCACCAGCCGTGCTCGCGCGAGGGCAGGTGCCGGGTGGAGCTGAACACCTTGAGCTCGTTGCGTTCCTCGGCGAAGTAGAACCGGTCGGTCTTGCCGGTTTCCAGGTCGAGCGGGATGAACACCTCGCAGCGGATCAGCCCGATGAGCAGCAGTTCGCGGGTCAGCCAGCCGACACTGGCGAACGACAGCAGCGTCTCGAGCGCGTTCTCCGGCTTCGGGTAGCCGCGCCGGATCGGGCCGGCCTTGTACTCGGGGTTCTCCCGCTCTTCACCGGTCTGGTTGCCCTCGGCGTCGACCTTCACCCAGCCCGCGACGGCCTGCAGCGGCACGCCCAGCTCGCCGAGCCCGGCCTTGACGTACTCGGGGTCGACGACCTCGCGCCAGTTCTCCTGGCCGGGGAACGCCACCGGCACCGACAGCCCGCCCGGGTGCGGGTGCGCCTGGCGCAGCTCGCCGTCCGGCTCGCGGACGACGACCGACGGAGGCGGGAAGATCTCCTTTTCCGGCCGGCCCTCGTCGAGGAACGCGATGGTGTTGTAGGGCACCGACCAGCCCTCGGGGATGCGCAGCACCCTCTCGGTGTCCACCCGGAGCCCGGCGGGGCCGGAGACGTCCGGGCCGTGCACCGCGCGCAGCCACTGGCCGACCTTGGCAATCGCTTCCGCCGCTTCCACCTACTCGATCCTCTCCAGGCTTCCGTCGGACTCGTGCTCGGCGATCGTCTTCGGCAGCACGAAGGCCGCCGCGCCACCCGGCAGGTTCGCCCACGGAACCGTGATGCCGGTGATCACGTGCAGAGGGCGTCTCAGCCGGTAGCTCCGCCGCACCCGCTCCCGTTCGAGCGGCAGCGACGTCGTGGCGAACCGTACCTCGCCGTGGTGAACGAGATTGCCGGGTTCCTCGCCGAAGCGCAGCACGACCGTACCTGCCACCAGCCTGGTGATGCGCTTGTTGCGGAGCAGGGTGAGGGGAGGCTCACCCGGCGCCGGGTGCACCGGCCAGTCGTCGAGCTCTTTCGCGGTTTCCAACGGGGTTTCGTGCCCGGCGGTCATCCGGGCGGGGTGCAGCAGCAACGCGCCGAGCAGCTGCTGCGCGGCGTCCTCGAGCCGGGCGAAGTGCTTCGGCTCACGGGGTTTTCCGCCGGCGTAGGCGGCGACTTCCCAGCCGTCGGCGGTGAAGTTGAGGCACCACGCGCCATCCGCGCGCGCACCGACCCGATACGCCTCCGGCCACACCCCGTGTTCGCCGAGCCGCTGCACCAGCACGATCAGCAGCTCGTCGTCGGCGAGCCGCGGATCCGGCGTTGTCTCGAGCTCGGCGAGGACGTCTCCGGCGGTCTTCTTCACGTCGGCCCGGCCGGGCTTCGGCCGCGGGGTGCCCCGCAGGTCGGCCTCGGCGGTCCGGCGGACCAGCGGCTCGACGTACGGCGGCTGGAAGTGGTGGCGGCGGATGTGCGCGACCAGGTCCGGCTCCGGCGGCACGCCGTACTCCGCCAGGAGGTCCGGCACCGCGGCCGGCCAGATCCAGGTGCCGTCCGTGTGGAAGCGTTCGTCGTCCTCTCCGTGCACGACGGCTTCCCGCTCGAGGTACTGCAGCACGAGCGGCACCTCGGTGTCGGTCAGCGGCGGCCGCTCGACGTCCGGGCCGCCGACCTCGGCGTGCCGGAACACCACGCCCAGCGGGAGCTGGGCACGCAGCCGCCACCAGTCCGGGATGTGCTCGTCGGCGCGCGGGAAGGTGGCGAGCTCCTCCGGGTAGGCGGCCGGCTCCGGTGCCGCCGTCCACACCGGATCGTCGTCGAGCGCGAAGTCGAAGTCGAAGGTGCCGTCGGGGTCGAGCGTGAACCGCGCCTGCAGCCAGGTGCCGCGGTCCTCGGCGTACATGCCGGCCCGCAGCTCGGTGAACAGGTCGGTCAGCTCGTCCGGCGTCGCCGTGTTGTGCCCCGCGCTCTCGGTGTGCTTCCCCATCTGCCGGAAGTCGACGACGGCGGGCGCGGCGGCGTCGGTCCGGTGCTCGCGCACGAGCTTTCCCAGCCGCACCAAGAGGGTGCGCTGCTCTTCGGGGGAAAGCCGATGTTCCACGTGAATCATTGCGCCAACGTCGAGGTGTAGCCGAAGGTCGGCGGCTGCCCGGCGTCGAGGCGGGCGAACTCGTCCTCCCACATCTTGAACGTGCGGCGGTACAGCGAAACCTTGAGCGCCGCCTCCTCCCGGCTGAGCGGCCGCCCTTCCTCCCTGGCCACCGAGTGCATGGCGCTGATCGTGTCGTAGAGGGCGAAGATCGGGCCCCCGCCGCGGAGGTACTCCCGCCGGAGGTCCTCGGTCCGGATGACGAACTGCTGCTCGGTGAGCGTCCCGATGTCACCGGCCCGCGCGAAGAGGACGTCGTCGATCTTGTCGTTGTCCTCGACGAACCGCCCGGTCTTCCAGTTCAGGATGGACCCGGCCAGTCCGCCGCCGGCCGTGGTGTCGAGCCGGTACGGGCTGTCGTGGTGGCGGAAGTACGCCGGCGTCTCGATCGTCATTGCTCCGGCCTCTTGTTCAGCGCTTCCCAGAACTTTTCCCGCTCCCGCTTCAACAGGGCGTCGAGCAGAGCCTGTTCCTCCGGGGTGTACGGCCGCGGCCGCTTCTTCCCGGTCTCCGGATCGGGCCCCGGGCCTTCGTCGACGGCCCGGGCCTTGATGTCCCGGCGCACCTCGTAGAGCGCGTGGTCGTAGGCCGAGACGGCGTCGACCGCCTTGAGGTGCAGCCGGAACTCGGCGACGTGGCCCTCGATCCGGACCTTCATCTGCAGATCGCTGTACCCGGCGGGCTGCGGCTTCACGAACCGGTCCTCGAACTCGACGATCTCGATGTCGTCGCGCGCCCGGATCTTTTCCAGCGCGGCGTACAGCATCTCGATCTTCTCGAAGCGGACGATGCCGCCGGCGATGTCGGTCAGCCGGGACGGGTCACCGCCGTAGTTCGACTCGATCTTGTCCTCGGCGCGGCCGCGGCCCTTGAGAGTCTTGCGCAGGTCGGCTTCGCCCTCGGTGTCGGCGGCGATGTCCGGCACGACCTCGCGCAGCTTCTCCATCGCGACCTCGGCCCGGGCGTACACGTCGTCCAGGTACCTCTTGAACTCCGTCGCGTTGCCGAGGTGCTCCCGCGGGTAGGGCGGCTGACGACGGTCGGCGTCCTCGTACCGGGCGTTGTCCGCGGTCGCTTCCTCGGACACCCGCCGCTCGGTTTCGCCCAGCTCGATGTGCTGGGGTTCCGCCGGGATCTCCTCCGGGAGCGTGCCGCGCTCCCGCTGCTCCTGGACGTCCTGGAGGGAGTCTTCGAAGATCCGCACGGCTTCGTCGTGCGCGAGCAGGTTGCCCAGCGCGAGGGGACGCTTCGCCAGCGAGCCGGCGATGTACGCGTTGGCCTCGTCGTTCAGCAGCCGGACCAGCTCCGGCCGGCTCGGCAGCTGCGCTTCGAGGTAGTCCTTGAGCGGGCCGAGGTCGTGGGCGCGGCCGAACTCGTCCTTGGCCTCGACACGCGCGTTCGCCAGATCCGGGTGCGCCAGCGCGGCCTGCAGGTCTTCCCGGCCCAGGAAGCGTTCCGCGGCCGCGTGGGCGCTCGCCGGCTCCGCGGACCCGTACCCACCGTGCGTCTCGTCCGAGGTGTGCCCGGTCTGGAGGTGCACCTCGTCCGGCGTGCCGACGTGCATCAGCTTGATGCCCTTCGGCGGCTGCGGCAGGTGCATGAGGTCGCCGGACTGCGGGTCGATGAACGCGACGCCGTCGCGGGTGTGCACGACCATCGCGACGTGCCCGTACACGACCCCGTTCGGGCCCTCGTACTTCACCGCGACCACGGCGTGGTGGTCGAGCGGCTTGTCGCGCATCTCGCGGATGACGTCGTCGTAGCTGCCACGCTCGGAGAACGTCTCGCCGAAGCGGCCCTCGATGTGCTCCAGCGTGCCGCGGGTGCCCATCTCGTGGAACAGGATCGGTTCCGCCGTCATGGCGCCGCCACGCAGGCGGTCCACGTACGCCTCGGGTCCGCGGGTGCAGTTGGCCATATACCCGTTCTCCAGCGCACCCGGCTGGTGGAAGCCCGGGTTGACGTCGCGCAGGTGCGGGTGCCGGTCCTGGACGTAGGCCGCGCGCTCCGCCGGTGTCGCCGAGCCGGCGTGGATGGCCGGTTCGAACGGCGGGTTCGTTGCCCGCGCCAAGTGCCCGTAGTCCGGCTGCGGCTGCGGGACCACGGGGGGTTCCGAGCCGTCGAGGGCGTCGCTGACCGAGGGGTGCTCGGGCGGCGAGGCGACGTGCTCCGGCTCGCCGAAGCCGCCGAGGCGTTCCATCAGCGCGGCCTGCTTGCGCCGTTCGAACTCGGCCGCGTTGTGGTCGTTTTCGGCCCGCCGCTCGGCCATCTTGTGCTGCGCGGCCTCGGGGTCGAGGTAGCGCGGGTGGCCGGGCCCGATCTCCTCGGCCTCGATGATCCACTTGCGGCGGCCCTCGGGTGTGACTTCGAGCCGTCGCTCGTGCACCAGCAGCTGCGTGCCGGGCGGCGAGAGCGACTCGCGCTCGGAGGGGTTCTCGGCGAGCTTCGAGATGTCGCGGAGGTTGTCCGACCGGACGTGCAGCTCGACGTCGTCGCCGAACTTGGACGTCGCGAACTCGCCGGTTTTGATCGACGCGCTGGAGAACGCGGGTTCGACGACCACCGCGCCCGGCTCGTACGGCCCGGCGACGAGCTCGGCCAGCCGCGGATCGCCGCCGGCGTCGATGCCGCGGACGGTCTCCCCGGACTCGCGGGGGACCTGGTTGAGGCCGTCGGTGATGGCGCGGGTGTTCGCCTGCGCGAGGTCGAACCCGGGGTGCCCGGGGCCGCGGCGCAGGGCCTCGTTGACGTCGTAGGCGTACTCACCGCGCGTGTAGCCGTGGACCGCGACGGCGCCCTCGTCGGTGAGGGGCAGGCCCGCGGCGTCCCGGCGGGCCAGCGCGCGGTCGTGGATCTGCTGGTAGATGCCCTCGTCGCCGACCGCGCGGCGGATGCTTTCGTGGTCGGCCGGCGTGCCGCGGTGGTCACCGTCGAAGAGGTAGCCCTCGTCGTGCGGCACCCGCTCGGGCGCCGGGTTGAGCCGGTCGGCGATGGCTTGGTGCGGTACTTCCCCGCCGCCGAGCGGCATGGCGTGGATGCCGGTGGCGTCGTGCGGCAGCTCGGCGAGCCGTCCGGTGACCGGATCGGCGAACACGATCCCGTGCTCGGTGTGCACGGCGGCGACCAGCCGCGACTCGACGTGGGGCGGCTCCCCGGTGACATGCTCGAACGCGACGGCCGTCCGCGCGCCGACGGGGCGTTCGCCCAGCTCCTGCGCGACGCCGTCGAAGCTCTCCCGGCTGCTCCACCGCCCGCCGAGCTGGTCGCCGACGTGCGCGAGGCTCTGCTGCCGGGCCGGCCCGGCGACGACGTCCTCGCCGGTCATCCGCCGTTCGAAGGCAACCATCGACTCGGCGGCGTTGGTCCGGAAGCCGGTTTCGAGCGCGTCCGCGCTGTAGTGGTTGCGGGTGTTGACCGCGCCGAGCTCGGGAACGGCGTCGCGGACGAGACGAGCGTGCTGCTGCGGCGTCTCGACGGACCCGGCGTGCAGCACGGGCGCGCCGCCCGGGCGGAGTGGCTCGGCGAGCTGAGCCCAGCCACCTTCGGGCTCGCCCGTGGCCGGCGGCCGCCGCACGGGCGCGGGCGGCGCACCCGGGTCGTCGAAGGCGGTCAGCTTGAACATCTCGCCGGTCGGCTTCAGGTGCGGGTGCTCGGCGTAGAACTGCTCGAGTTCGGCATCGGCTTCCCGCTGGAAGCGTTCCTCGTCGGCGCGCTCATCCGCCCGGCGCTGCTCGACGGCGTTCCGGGCCTCGGCCTCGCCGAGGTGCCGCGGATCGCCGGGAGCGATCTCTTCGGCGTGCACGACCCACTGCGGCTCGCCGGGCCGCCGGTTCGGGTTGTCCGGGTGCCCGGGGCCCTTCTCGATGCCGGTGATCTCGAACTGCGTCCCGGCTTTGAAGAGGACTTCGCGCTCGTGCCCGATGCTGGCCAGGGCTTCGACGTCCCGGCCGGTCTTGGCCTGGATCCGCATCTCGACCTCGCCGGGAAAGCTGCTGCGCGGATGCTCCGCGTCGACCTTCGACGAGCTGAGGAACGACGGTTCGGTGATGTGGGCACCCCCGTGGAAGCGCCCGAGGAAAGCCTGGAGCCGCGCGGGATCCCCGTGGAAGTCGATCCGCCGCGAAACGGTCCCGGCGTGCGGCGGGAGTTCGTTCAGCCCGGAGACGAGCGCGCCCGCTTGCGGAGCCAGGTCGAGGAGTTCGGGACCGCCCGTCCGCAGCGCGTGGTTGAGCGGACCGACCATTTCGTACCGGGTGTAGGCGTGCACGGCGAATGCGCCGGCATCGGAGACACCGGGGTGGAATTCGTCGCGCTTGGCGAGGGCTTCGCGCCGGACCTGTTCGTGCCGCCACTCGCCGGACTCCGGGCTGTGCCGCCCGGAGTCCAGGAAGGTGTCCTCGATCCGCCGGACCCCGGCGGGATCCTCGGTGCGGAATCCCGGGTCGGCGAGGTAGGGCTCGTCGGTCCCGTGTCCGGCGGGTTGTTCGTGCTGGACGGGGCTTTGGGCGTCGGCCGCCTCCGGCGTGTGCTTGGCCGGCTGCTCCCGCACCGCCTGCTCGCGCGCCACCGGTTCGGCGGCGGGCTCTGCCGGAGCGGATCCCGATTCGGCTGCGGGCATCGGCCGCTCTTGCACGACCGGTTGCTCGAACGGCCGCTCGTGGGGCATCCGCGGATCCGTCGGCCGCGGCTGCTCGACAGGACCGCGCGGAAGGTGTTCTTGCGGCGGACCGAACCGTGGCGGCGGAACCTGAGGCGCTCCCGCCGGCCGCGACGGCCCCAACCGCGGATCCTGCGGCGGCACGGGCGGCCGCCCACCCGGATGGGGCCCGGGTCCCTGCGGCCCCCGCGGCTGGTTCGGATACCCGGCAGGACGCTGCCCCCCAGCCATCGGCGGCCGCGGCCCCCCGTGAGGAGGCACCGGCGGACGCGCCGGCGGCACCGCCCGCGGATCGTGCGGCGGCAACCCACCCTGTACCGGCGGCCCGAAGTGCGGCTGACCGGCCACCCGCGGCCCCCACTGCGGCGGCGGCCCACCGTGCTGCGGCTGCCCACCGTGCTGCGGCGGCGGCCCACCCTGCGTCGGCTGCCCGCCCTGAGGCAGTGGCCCACCCGGCGATGCCTGCCTGCCTGGATGTGGCCGCGCACCCTGCGGCGGCTGTCCTCCCGGCTGGACGGATTGCTGCCCGTTCTGGTGCGGCGGTCCGCCTTGATATGGCGGCCCGCCGGGCTGAACCGGTGGGTGTCCGGGCTGAGCGGGCGGCCCGCCGTGGCGCGGTTGCGAGCCCGGCTGGGCCGGCGGCTGTCCGCCCTGGTGAAGCTGCCCGCCGGGCTGGACGGGCTGGGGCGGCCGGCCGGTTGCCCGGGCCGTCGGCTGGCCTCCACGCGACATGGGCGGCTGCCCACCCTGCAACAACCGGCGGGGATCCTGCGGTGGGACCCGTCGCGGCTGTTCGTGCGTGGGCTGCCCACCACGCGGTGCCATCGGCGGCGGTGTCGGCCCACCCGAGCGAGGGCCGGGACCACCCGCGCTTCCCGGGCCGCCGGCGTTCGGCATCCCACCCGGCGGGGGCGGGGTGAACCCACCCGCGGGGGGCACCTGCTGCGGAGACGGACCGTTCTGGAACGGCGCCGCACCCCCGTCCGCCGCGAACGGCTGGCTCGGGCCGCCGGTGAAGCCGGCCGCTCCGACGTTTTCCTGCGGGCGTCCGACGCTCGGCCGACCTGGTTCCGGGCCGGAGCCCGGTGGTGGAGCCATGCCGTAGCCGCCCTGCGACGGTCCGGCCGCCGGCGGGGCCTGCTCGGCAACCGCGCGGTGTGCCTCGGGTTGCCGTTCCGCTTGGTGAACCGGATCGGCACCCAGCCGCGATGCCTCGGGCGCGCGATGTTCAGGCGCGCTGTCCGCACGCTGCGGTTCCCGCTGAACCTCCGGTTCGGCAGCCGCCCGCGTCTCCGGTCCAGACGACGCCTCGCGCCGTGGCTCTTCAGGCTCGGACGACGCTTCACGCCGGGTTCCCTCGCCGCGCGACTCAGGTTCCGCGGACGGCTCCCGGCGTGCGTCCTCCCCCCGCGACTCGGCCTCGGAAGGCGCCTCCCGGGTCTCCGGCCGCTCCCCACCCGACGCGTCTTCCCCCCGCGACGACCGCTCCGGCGAAGAACCCGAACCTCCCGGCTCCCCCGGAATATTCGTCTCGTGAACCGAGTGCAGCTGCTCCTTCGCGCCCCCGACCGCACCCCCCACCGCCCCGCTGGACGCACCCATCAGCAGCTGCTCCGGCGTCAGCGACCCCAGATCGCCGGTCACCGCCGCCTGCCCGACCGTCTGCGCCACGCCCTCGACCGCGCCTCGGGTTCCCGCGCGCATCGCGGCGTCCGCGATCTGGCCGCCGGCGCTGTGCGAAAGCCCCTCGGTGGCGCCGCGGCCGATGGATCCCGAAGCCGCGCCCACGACTCCGCCCACCGCGCCCGAAATCGCCGCGTCGGACGTCTTGGACCAGTCCCAGCTCTGCCGATCGCCCTTCGCCATCTGCAGGCCCTGGATGCCCACGTCCATGCCGAGGTTGATGGCCTCGTTCTTCAGGACCTCCATGCCGATCTTCTTGAGGCCCTGCTTGAGCAGTTTCTCCAGCAGCTCCTTGGCGACCTGCTTGAACCCCTGCTGAGCCAGCTTCTCGAGCAGCTGCCGGAACAGCATCTGCACGGTCATCCGGGTGGCGATCTGGGCGGGCGCGATCCCGGCCGTCGAGCCGCCGAACGTCACCGCCGCCGCCGCGATCATCGCCGCGATCTGGGCCGCCAGCACGATCAGCGAGATGATGATCATGTACTTCGTGTACTCGACGTCCAGTGCCGTCTGATCGCACGAATCCCCGAGGGCCTTCGTCGCGTCGGCCAGCTGCTTGAAGTACGCCTCGTCGCCTTCGACGAACTTCTTCCACTGTTCCGCGAACGCGTCGGCGCCGTCACCCGTCCAGTTGTCGCGGATGCCGGACGCCGCTTGGCCACCCGTCTCCGACACCGGGCCGATCGCCGACGACGCCGTGTGCCACGCGTCGCGCAGGGCGCGCAGCTTGGTCTCGTCGCCCTCGGGCCAGCTCTCCCCGACGACGATCGGCAGCAGCCACTTGACCGCGTCGGGCATCTCCATCCCCACGCGTCATTGCCCCTTGCCGAGCTGGGACGTCACGTCTTCGTCGGCGCCCGAAAGGGCCTTCATCGACTTGGCGACGTTCTGCTGCATCCCCCGCAACCCCTGCACGAGGTTGGTGAACCCCTCGACGGCGCCCTGCGCACCCGGCACGTAGTCCTTGGCGAACTCCTTGCCGGAGTCGTCGCCGCCCCAGCACTCGCCCTGCGACGCGAGGGCGGCTTGCAGCGCCTTCGCCGCGTTGTCGAGCCCGTCGGCCGCCGTCACCAGGCCGTTCGACGCGCGCAGGACCGCGTCCGGCTCCGCGGTGAACCCGGAACCCCCGTCCGGCATCAGTCGCCCCTCGTCATCCAGGACGACGGTGGCTCCTCGTCCTCGTCACGCGGCGGGCGGACGCGCTGGGGAGCCGGCTTCGGCGCGGGAGCCGGCGGCGCCTGCTCGTTGCGCAGGATCGAACCGGTGTCTTCGAACGACTCCGGACGCGGTGCCGGAGCGTCCTCGGCGAACTCGGGCATCGGTGGCACCAGCCCGGCCAGCGACGGCGCGCCCTCGACCAGGTCGGCGAGGTCGGGCAGGCCCTCGGTGATCGGCGCCATCAGGGCGGCGATCTTCTGCTTGACCTGCAACGATCCCTGGCGCACCAACGTCTGGACCGTCGTCGCGAGCTGGGCGGGCGTCGTGCGCTCGAAGGTGTTCGAGGCGAATTCGAGGTTCGCGAGGCCGCCGCCGGCGTCGATGGTGGCGCGCACCAGCCCGTCGGGCGACTGCACCTGAGCGGTGGTTTCCGCCGCCGCGGCCTGGGCGTCGCGCAGCTGCGCGGTCTGCCGCTCGAAGTTCTCCAGGAGGGTGTCCATCTGGTCCTTCATCGCGGCATTGCGTGCTTCGAGCCGAGCACGGTCGTCGCCCGCGGTGGTCACAGGTGCCCCCGGTGTTCCCTCGAACCTTCTGATGACTTGCCCGTCACCCTAATGCCAATGGAGCAGTCACCGTGACCGGTTCGGGGGTTTGCCTCAGCGAATCGTGCGACGCCGAGCGACCACGTAACCCGCTCCGCCGACCAGGTAGCAGACCGTCGCGGCGATGAGCAGGCCCGGCGAACGGCCGTCGTCCGGCACCACCAGCGCGCCCAGGGAAACCGCTGCCACCTGCGTGATGTTGAACAGCGTGTCGTACAGCGCGAACACCCGGCCGCGGGCTTCGTCGGCGACGTCGAGCTGGATCGACGAATCGACGCAGAGCTTGAGCACCTGCCCGGCCCCGGTGATCACGAACGACGCGACCAGCGCCAGCGGCAGCACCATCGGCAGGCCCAGCGCGGACTGCGCGATCGCCGCCAGCAGCAACGCGCCGAGCACCGCGCGCAACCGGCCGAAGACGCGGATGATCCGCGCGGTCAGCAGCCCGGCCAGCAGGAGCCCGGCCCCGGCGAGCGCGGCCATCTGCCCCAGCCCGGGCAGTCCGGAGCGGAAGACGCCGTGGTCGGTGAAGTAGTTGCGCATCAACAGCACCGTGACCAGCAGCGACACCCCGAACGACGCCCGGTGCGCGAACAGCGCGACGAACCCGGCGGTGACGCTCGGCGCGCGCCACGCGTGCTTCGCGCCGTCGGCCAGCCCGCGCGCGACGGCCAGCACGGGGTTCGGCGGCTCGTCGACCACCGACGGCCCGAGCACTCCGCGCGTGAAACCGCGCGCGATGAACGCCGAAACCAGGGTGCCGAGGACGGCGAACGCCGTGGTGTAGGCCGAGCCGATGTCGCCGCTGCCGAACAGCGCCCGCAGGCCGATCGCGCAGCCGCCGCCGAGTACCGCGACGACCGAGCCGAGTGTCGTGGCGAACGCGTTCGCCGTCACGACGCTCTCTTCTTCGACGACGTGGGGAAGGGACGCCGAGAGTCCGGAGCCGATGAAGCGCGAGATCCCTTCCGCGGTCAGGGCCAGCGAAAACAGGCCGAGGCCGCCGAACCCGAGCCCGACGGCGGTGGACGCGGCGGCGATCGCCAGCCCGCGCAGGAGGTTCGCGAAGATCAGGACGCGACGGCGGTCCCAGCGGTCCAGCAGGGCTCCGGCGAACGGCCCCACGACCGAGTACGGCAGCAGCAGCGCGGCGAACCCACCGGCGATGGCCAGCGGGTCGGCAGCGCGCTCGGGGTTGAACAGCACGGCGCCGGCGAGCCCGGCGCGGAAGACGCCGTCACCCCAGCTGGCGGCGAAGCGGGTGAAGAGCAGACGGCGGAACGCCGGGTCCTTGAGCAGTGCCCGCGGCCCTTTTCGCACTGTCGCCGTGTGGGCGCTGATCGTCACGGAACCAGAGTAGTAGGTGGTCGGCGCACTGAGGTCGCCTCTCGGCGGCTATGCGCAGTGTGGCTCCAGCCGGACGGTATTCCACAAAGGCGGTTCTTCAGTGAGCCCGGGGGACACGGAGTGCACCGACCACTGTTTCAAACGAGGCTGCTGGGACGATTGTTCCCGAGCCGAAGTAATTCGCCGGGCCAAGGGTGGGATCATGGGTCGCGTGCCAGCGGATGCCGAGGTTGAACCGGGAACGCTCCTGGTCGCCGCCCCCACGATGGTCGACCCCAACTTCCGCCGGACCGTGGTGTTCGTCATCGACCATCGCGAGGAAGGCACGCTCGGCGTGGTCCTGAACCGGCCGAGCGACGTCGCCGTGCACGACGTCCTGCCCAGCTGGGGCGGGCACGTCGCCGAGCCGCAGGCGGTGTTCGTCGGCGGGCCGGTCGAGAAGAAGACGGCGTTGTGCCTGGCCGCGCTGCGCACCGGAGAAACGGCGGCGAGCGTGCCGGGCGTGATCGCGGTCCGCGGGCCGGTCGCGCTGGTCGACCTGGACACCGATCCCGAGGTGCTGGTGCCGAAGGTCCGCGGCGTGCGCGTGTTCGCCGGCTACGCGGGCTGGGACTCGGGGCAGCTGGCCGGCGAGATCGAGCGCGACGACTGGGTCATCGTGCCGGCGCTGCCGAGCGACATCCTGGCCTCACCGGACGGCGACCTGTGGAGCCAGGTGCTGCGCCGTCAGGGCATCCCGCTGGCGCTGCTGGCCACCCACCCGGGCGACCTCCAGCGGAACTAGCCGGGCAAGGCTAGGCGTCTTCCCTCTTGAAGACGCCGCAGCCGCCTGCGCCGCACGCGCAGCCGCTGCACCCGGCGGGGGCCGCGGGAGCCGGGGCGGGCACGCTCAGCGCGGCCCGGTTGCCGAGCACACCACCGCCCATGACCAGCAGCAGCATGGCGAGCACGCCCGCGAACGCGGCGGCGATCAGGCCGCCGGTCGTCGGCATGGCGAGCCCGGCCAGCCCGGCGAGCACGGAGATCGCGCCTCCGGCCATGGTCGGCAGGCCCGCGACGCGGTTGGCCAGCTTGAAGGCTTCTTCGCTGCGCAACGCCGCCTGCGTGCGCACCCCGGTGCCGCCCTCGCGCGTCAAGCGCTCGCGGAACCCGAGCAACCCACCAAAGCCGACGAGCAGACCCAGCACGATCGGAACCAGCGCGATAGCGAACACGAGGTCAAGGATAAGCGTGACCTCGCGGCAACCTGCCGGATACCCTGATCGACTGTGCTACAGGCCATGTCACCGCGTGTACTGCCCACCCTCCTGGCCGCTGCCCTGATCGGGGGAACCCTCGCCGCGGCGCCGGCCGAGGCCACCCAGAGTCACCAGCGGCCGATCCGGCTGCTCGGCGAGCAGATCGTCCCGAACGCCCTTCAGGTCCAGGGCACGACGGTCGGCGGCCTGTCCAGCATCGACTACGACCCCCGGACCGGCGGTTACGCGCTGATCTGCGACGACCGGTCGGCGATCAACCCGGCCCGCTTCTACACGGCGAACTTCCCGGTGTCGGTGAACGGCGTCGGCCCGGTCACCCTCACCGGGACCCAGCCGCTGCTGCGCCCGGACGGCACGCCGTACCCGCCGCTCGCGCGGAACGACCCGGCGCAGCCGCAGAACGAGCAGACGATCGACCCCGAAGAGCTGCGCGTCGACCCCTGGAGCGGTGATTACTACTGGTCGCAGGAGGGGGAGCGGACGGCGACGACGTTGATCGACCCGTCGATCCGCGAGGCCCGCCGCGACGGCCGGTACGTCCGTGACCTGCCGATCCCCGCGAACGAGAAGATGACGCCGACGGCGGGGCCGCGGCAGAACCTCGTGCTCGAGGGCATCACCTTCACCGGCTTCGGCTCGCTGCTGGCCAGCGAGGTCGAGGGCCCGCTGCTCCAGGACGGCCCGGAGGCGACCACGACCACCGGCGCGCTCTCGCGGATCACGCTGCAGTCCCGGTTCGGCCCGGTCCTGGCGCAGTACGCCTACCCGCAGGAGCCGCTGTTCGCCGCGCCGGTGCCCTCGACGGCGTTCGCGACCACGGGCGTGTCCTCGATGCTGGCCGTCGACCAGGCCGACCCGACGAAGTTCCTCATGATGGAGCGTTCGTTCAGCACGGGTGTCGGCAACAAGGTGCGCGTCTACGAGATCGACACGAAGGGCGCGACGAACGTCCTGGACGTGAAGTCGCTGGCCGACGCGAAGCACGTCAGGCCGGTGAAGAAGCGGTTCCTCTTCGACGCCGCCGACCTCGGTCTGTCCACTGTAGACAACCTGGAGGGCATGACGTGGGGTCCGGCGCTGCCGAACGGCGAGCGCAGCTTGATCATCGTCAGCGACAACAACTTCTCGGCGACCCAGGTCACCCAGTTCGCCGCACTGGCAGTCCCCTCCGAACGGCTTTGACCAGCAAGTTACGATGACAGTGTGAACACGGCTCGGCTGCTCCTTAGCCTGCCGCGCTGACCGGGTCCGGCCCGGCCGGCGCGGCGACCCCTCATGCCCTGGTGGCTGAGGGGTCGAGTTGTTTCTGGAGCGGCTCGAACAAAGGAAAACGTCATGACCGAGACGACAGGGACGCCCGCCGACGTCCCCGCGCACCGCTACACGGCCGCGCTGGCGGGTCAGATCGAGCAGCGCTGGCAGGACCACTGGGCCGACCAGGGCACCTTCCACGCGCCCAACCCCGTCGGGCCGCTCGCCGTCGAGGGGCAGCCGGTGCCCAGCGACAAGCTGTTCGTCCAGGACATGTTCCCGTACCCGTCGGGCTCCGGTCTGCACGTCGGGCACCCGCTGGGCTTCATCAGCACCGACGTCTTCGCCCGGTACCACCGGATGATCGGGCGCAACGTGCTGCACACGATGGGCTTCGACGCGTTCGGCCTGCCGGCCGAGCAGTACGCGGTCCAGACCGGGCAGCACCCGCGCAAGACGACCGAAGAGAACATCCGGACCTACCTGCGCCAGATCCGGCGCCTGGGCCTGGGCCACGACGAACGCCGTCGCATCTCCACCATCGACCCCGAGTACTACCGCTGGACGCAGTGGATCTTCCTGCGGATCTTCAACTCTTGGTACGACCAGGTTGCGGACAAGGCACGCCCCATCGCCGAGCTGGAGGCCGCGTTCGCGGACGGCTCCCGTCCCACGCCGGACGGTCGTGACTGGGGCGCGCTGAGCGCGTCCGAGCGGAAGACGATCATCGACGACCACCGCCTGGTGTACATCTCCGAAGCGCCGGTCAACTGGTGCCCGGGCCTGGGCACGGTGCTGTCGAACGAAGAGGTCACCGCGGACGGCCGCAGCGAGCGCGGCAACTTCCCCGTCTTCCGCCGCAACCTGCGGCAGTGGATGATGCGGATCACCGCATACGCCGATCGCCTGGTCGACGACCTGGACCTGCTGGACTGGCCGGAGAAGGTCAAGTCCATGCAGCGGAACTGGATCGGCCGCTCACACGGCGCCCGCGTCACCTTCAAGTCCGGCGACGACGCGATCGAGGTCTTCACGACCCGGCCTGACACCCTGTTCGGCGCCACCTACATGGTGCTGGCGCCGGAGCACCCGCTGGTCGACAAGCTGGTGACCGAGGCGTGGCCCGAGGGCGTCGACGAGCGCTGGACCGGTGGCGCGGCGACGCCCGCCGAGGCCATCAAGGAGTACCGCGTCGCCGCGTCGCGGAAGTCCGAGCTGGACCGGCAGGAGAACAAGGAGAAGACCGGCGTCTTCACCGGCGCGTACGCGACGAACCCGGTCAACGACAAGCAGATCCCGATCTTCGTCGCCGACTACGTGCTGATGGGCTACGGCACCGGCGCGATCATGGCCGTCCCCGGCCAGGACGTCCGCGACTGGGAGTTCGCCGAGAAGTTCGGCCTGGAGATCATCCGGACCGTGCAGCCGTCCGAAGGCTTCGACGGCAAGGCGTTCACCGGTGACGGTCCGGCGATCAACTCCGGCTTCTTGGACGGCATGGACGTCGCCGAGGCCAAGAAGACGATCATCGACTGGCTGGCCGAAAAGGGCGCCGGCACCGGGACCGTCCAGTACAAGCTGCGCGACTGGCTGTTCTCGCGTCAGCGCTACTGGGGCGAGCCGTTCCCGGTGGTCTACGACTCCGATGGTGAAGTGCACGCCGTCCCCGAGTCGATGCTGCCGATCGAGCTGCCCGAGGTCGCCGACTACTCGCCGGTGACGTTCGACCCGGAGGACCGCGACTCGATGCCGTCGTCCCCGCTGGCCCGCGCCACCGACTGGGTCGAGGTCGAGCTGGACCTGGGCGACGGCCCGAAGACCTACCGCCGCGACATCAACACGATGCCGAACTGGGCGGGTTCGTGCTGGTACCAGCTGCGCTACGTGGACCCGACGAACAGCGAGACGTTCTGCGCGCCGGAAAACGAGCAGTACTGGATGGGCCCGCGCCCGGGCGAGCACGGCGCGGACGACACCGGCGGCGTCGACCTGTACGTCGGTGGCGTCGAGCACGCGGTGCTGCACCTGCTGTACTCGCGGTTCTGGCACAAGGTCCTGTTCGACCTGGGCCACGTGACGTCCAAGGAGCCGTACCGGAAGCTGTTCAACCAGGGCTACATCGAGGCGTACGCGTACACGGACGCGCGCGGCGTCTACGTCCCGGCCGAGCAGGTCGAGGAGCGCGAGGGGAAGTACTTCTTCAACGACGAAGAGGTCACCCAGGAGTACGGCAAGATGGGCAAGAGCCTGAAGAACGTCGTCACGCCGGACGAGATGGCCGAGAACTACGGCGCCGACACGTTCCGGTTCTACGAGATGGCGATGGGCCCGCTGGCGATGTCGCGTCCCTGGGCGACCAAGGACGTCGTGGGTGCGCACCGGTTCCTGCAGCGGCTGTGGCGCCTGGTCGTCGACGAGACGACCGGCGAGCTGCGAGTGTCCACTGAGGACGCCACCGAGGTCGACCGGAAGGTGCTGAACCGGACCATCGCCGGCGTCCGCGAGGACTATGCCGAGATGCGGTTCAACACCGCGGGCGCGAAGCTGATCGAGCTGAACAACCACGTCACCAAGGTGTACGGCGCGGCCGCGTCGACGCCGCGTGAGCTGGCCGAGCCGCTGGTGCTGATGCTGGCGCCGCTGGCGCCGCACCTGGCGGAGGAGCTGTGGCGCCGGCTGGGCCACGTGGACTCGCTGGTGCAGGGCCCGTTCCCGGTGGTGGACGAGAAGTACCTGGTCGAGGACTCGGTCGAATACCCGATCCAGGTCAACGGCAAGGTCCGCTCCCGGGTCACGGTCGCAGCTTCCGCGTCTCAGGATGAGGTCCAGGCGGCGGCGCTGGCGGACGAGAAGGTCGCGGCGATGATCGGCGACGGCGCGCCGCGCAAGGTCATCGTGGTGCCGGGACGGCTGGTCAACATCGTCCTGTAGCGCGCTGTCGGAAAGCCGCCGGTACTTTCCGCGTGTTCCCGATTTGATTGAGCAGTCAACGAAATGGCTCAATCGAAGGAGAACCGGGATGACCCTCGACGGCAAGGTGGCGCTCGTGACGGGCGGCAGCCGCGGCATCGGAGCGGCCACGGCACTGCGGCTCGCCGAGGACGGCGCGGACGTCGCGCTGACGTACCAGAACAACGCCGCGCGGGCGGCCGAGGTGGTCGACCGGATCAAGAACCTCGGCCGCCGCGCGCTGGCGATCCAGGCGGATTCGGCCGACGCGGCCGCGGTGTCGGCGGCGGTTTCGGCGACCGTCGCGGAGTTCGGCCGGCTCGACGTCCTGGTCAACAATGCGGGTGTTGGGTTCGTCGGCGCTTTCACCGAGACTGCGATCGAGGACGTCGACCACGTGCTGGCGGTGAACGTCCGCGGCGTGTTCGCGGCGACGCAGGCCGCGGCCGGTGTCCTGGCCGACGGCGGCCGCGTGATCACGATCGGCAGCTGCGTCACCGATCGCGTGCCCGGCCCGGGCATGGCGCTGTACGCGACCAGCAAGGCGGCGATGGTCGGCCTGACCAAGGCGCTCGCACGCGAGCTGGGGCCGCGCGGCATCACGGTGAACCTGGTCCACCCGGGCCCGACGGACACGGACATGAACCCGGCCGACGGCCCGTACGCGGCGGATCAGCGCGCTCTTACGGCGTTCGACCGCTACGGAAGGCCGTCCGAGGTGGCCGCGGCGGTCGCTTACCTCGCTTCACCCGGCGCCGAGTACGTGACGGCGGCGGTGTTGTCCGTGGACGGCGGCCACGCGGCCTAACCGGAGTAGAGCCCGATCTCCCGCGCGAGGTCGGCGAGCATCGCCTCGAACAGGACGTCCGGTTTGGACATCGGGATCGGGTAGTTGCCGAATACCTCGAGCGTGACGTGCCCGTAGAGCCGGGCCCAGAACTGGATCATCAGGTACGTCACGCCGAGGTCGATCTTCTCCACCGGCACGCCCTGATCGGACTCGACGAGCACGGCGACCAGCGACTCCTGGAAGGTCTTCAGGTCGTCCCGCAGCTCGTCGGGCACGCCGCTGGCCGACGGCAGCACGATGTCGTGCCGCGCGAGAACGCGCCCGGCGGCGGCGAGGAAGATCCGTCCGAACGGCTCGTCGACCCGGCTCAGCGCACTTCCCGACGTCGAGCCCACCCCGCCGGTCGGCGACGCGAAAACCAGCGTGAATTCCTTCGTGTGGGTGAGCGCCCACCGCCGGAAGCCCTTGCAGATGGCGAACAGCTGCAGCATCCCGTCGTCCGGGAGTTCGGCGATCTCTTCGGCGAGGTCGTCGGCCAGGTCGGCGCAGACGTCCAGCCGCAGGTTCTCGACGAGGTCGTCCCGAGACTCGTAGTACCGGTAGAGCGCGGGCGCGGTGATCCCCAGCTCCCGCGCGATGGCGCGCAAGGTCACCGCCTCCGGCCCCTGCTCGACGAGCAGCTTCCGGGCGGTGCGCCGGATGTCCTGTTCGGTAGCCGCACGCGCGCGACCCCTCCGGGTGGGGTGGCTCATCCGAACAGTCTAGGTGGTTGGTACGACAGATTTTGCATCAACGCGAGGTCTGCCGTAACGAAAAGGTGCAGCTCAGGCCCGCGCCTTGAGGTTGGTCAGCACCGTGTCGGCGACTCCGCGCCCGAGCTGGCAGGCGTCCTTGCCCGAGTCACTGCCCAGGACCAAAGAGACCGAATAGGCCAAGTCGTCCGCGACACCGACGACGATCACGCAGCTGCGTTGACCGCTGGCGCCCACGTCGACGTAACCGACGGCCGGATAACCCTGGACCGGCGTCAGGTCGTCAACCCAGCGGCTGGCCTTCGGCTTTTCGACCTTGTAGGTGAGGCTGAGTCCTTGGCCGGTTTTCGTCTCGAAGGCGACCAGGATCCCGGCGCCGCTTCCCGAGGTGCTGGCCCAGTCGCACATCGGCCCCAGCTCCGAGTCCTTGGGTTTCGCGGCGCCGGGTTGTCCGAGGTAGTCCGTCAACTGCTGGTGGGTGAGGGCCGAATCGCACGGGCTGCCCTCCAGAACCTTCGCCGGCAACGGGTTGTCCACTTTCGGTGCTCCGCTGTTCGGCAGTTCAGCACTGCTCGACGGAGCTGGGGTGGCCGTCCCGGGTGTCTGGCGGTCGCCTGTGCAGGAGGCCAGCACTGCCACTCCGGTGATCGCGGCGGCCGTAGTGGCGAGAATCCGTCGGATCATTCGAGCGACCCCTTGATCTTCTTCGTCGAATCCGCGGCCTGCTGGTCTGCCGCTTCTGTGATGCCGAGTGCTTGCCTCATCCGGCGAGTCAGCTCCGTGTAGTAATCGAGTTGGTACTGCAGATGGCCTTGGTAGTAGCGACCGGCCTCGTTGATGCCGTTCCGGCCGTTTACCGCCGCTTGGCTGACCGGCTCTTCCGCCGGTGGCTTCGCCCGGCTCAGGATGTCGGCCTGACGGATCTGCTCGCTGACGGTGTTGAGCTGGTCTTCGGCCTTCTTGAGCATCGCCCGCATCTCGTCGGAGCTCATCGCGAAGCCCTGCCCACCAGCGGGCTGCGCTCCTCCGCTCGGCATGTCCGTCGCCCAGAAGCCGAGCCCGCTGAACATCGAACCCGTCATCGTCCTCCCCCTAACCCGTTCAGGGTCGCGTACAGGACATCGGTCAGCGCACCCCGGGTGCCCGGCTGGAAGCTGACCATCCGCTCGCGCCCCGGATAGGCGTACGTCAGCACCCGCCCGGTCCCGGCGACGTCCACCGCCGTGATCGGCGCGCTGCGCATGCCCCGGTTCACGGCGTAGCACTGGTGCAGTCCCGTCCGCCGCGCCGCCATCAGCCGGCGCACCCACGGCAACGGGTCCTGCACCCGGTCGATGGTCGGGTCGTCGAGGTCGTACGACGCTTCGACCGCCCGGCCTGTGAACCGCGCTTCCGGGATCGACACAGCCGAAATCCGGGCGGGTGGCACCGGCGGCAGCACGTCCACCAGCGACTCCGCGAGCCGCGACGGTTCCACGGTGTCGATCCGGACCGTGTCGTCCTTCCGGATCAGCCGGAGCGCGTCGGGGCCCGCTGCCGAGACCAGCACCGCACCCGACTCGTCCGCTTCGATGTCGCCCAGCCACGCCGTGAACTGGTGGACGCCCTTCGCCAGGACGCGCAGGACGTCGCGGAATTCGCGCGTCAACGTGCCGCCCGCGGCCAGCCGGAGTGACGCCAGGACGTCGAGGACGTTCTCGTCGAGCCGCTTGCGGGTCTCGTCGCCGAGCCAGAGGTTGTCGGCGCCGAGGACCGCGGGCGGTGTGCCGTGCCGTTCCCACTCCCACGCGGTGAGCAGGGCGGCCTTGGGCAGGAAGATCACAGGCCGATCACCGGGGGCACCGTCCGCTCGTCGGAGCCACCGAAGATGCTCTCCGGATCCGCCTCCACCAGGTACGACGCGCGTTGGTGCTCCGTGTCCTCCTCACCCTTACCGCCCTTCGCGCCCTGGCCCATGCCGCCCATCCCCGGCGTGCCCGGCTTGCCCGCCGCACCGCCGCGGATCCCGCCGGCCGCGCCGGGGCGGCCTTCGCCGGGGACGCCGGCTCCGGACGCCGATCCCGGGCCGCGGGCACCGGATCCGGCGCCGCTCCCGCTGCCCACGCCGCTGCCGCTGCCGCTGCCCGTGCCGGACGACGAGCCCGGCCCGAAGCCGCCGCCAGGGCCGAAGCCCGGCCCGAAACCGGCTCCGAAGCCGCCACCGGGACCCGAGCCGAGGCCGAACCCACTCCCTGGTCCCGTCCCCGGTGGCTGGTAGCCCGGCGGGTACTGCGTCGACGGCGGTACGTAGCTCTGAGCCCGGACGCTGTCGTCCACGCCGGTCGGGTGCACGCCCGGCGGCGTGACCTGCCCTGGCGGCGTGACGTGCCCCGGCGGTGGTGGCTGGACGACCGGCGGGTGAACGGCCGGCGGCTGCACCTGGGACCCGATCGACCGGTCGTCGTCGCCGGTCCGGGTGTGCTTGCGTGGTGGCGGCTCGACCGGCTTCTTCGGGTCCTGCACCTTGAAGTCGCCGCCGGTGTACGCGCCAAGCTGGCCGTAGTCGATCGTGCGGGCCGCGGTGTTCGAGCTGGACTGCTGCGAATACGCGTTGTACCGCTCGACGTTCTCCTGGGCCTTCTGGTTGTACTGGTTGATCTTGTCTTCGGTGTCGGTGTCCCACGGCGTCGCGGTGTCCCAGGCGCTGCGCGTCGGCGGCTGGTCGGTGACGTCCGGGTGCAGCGAGTTCTTCAGCTGGTGGAACTGGTCGATCTGCGCCTGGGCCAGCGTCGAGTTGCGGTCCAGGGTCGTGGACGCCGAGGTCGCGGACGCCGTCAACGGCCGGAGCCGCTCCCGGGCCGCGTCCGACGCGCCGCCGGTCCACGCTGATTCGAGATCAGCGGTCAGCTCACGCGTGCCCTGCTCGAGCCGGCGCTGGTAAGTCGACTGGTCGACGCCCGCCTGGTGCACCTGCTGCAGCGATTCGGTGCCGGGACCGTTCCGCACGGCCTGGACCAGCTGGCCGGGTGACAGCCCGGAAGCCTGCGGGTTCGCCGCCCCGGTGCCGGTCTGCGAGCCGACGTACGCCCCCGCGACCGCGCCGGGCAGCCCACCCGCGAGCAGGCCGACGCCCGCACCGGTCAAGACGTTGCCGAGCCGCTCGCCACCCGACTGGACGGCGTGCGCGATCTCCGACCCGACGTGCTGGGCAGCGTCGAGCATGTCGCCGAACAACCCCATCGAACCGCGCGCTCCCCTCGCGTTCGATCTCCCCTCCTGCGTCACGGACAATACCTCACCGGTTACCCACTGTACGAGCCGATCGGCGCCCGGCCGCCAATGCGAGCCGCTGACCAGCACGAACGCCGGGCTTGCGCCCCGATCGGGGTGGGGATAACCGGAACTCCGCCGAAACTGTCGGACCGGTGTGCCACACTCGGTCGCCGTACGGTTACTGACGTGAACGGGGAGGTTCGCGTGTCGAATCCTGAGCAGCTGATCGCGGACTTCGAGGCCCGGATGGCGGAGTCGCAGCGCAAAGCCGATCGGATGGTCAGCGAGATCGAAGCGGTCTCGGTTTGCGAGCGCAGCAAAGACGGCCAGATCGGGGTGAAGGTCGACCACGCCGGCAACCTCGTCGGCCTGGAGATCGGGCTGGGCGTGCGGGACAAACCGGACCTCGCCGAGGAGATCCTCCGCACCGTCAAGTCCGCCCAGAGCAAGCTCGCCGGGGCGATGCAGGCCGGGATCACCGATCCGGTCGGGCCCGAAGTGATGAACCAGCTGGTCAGCCGGCTCGAGCAGGCGTTCCCGGCACCCGCACCTGAAGGGTTCGCCCCGCCGGCCGCACCTCGCGAAGAAGGTGACCGGTTCGTGCCGGAAGAAGAGCGGCAGCAGCCGAAACCGCCAAAACCGCCGGAGCCGCCGCGCCCATCGTCCGAGGGCGGCCGCGACGACGACTACTTCAGCGACGGCGACTACCTGCGCTGAAGCGCGGGCGAGGAGAGGGAACCATGGCTGGACCAGGCGGCCCGGGCTTCGCGGTCGACCCGCAGGAGCTGCGGGAACACCGCGACCACATCGAGGCGATCACCGACCGGATCGACAAGTGCAAGGAAGCCGCCCGCGCGACCGAGCACCCCGAGGCGTTCGGCCTGCTCGGCATCCCGCTCGCGGCGATCTGCGCGATCGCCCAGCAGGTGGCGGAGATCGCGATCGAATCGGCGTCGACGTCGTCGTACGACCACTCAACCCGCATCCAGCTGTGGCAGCAGCTGAAGGAAGCCGACGAGGCGGAGTTCAAGGACCTGTTCAAGGTGGAGGACTGAGGCGTGGCCGACAACCCGTTGATCAAGACGGACGCGGCGGACGACCGCAAGTTTTGGGAAGGTGCCGGCCTCGTCCAGGACTTCCTGGACGCGGGTGCCGCCGTTGCCGACGGCAATTGGACCGAAGGCCTGCTGAACGCCGCGTTCGGTGCCGGCGATTTCGTGGAACTCGTCGCGGACCCGATCGGCACCCTCGCTTCGGTCGCCGTCGGCTGGGCGATGGAGTTCTTCCCCTGGTTGCGGGAGCCGCTCGACTGGCTCACGGGTGACCAGACGGCCCTGGAGAACATGGTCGGGACCTGGGAGAACGTCGGCAAGGAACTGGAGAAGATCAGCACCGACCTCCAGGACACCGTCAAGAAGGACAGCGCCGCCTGGGAAGGCGCCTCGGCGGACGCCTACCGAGCTTTCGCCGAAGATCGTGCGGCGACGTATGCCGGGGTGGCGACCGGGGCCAACGCGATCGCGAAGCTGGTCGACATCTGCAAAACGATCCTGAGCGTCGTGCGCTCGATCGTGCGCGACCTGATCTCCGACTGCGTCGGCAAGCTCATCAGCATCGCCTGCCGGTGCCCGGGCCCGGCCCTGCCGGTGGCCATGGCCACCGGGGGCACCGCGGAAGCCGTCAAGACCGGCAGCAAGTGCATGGAGTGGATCAAGAAGCTGCTGAAGGCCTTCAAGAAGGCGCAGGAGCTGTTCCACCGCATCGGCGACATCTTCCGGCGGGTCAAGGGTGCCCTGAAACGCGGCGCCGAGCGCCTGCCCGGCCCGCTCAAGAAGGTCGGCGGCCTGATCAAGAACGAACCGCGCGACACCCGGACGTTCCTCGAAAAGGTCAAGGACGAACGGCCTGATCGGAAGCGGTGGAAGAAGATCGTCTCGGCGGACAAGCCGCTCGGCGAGAACCTGGAGAACGTCGGCAAGGAGTTCCGCGGCGACGTCCGGAAGGAGTTCGGCGAGAAGTTCGGGGAGAACTTCGGCAAGGAAGTCCGGGATGACGCCAAGAAGGAATGGCGCAAGGAGTCCCGGAAGAAGCAGGCCGAAGGGGTCGACGACTGGGCGGACGGCGGCGACGATGCCCCGGAGAAGGAAACCACCGTGCAGCCCCCGGTCTTCGAACAGCCGGGTACGCAGCGGATCTCGGGGTCGATCGAATGACCGGGCCACAGGGCGATCGACTCGTCGTTTCGCGGACCGACGGGCCGCACTGGATCCTCGCCGGCGTGCTCCTGTGCGTGGCCGGCGGATTCCTCTGGATGGCTTTGGCGGCCACGCACCGGAATCCTGGCGTGGTCGGGTGGGTCTTCGGTGGAGGCTTCGGACTGCTGGGGCTGAACCTGGTCTTCCGGTCGCTGAAGAAGCCGGTCCGCAACGAGCTCATCATCGAGCCCGCCGGGATCTCCCGGGTGATCGGCGGACTCGCGTGGGCGCTGCGATGGGACGAGCTCCGGTCGGCTTCGGTCGTCAAAGGCACCCAGAAAGGCGCCCGTCACCAGGTCGTTCTCCGCCCGGCGGACGACCGGTTCGAAAGCCGCAGCCGGAGCCTCGTCCGCATCGGCGACGGCGGCTTCCTGGTGGCGGGGCTCGAGCTCGACGAGACAGAAGTCCCGGGCGTGCGGGAGCTGCTGGCGAAGCACGTCAGCGTCACGGCCGAACGCGTCCCCAGCACGCAAGCGCCACCGCCACCGCCGCCGGTCCGGGCGGCGGAGCCGGAATGGGTGCCGCCGCCGGTCGATTCGTCCGGTTCCGTCACGATCCACGTCAACGGCTGGAACCGCGTGCTGTTCCGCTGGGTGCAGTTCTTCGCCCTCATGATCGAGGTGGGGCTCGGCGTCGTGATCGAGTTCGGTCCGCGGAACGGGTTCCGCACCGCGTGCATCGTCGTGGTCATCGTCGTCTTCGTCGGCACGACCTGGCCGGCGGTCTTCGAACAACAGAGCCGTTCCCGGAAGGCGCGGGTCCTCCTGGAGCTTTCGGCCGCCGGCCTCCGGTGGACGACGTACTACCGGAAGTTCACGGTTTCCTGGCCGGAGATCGCGGAGCTGAGGCTGCGTTCCGGTCTCCTCGAGTTCCGGGCCGCGGCCGTCGACTTCCCGCTCGACCGTCCGGACCTCTACCCCCTGCGGCTGGGCGATGGCTGGTACCGGCTGCCACGCACCCTGAGCGCGACGGCGGTGAGGCAGTTCGAAACGCACATCCGGAGCGTCTTGCCGGCCGGGGTGCCCCTGGCGCTCGGCCAGGGGTGAAAGGGCGCCGCCGACGCCGATCACTCGGGGGGCTACGTGATCGGCGCCGGCGACCCGATGCCCTGCCCGGCTTGCGCCGGTTGGGGCAACGTCATCACGTCTCCGCGATGACGCACCAGGAGAGCGGGACCGGGGCCACCAAGTGACGGCCGAGGGACGGACATCCCCCGATCGAGTGACGGCCTTCCGCTGCTCGCATGATTGTCGCACTCGGCCCCGGATAAGTTACAAAAACCTTCACTTTCCTCTCGCCTGCCGGTGCTGACCTGGTCCGGACCGGTTTCTGGCACAGTGCGGGTATGAACTCCGACGTCCTCGTTGTGGGATCCGCCAACGCCGACCTCGTCGTCGCGGTGGATCGGCGGCCGGCCGGTGGGGAGACGGTGCTGGGCGGCGACACCGTGCTCTCGCCGGGCGGCAAGGGAGCCAACACGGCCGTCGCGGCGGGCCGGCTCGGGGCGGACGTCGCACTGCTCGGCGCCGTCGGCGACGACCCCTACGGCAGGCTGCTGCTCCACTCGCTCCGCGCCGCCGGCGTCGACACCGGGCTCGTGCGGACCAGTGACCGGCCGACCGGCATCGCCTACATCACGGTCACCCCGGACGGCGAGAACTCGATCCTCGTCTCCCCCGGTGCCAACTCCAGCCTCGAACCCGCCGACGTCGACGCCGTCTTCGACGGGGTCGAGGTGATGGTCGTCTCGCTGGAGGTGCCGCTGCCGACCGTCGAGCACGCCGTCGCGCGGGCCGCCGAAGCGGGCGTGAAGGTGCTGCTGAACCTCTCTCCGGCGGCGAAGCTCTCCCCGGAGACGCTGGCCAAGCTGGACGTCCTGCTGGTCAACGAGCACGAGGCCGCCTGGCTGACCGGGCCCGGCGCGGACTTCCGGAAGCTGCTCGACCTCGGACCCCGGACGGCCGTCGTCACGCTCGGGGCGGCCGGCGCTGTTGTCGTCGAAGCCGGTTCGGTGAGCCGGGTGCAGTCACCGAAGGTCGAGGCCGTGGACACCACCGGGGCCGGTGACGCCTTCGCGGGCGCGCTCGCCGCGTCGCTCGCCGACGGCGACGACCTGGTTTCCGCGGCGAAGCGGGCGGTGCGCGTCGCGGCGCTGAGCGTGACGCGGCACGGGGCGCAGCCGTCCTACCCCACCGCCGCCGACCTGGGGGAATGACCATCCGGCGGTCACTCCCAGCTACGCCGCTCAGCTGCGTGCGATCGCGGACGCGCGCCGGCCCGGCCGGCTCGCGATCATGCCGTTCGACCGGGTGCTGCGCGGCCGCGGGGAGCACCTGCGGCGGACCGGCCGCCGTATGCTGGCCGGGAGGCCGGTGCCCAGCCGCGACCGGCGACGCGGTTTGTGCCCGCCACCACGAGATATCGAGGCTCATCTGAGCTATGGTCTAGACCATGTCTGAGTTCGATGCCGCCTCCGCCGGGAAGCGCACGCCGGCGGTGCCCCTGTCCGGGGTCGCCGTCAGCCCCGGCCGCGCGAGCGGTCCCGTCGTCCGAGTCGCGGAGCCGCTCGGCGAGCCCGCCGCCACGCCCGCCCCGGCGGATCCGGCCGCCGAGGCCGCCCGGATCGCGCCCGCGGCCACGATCGTCGCCGGGCGGTTGGAGAAGCAGGCCGAGACCGCCACCGGTGAAGCCGCGACGATCCTCATCACCACCGCGGCGATGGCGGCCGACCCGGCGCTCGTGTCCCAGGCCGAAACGCTGGTCAAGACGCAGGGACTGCCCGCCGCGCGAGCCGTCCACCAGGCCGCCGAAGGGTTCGCCGAAGCGCTGGCCGCCGCCGGTGGGTACCTGGCGGAGCGCGTCCGTGACGTCCGCGACGTGCGTGACCGGCTGGTCGCCGAGCTGCTCGGCATCGCGCCGCCGGGGGTGCCCGAGCTGGCGTCGCCGAGCGTGCTGGTCGCTCGCGACCTCGCTCCGGCCGACACCGCGGGCCTCGACCCGGCGAAGGTCCTCGCCCTGGTCACCGAGGAGGGCGGCCCCACCAGTCACACCGCGATCCTGGCGCGGGCGCTGGGCATCCCGGCCGTCGTCGCGGTGCGTGGGCTGCTGGCCCTGGACGCGCAAGCGCTTGCGGTCGACGGTGACACGGGCACGGTCGAAGTCGCGGACCCCTCGGCGCCGGTCGTCACGGCGACGGTGGCCCAGCTCGCCGAGTGGAACGGCACGGGCGCCACGTCCGACGGCCACCGCGTGAAGGTCTACGGCAACGTCGGCTCCCCGGCCGACGCGCAGGCCGCCGCCGACGCGGGCGCCGAAGGTGTCGGCCTGTTCCGCACCGAGTTCTGCTACCTCGACGCCTCGGACGAGCCGTCGGTGGCCGACCAGCGCGCCGCCTACACGGCCGTGCTCGCGCCGTTCCGCGGCAAGCCGGTGATCGTCCGGACCCTCGACGCGGGTGCCGACAAGCCGCTGGCCTTCCTCTCCCCCGAAGCCGAGCCGAACCCCGCGCTCGGGGTCCGCGGGCTGCGCGTGGCGTTCGACCGTCCCGAGGTGCTGGACCGCCAGCTCGAGGCCATCGCGGGTGCGGCCGGGGATTCGGGCGCCGAGGTCTCGGTGATGGCCCCGATGGTCGCGACGGTCGAGGAGGCCGCCTGGTTCGCCGACCGCGTCCGCGCGGCGGGCATCGCCCGGGCGGGCGTGATGATCGAGATCCCGGCGGCGGCGCTGAGCGCCCGGGAGATCCTGGACGTCGTCGACTTCGTCTCGGTCGGCACGAACGACCTGGCGCAGTACACGTTCGCGGCGGACCGCCAGCTGGGCGCGGTCGCGAAGCTCAACGACCCGTGGCAACCCGGCCTCCTGCGCCTGCTGAAGCTGATCGGCGACGCGGCCAAGGCAGCGGGCAAACCGGCAGGCGTCTGCGGCGAAGCGGCGGCGGACCCGCGGCTGGCCCTGGTCCTGACCGGCCTGGGGCTGACGAGCCTGTCGATGAACGCCCCGGCGATCCGCACGGTCGGCGCGAGCTTGGCGGCCACCACCCTCGCGGAGTGCCAAGCCCTGGCCGAAGCGGCCGTGGCCACCTCGGACCCGGCCTCAGCCCGCGCGGCGGCCCGCCCCTGAACTCGTGGCGCGCCGACGTCGGCCGCTCGCTCAGGCGGCCGGTCGACGTCTGCGCGCCGCTGACCCGGGCAGTCGATTCGACGAGCAGCGAATCAACCCCGCTCGCAGGGGCACCCCCCCCACTTTCAGTCTATCGGGCATCACCGACCGTGCTGACCTGTGCGAACCTGAAGCAGCGTGGTTGTCCACATTGATCGAGGGGTGTGGACAACCCGCCCCAACGCCGTCCCGAAGAAATATCCCGGCCGTTGTCGATCCCGTCTCGGCCCGCTCGACGAACAGGTGAGAAGCGAAGCACCGAGTCGAGAGGACCTCACCATGACCGCCACCATCTCCGCCCCGGCCCAGGCCGGACCGGCCGAGGGCGCCAGGGCCGGGCGCCGGGAGTGGATCGGGCTGGCCGTGCTGGCCCTGCCCACCCTGCTCGTCTCGCTGGACGTCTTCGTCCTCATCCTCGCGCTGCCGAAGCTCGCCGTCAGCCTGCACGCCGACAGCACCCAGCAGCTGTGGATCATGGACACCTACGGCTTCATGGTCGCCGGCTTCATGGTCACCATGGGGACCCTCGGTGACCGGATCGGGCGGCGGAAGCTGCTGCTCATCGGGGCCACCGCCTTCGGGGCCGCCTCCGTGGTCGCCGCCTTCTCGACCAGTGCCGCCATGCTCATCGCCGCGCGGGCCGCGCTCGGGATCGCCGGGGCCACGCTCGCTCCGTCCACGCTCTCGCTGATCGGCACGATGTTCACGAACCCGCGGCAGCGCGCCGAAGCGATCGGGATCTGGGCCGGCTGCTTCACCGTCGGCGCGATCGTCGGCCCGATGGTCGGCGGCTTCCTGCTCGAGCACTTCTGGTGGGGTTCGGTCTTCCTGCTCGGCGTCCCCGCCATGGTTCTGCTGCTGGTCATCGGCCCGAAGCTGCTGCCGGAGTACCGCGACGAGACCGCCGGGCGCCTCGACCTGCCGAGCGTCGCCCTCTCCCTCGCCGCGATCCTGCCCGCCGTCTACGGCGTCAAGGAGCTCGCCCGCGACGGCCTCCACGCCGGGCCGGCGCTCGCCATCGTCGTCGGCGGCCTCTTCGGGTACGTCTTCGTCAAGCGGCAGCGCACGCTCGCCGATCCGCTCGTCGACTTCAGCCTGTTCGCCGCGAAGGCGTTCCGGACCACGCTCGGCGGGATGCTGCTGTTCAGCATGCTCGGCGGCACGACCATGCTGTTCGTCGCGCAGTTCTTCCAGCTCGCGCAGCACCTGTCGCCGGTCGGGGCCGCGCTGGGCCTGCTGCCGGGGATGGCCGCCTCGACCGTCAGCTTCCTCGCCGCGCCGGTGCTCGCCCGCCGCATCCGGCCGGGCGCGCTGATCGCGAGCGGGGTCGCCCTCGCCGCGTCCGGCATGGCGATCCTCGCCCTCGTCGACCCGTCGGGCGGCCCGGTGTGGCCGTCACTCGGGTTCGCCGTGACGTCACTGGGTGTCGGCCCGATGGTCGCGCTGGGCACGGACCTCGTCGTCGGCTCGGTCCCGCCGCGCAAGGCGGGCGCCGCCGCTTCGCTGGCCCAGACCGTCAACGAGTTCGGCTACTCCTTCGGCCTCGCGACGGTCGGCACGCTGGGCAACGCCGTCGTCCGCTCCCACGGTCTGCCCGACGGGCTGCACGTGGTCGCCGGGCTGGCCGCCGTCGCGTTCGCCGTCCTGGTCTGGTTCGTCGCCCGGCACCTGCGTGCGGTCCGGCCGCTGGCCGCCTGACGCGGCGAAGGCCTCCCCACCCGATGCCTGGGTGGGGAGGCCTTCTTGACGCCGGGGGCAGAGGGGCCCCGGCTAGCCGAAGAGCCCGCGCCGCGGGTGCCGGACGACCAGCGAACCGCCGTGGACCCGGCCGCTCAGCACGTACCGCGGGTTGCCCATCCGCCCGTTGCTGCGCGTCTTGTCCTCCATGGCGCCGAACTTGACGTCGCCGATCGCGTTGAGGTCCACCGCGGCGTGTTCCGGAATGATGATCTCGACCGAGCCCCACCTGGCGTCCAGCTCGATGTGCACCACCGGCGACTGCACCTGGGCCTCGGTGAAGTCCAGCTTCGTCGAGCCGTACTTGTTGCGCACGACCATCTCGGACGGCACCACCCACGGCCCGCCGCGGTGCAGCGACGAGTACTTCGCGTTGAGCTCGAAGCGCCGCCCCGGCGAGAAGCCGCCGTAGCCCACCGGAGGCGCGTACGCCGGAGCGGCGGCGACGGCCGCGGCCGGGTGGTACAGGCCGGCGAGGTCGGCCAGCACGGCGTTCAGCTCACCGCGGGTCCTCGACGCGAGCGCCCGGTCGGTGCGCTCGGTGAACTCGTCGAGGTCGAGCATGCCGCGGCCGATCGCCTTCTGCAGGACACCGACGACGTGCTCGCGCTCGTCGTCGGACACCCGGAGATCGCGCTCGCTCAACGGCTTGGTTTCGGTCACCGGTTCCGCCGCTGCGGTCTCTTCCTCGCCCATGTCAACGATGGTAGAACCGGATTCGACCAGGGAGATCGGGGGAAAACCCTGAACGGACCCGTAGTCCGCGCCGCCGCCGCCGTCGCGGCCGTTGTCCTGCTGTCCGCGTGCACCGGCGAAGCACCGGCGCCGCCGACCGCCCCGACGACACCGCCGTCCACCGCGCAACCTCCGCGGGAGGGACTCACCGGCGTGCGGGCGACCGGCGGGATCGGGGTCACCGCGCTGCTGCCGACCGCCGGCCCCACCCTGTTCGACGCCGACCACGGGGCCGCGGCCAAGCCGCCCGGCTACCCCGGCGGCGACGTCGGGCTGAGCGTCGTCCGGGTCGGGAAACACGCCGTCCTCACGGTCTACCCGGCGTACACGCCCAGCCCCGAGCCGGCCGAAATCCTCGACTACACCGGGCCGTCGAGCCCGCCGCGTTCCCTCGGCCGCGCCTGGTCGGCCGCCTCGGACGCCGTCGGCGACGGCGTGTGGCTGATCCGGCAGGACGCGCCGGACGACTGCCGCCTCCAGCACGTCTCGCTCTCGGCGGGCGAACTCGGCCACGGCCAGACCGCCAGCTGCCGCACCCAGGTCCGCGCCGAGACCGCGCACGGCCTGCTGATCACCATCAACGCCGGTGCCGCCGAGTCGACCGACGCGCTGATCGACCCGGCGACCGGCCGCACGGTCCGGCAGGCCCCGCGCATCCTCGGCGTCGCCGGCGACTGGATGCTGCTCGACGGCCTGGCCGACCTGACCCTCGTCGATCTGCGCACCAACACCAGCAAGCAGCTGAGCAGGCCGGCGATCGGCAGAGCGCCCACCGTGGTGCCTTCGCGCGACGGTGCCGTGTGGGCCGCCGACTTCGCCGACCCCGCCTACCGGAACACCAGCACGCAGACCCGGGACATCTGGCTGCTCCGCCCGGACGGGCCGACCTGGGAACACGCCCCGGCCATGCCGTTCATCACCGAGCACCTCAAACGCGGCGGCGGCTTCGACTGGTCGGACGCCGGTGACCTCGTGCTCGCCGACGGCGTCCTCGCCGCCTGGCACCCCGGTGAACCGCAGTGGCGGCTGGGCCCGGCGGCGCTACCGGAGGGCGAGTGGAACGGCTTCGCCGTCCTCCCCTGAGGGATCACTCCTCGTCGAGACCGTGCTCGATCGCGTACCGGGCGAGCTCGACGCGGTTGTGCAGCTGCAGCTTCCGCAGCGTCGACTGCACGTGGTTTTCCACCGTGCGGTGCGACAGCACCAGCCGTTCGGCGATCTGCCGGGCGGTCAGCCCCTTCGCGACCAGGCGGAGGACGTCGGTCTCGCGCTCGGTCAGCCGCGGCGGCTCGGCACCCGCGGTGTCCTCGGCGGACGCGTCGGCCATCCGCCGGTATTCCCCGAGCACCAGTCCGGCCAGGCCCGCGGTGAACACCGGGTCGCCGGCGGCGGTGCGGTGGACGGCGTCGACCAGCTCCACCGCGGACGCCGACTTGACCAGGTAGCCGGACGCGCCGGCCTTCACTGCCTCCAGGACGTCCTTGTGCTCGCCGCTCGCCGACAGCACCAGCACCTTCGTGGACGGCAGCGCCGCGGTGATCTCGCGGGTGGCGTCCACGCCGGACGTGCCGCCGAGGTTGAGGTCCATGAGGACGACGTCCGGCTGCACGGTGCGCGCGATCCGCAGCGCCGCGTCGGCGTCCGGAGCGGTCGCCCGCACGTCGAAGCCGTGTTCGGTCAGGTCGCGGGCCACCCCGTCGCGCCACATCGGGTGGTCGTCGACCACCATCACGGAAATCCGCGGCTCCTCGCTCATTTCGCACCCCTCGTGCTCGGCACCCTGACCTCCCACTCCGTGCCCCGGCCGGGCCCGGTGTCGAGGGCCGCGCTCCCGCCGAGGTCGCGGACCCTCCCCCGGATGGATTCCACCACGCCGAGGTGCCCGTTCGCGGCCGCTTGCTCGAGAACACCGTCCGGTATGCCCGGTCCGTCGTCGCGGATGCTCACCACCACCTCGTCGCCGAGGTCCTCCAGCAGCACCCACGCCTGCGCGCCGGGGCCCGCGTGCTTTTCGACGTTCGCCAGCGCTTCGCGGGTCACGGCGACCAGTTCACCGGTGACGTGCGCCGGCAGTTCGACGTCGTCCGCCGGGGCCGAGACCTGCACCGACGGCGTCGCGAGCAGCTGCAACGCGGCGCGCAGGCTCGTCTTGCCGCTGTCGTTCGGCTTCACCGGCTCGGTGGTCACCAACGCTCGCAGGGCGATCTCCTGCTCGCCGGCCAGCTTCGCCAGCTCGGCCGCTTCGCCGCCGACCTCGTTGCCGCGCTTGCGGACCCGGGCGAGCACCTGCAGCACGCTGTCGTGGATCGACCGGGCCAGCCGCTCCCGCTCGGCCGTCGCCGCTTCCTTGCGCAGGGCCTGCTCCAGCCGCAACGCCGACCGGCGGGCCATCGTCGAGGCCATGCCGACCAGGAGCCCGGCGGCGGCGAGCAGGACGCCGTCGCGGGCGACGTCGAGGTCGAACTTCTCCCGCGCCAGCGCGGTCGCCACCCCGACGACCAGCCCGGCGAGCACCCCGCCTGCCGCGCCGAACCGGGCGCCCGCGGCGACCGGGGGCACGGCCGCCCACACCGTGGTGATGAGCGGGACGTTCAGCGCGAACTGGGCGTCGCTGAGCACCCACGGCGAGGTCAGCAGCAGCCCGGTGGACAGCACGAGGTCGAAGACCACCAGCACCGGCGGCCGCGTCCGCTCGCGCAGGTAGAGGAAGCTGCTCACGACCGACCACACGGCCATCACGCCCAGGATCGTCCACGCCAGCCACTCGCGCCGGTACTGACCGCTCTGGACGATCACCGTGCCGCAGGCGAACGCCCAGGTCAGCAGCCGGAAGGCGAGCACGCCCCGCCACATCGGCGTGACCGGGTCGGGCGTCCGCCGGACGGTCACTTCTCGTCGTCGTCCTGTCCGCGGGTCGCCACCGTGGCCCGCGAGGACCCGGGATCGGCGTCGTTCGGCTGTGCGGCCTGGTCCTTGAGGACGTTCACCTCGGCCGGGTCGGGGTCGGTCTCGTGCAGCAGCGACCGGACGCCGGCGTTCAGCACCGCCAGCAGTGGCACCGCCAGCAGCGCGCCGGCGATCCCGGCGGCCACCAGACCGGCGGTGATGGCGAGGACCACCGCGAGCGGGTGCAGCTTCACCGCGCGGCCCAGCAGCAGCGGCTGCAGCACGTGGCCTTCCAGCTGCATCACGCCGATCACGATGGCCAGCACGATCACCGCGCCGATGAAGCCGTTCGTCACCAGGGCGACCAGGACGGCGACGCCACCGGTGAGGACGGCACCGATGATCGGGATGAACGCGCCGAGGAACACCAGCGTGGCCAGCGGGATCACCAGCGGGACGCCCATGATCCACAGGCCGACGCCGATGCCGACGGCGTCCACCACGGCCACCGCGGCGGTCGCCCGCACGTAACTGACCAGCGACGCGAACCCGCGGCGCCCGGCGACGTCGACCCGGTTGCGCACCCGGCCGGGGACGGCACGGACCAGGAACGTCCAGATGCCCTCGCCGCCACTGAGGAAGAAGATCGTGATGAACAGCGTCAGCAGGAACCCGGTGAGGATCTCGCCGACGGTGCTCGCCGTGGTGAGCGCCGTGGTCGTGATCGACGCCTGGTTGTTCTGGATGAAGCCGATCGCCTGGTTGATGAAGTCCTGGATCTGCTCCTGGCGCAGGTGCGGTGCGCCGTTGATGAGCCAGTCCTTGATCTGGTTGAGGCTGTCGTTCAGCTGTTTCTGCAGCTGCGGCAGGCCGGAGGAGAACTGGGTGATGACGAACGTGAGCAACCCGCCCAGCACCGCCAGCCCGGCGATCAGCACGATCGCCGTTGCCAGCCCGCGCGGGAACCGCACCGCCACCAGCTTCTGCACAGCCGGCGCGAGCAGCGCCGAGAGCAGCAGGGCGACCGACAGCGGGATGATGACGACGGACAGGTAGCCGATCACCCACACCACCGCGTACAGCGCGGCGGCGACCACGATGAACCGCCACGCCAGGGCCGCGCTGATGCGCAGGCCCCGGGGAATCAGCCCGGTGACGTCCTCGTGCTTCGGCAGGAACGGGTCTTCGCGTCGCGCGTGGGTCACTGGCTCACCGTAGCGGCTGGACCGCCCGATTCGGCCGCTTTCCCTCCGCCGCGTCGACACGCGGGACGGCCAGGCATGATCACCGACCGTCAAATCGGCCCACACCGTGTGTCTTTCACACGATGGGGGCATCAAGTCGCGCCAGAGGTGCGCGGGGTGGCGCCGATTTGGTTAGGTCGCTTCCGCAACGGCCGGATCACGAACCAGGCACGAGGAGACGACGAGTGGCGAACACGGCGACGAACGAGGGGCAGGGCGCCAAGCGCGTCGGCCGTCTCGTGTCGCGTGCGCTGCTCGTCCTCGGTGGCGCGATGGCGGGCACTGCCGCCGCGTGGCTCGTCTCCGGTGCCACCGCTTCCGCGGACACCGTCGAGGTCGGCACCGCCTCCGTCACGCCGGTCACCGACGCCACCGTCGGCGGGATCGGCGACGTGAACCACGGCGCCGGGCACGTCGCGGGCGATGTCGCCGGCGGTGTGGCCGACGCGGCCTGCCACCAGGACGCGACCGCGTGGAGCGAGCCCCAGCTGCCGTCGACCTCGCGTCCGTGCGGCCGCACCGACGCCCGCACCCTCCAGCACGAGGTCTCCGGCAGCGTCAGCGACGCGGCGTCGGACCTCGCGGACGACGCGGTGCTGAGCCCGGCCCAGCGCACCCTCGGCGCGTTCGAGCACATCGCGCGCAAGCCGGAGGACACCCGCCAGGTCATCGAAGAGACCATCGCCCCCGCGCCGGCCGAGGACTTCGGCCGCCACGTGTGGCAGCTGCTCGACCCGGCCGGGCACAGCGACCTGATCCCGCTTCCCGTGCTCCCGGGGCTCGCCCCGGTCGAGCAGGAGCCGGTGACCTCCGCCGCCGGCCGGACGGCAGGCACGCCCGCCGTCTCGACCGTCGAACTTCCCGCCGTGTTGCGAGCCGCGCTCGCGATGCCGACGGGCTCGCAGTACGACGACGTCACCGGTGCCGCGGGCCAGTCCCGCGACGGGCACCGTGACCTGCCGTCGCCGCTGATCCCGGCGCAGCTTCCGGTTGCGCCGTCGGTCCCCACTGCCCCGGGCGGCACCACGACCCCCGGTGGACACCTCGACGGCCTCAACTTCGGCGTCCCGTTCTGGACGACCGAAGCCGTCGACACCGCCGTCGCGGCAATGAGCCGCGCCGGCCTGCGCCACGCGCTGCGCACCCCGGGCGAACAGCCCGGCGTCACTCCTGACTGAACACCTCCCTTCACGGGTCGCTGACGCGCCCACGTCCGTCTTCTTCTGACGGCTTCGCGTCCGCATCTTTTCCCGTGACACGGCGGTGCGCTTTGTTGCGCCCGCAAGAAGTCCTTCCCCCTCTGGCGCGCTCGGACGCCATTCCTCTTTCGACGAGCGCGCCCTCATAAGCCCGTAAGGGAACCCGAAATAAAGGAGAAATCCCCCATGCAGACGTGGGCAAAGCGCGGACTCCAGACCGCACTTGTCACGAGTGGGTTGCTGATGCTGGGCACCGGCATCGCCTCGGCCGATGAGAACGTCGATCCCGACGTCCCGGCCTCCCCGCTCGACCTCAACGTGACGGCTCCGATCCAGGAAGCCAACAACGCGGTCGGCACCCCGTTCGGCCAGCTGGACCTGCCCGCCGGGCAGACGGAGCTGAGCACCAAGCCGGCCACCAACGCTGCGAACGAAGCCGCCAAGCAGCTTGACGAAGCGAGCCCGGTCAGTGACAGCGCCCTCGGCGCGAAGTTCACCCCGAGCCACAACACCCTCAAGGGCAACAAGGTCACGGGCGACGTCGTCGTCCCGATCCAGATCGTCGACAACGCGATCGGCGTGCTCGGCGACGCTCACGTCACGGGCACCGACCACTCGCAGACCTGGAGCCACGACCAGGACGTCAAGACGACGGGCGAAGACTCCAGCCTCGCGGGCAACGCCGTTGTCCTCGACTGGGCGCTCCCGGTCCAGATCGCCGGCAACGGCGCCGGCGTCGCGGGCGGCACCGGCCGCGTGACCGGTGGGTCGGCGAGCCAGAGCACCACCGAGACCGGGGACGTCGACACCAACGGCGACGGCTCCGCGCTCTCCGGCAACGTGGTCGCGGGCCAGTTCGCCACCCCGGTGCAGGTGACCGGCAACGCCGCTTCGTACCTGCTCGGCAACGGGCAGAGCCACGGCTACTCCGCCGACACCGTCGCCACCTCCGGTGGTTCGCTGCTGAGCTCCGGCGACCAGGCCTCCGGGTCGGGCAACGTGGTCGGCGCGCCGATCGCCCTGCCGGTCAAGTTCAACTGCAACTCCGGTGCGGTGTGGGGCTCGCTGTCGAACTCCGACGGCTGCAACACCTCCGCCGACGCCACGGCCGGGGCCACCCGCAAGGGCAGCCTCGGCATCCCGACCTACCTCGAGACCAGCGGCGACGACTCGTTCCTGTCCGGCAACGGCGGGGCGGCCTCGCTGTCCCCGATCGCGAACGTCGCGGGTGTCGCGGGCTCGTGGATCGGCAACGCCTCGGCGGGCCTCCCCCGCGCCGGCAGTTCCTCCAGCACTGTCGACTCGGGTGGCTTCGTCAAGACCACCGGTGACAACTCGAGCGCGTCGGGCAACGTCCTGAACCCGTCGGTTGCCCTGCCGGTCGAGGCCTTCGGCATCGGTGGCACCTACATCGGCCAGGCGAACGCCGCGCACGACAACACGACCGACGCCAACGCCGGCAACGGCAGCTACACCAAGGGCAACGGTGCCGTCCTCGGCGGCAACATCGTCAACACCCAGGCCGCGGGCGCGCCCGAGGTCTTCGGTGTCGGCGGCAGCCACATCGGCAACGCCACCGGCTCGGCGACCGAGGACAAGACGGTCACCGCCGGGGCGTACGACGGCACGCAGGGTGCGAACTCGTCCGGCTCGGGCAACATCGTGCAGGTGCCGGTCGGCCTGCCCGCCGAGGTCTTCGGCATCGGTGGCTCGTTCATCGGCCAGGGCTCCGGCGCGGCCGACGAGACCAAGGTCGTCTCGGGCGGCGGCGGTGGCAGCACCGTCGACGACGGTGGCTTCCTGAGCTCCAACCTGGGCACGGTGCCGGCGTCGCTGCCGGTGCAGGTCGCCAACATCGGTGGCGCCTTCATCGGCCAGGGCCACGGCAAGGGCTCGACCGACACGACGTCCAACGCGGGCGGCGACGTCAAGGCCCACGGCCCGGGCGGCGCCGGCGCGGGCAACATCATCGAAGCCCCGGTCGCGCTGCCCCTGCAGGCGATGGGCGTCGGTGGCGCCCTCGGCGGCATCGGCACCGGTGAGAACGACAACATCACCGACGCGACGGCGGGCGGCGACGCCGTGACCGACGGCCGCGACGGTGCGGTGGCCGGCAACATCGTGAAGGCCCCGATCGCGGGCGCCGGCTCGGTCTTCGGCGACGGGATCGCCGCGGCCGCGCTGGGCACCGGCAAGGGCAGCAACGACGTCCAGTCGGTGGCGGGCGGCGACGCCACCACCAGTGGCGACCGCGGCAGCGTGGCCGGCAACATCGTCGGTGTGGACCCGCTGGCGGTGGCGCAGGTCTTCGGCGACGCCGTCAGCGTGGCAGGTGTCGCCAAGGGCGCCGGCGTCAACATGACCGAGGTCGGGAACTCGGGCGACGACACCACCTCCGGTGTCGAAGGCGCGATCTCCGGCAACATCCTCGACCTGCCGGTGACCGCGATCGCGCAGCTGTTCGGCGACGCGGTGACCGTGGGTGGCGTGGCGCACGCCGTCGGCGACAACATGCTGACCACGGAGAACGGCGGCAAGTCCGTCACCGCGGGCGACGAGTCCAGCCTCTCGGGCATCAACGGCTACCACGCGTTCGCGCTCCCGGTGCAGATCTTCGGGGTGCCCCTCGAGCTGCTCGGGGTGGCCACCGCGCAGGCGACCGACGCGACGAGCATCGACGACGAGGCCGCGGACCCCATCGCGTTCCCGGTCGAGGGTTCGGAGCTGGCGGCCGACGAGGTGCCGTCGCTGGCCGCGCTCCGCAGCGGCCTGCCCACCCAGCGCAGCATGCCGTCGGTGGACGGGCTGATGGGCGGCCTGCCGGTCGCCGGACTGGTCGGCGGGCTGCCGTCCCTGAACGGGCTGACCGGTGCGCTGCCGATCGGCGGGCTGCCCACGCAGGGCCTGCCCGCACTGCCGGTCGCGGCTCCGCTCGCCACCGAGCGCGCCGACGTGCCGTCGGTGACCAGCCCGCTGTCGGGTGTGTCGCAGCTTTCGCACCTGCCGGCCCCCGCGCTGCCCGCGGTGAACGGTCTGTCGGCGCTGGGTTCGCTGGGGGGTCACGGCACTGAGCGTGCGGACCTGCCGACCGGTGGCCTGCCCGTCGCGGCTCCGGCGCTCCCGGCTCTGGGTGGCGTTCCGGCGCTGCCGAAGCCGGCACTGCCGAAGCCGGCGCTGCCCGCGGTGAACGGTCTGTCGGCGCTGGGTTCGCTGGGTTCGCTGGGGGGTCACGGCACCGAGCGTGCGGACCTGCCGACCGCCGGTCTGCCCGTCGCGGTCCCGGCGCTGCCGGCCCTGGGTGGCGTTCCGGCACTGCCCGCGGTGAACGGTCTGTCGGCGCTGGGTTCGCTGGGCTCGCTGGCGGGTCACGGCACCGAGCGTGCGGACCTGCCGACCGGTGGCCTGCCCGTCGCGGCTCCGGCCCTGCCGGTTGCGCTGCCGACGGCCGCCCCGGCCCTGCCGACGGCTGCCCCGGCCCTGCCGGTGAACGCCAAGCTGCCGGTGCTGGACAGCACCCCGCAGGTGCCGGCGATGTCGGGCCTCGACTCGACCGGTTTCCTCGCGAAGCTGCTGGGTCTGGTCAAGCGCAAGTAGTAGTGCAGTGAAGCCGGCGGGTTCTCCGGAACCGGGGAACCCGCCGGCCCACGAACCCCGCTGTCACGGCGGCAGGCGCTCCACCGCGCCGCGAGGGCGACCTCGCACGGAGCGCTCCGGCGACGCGACTGCGGACGCGGGGCCACCCGCGAACACCGAATAGCTCTCCTTCCCTGGAGACGAAGAGCCCCAGGAGCCGCCTCGGCTCCTGGGGCTCACTCGCGTTTCCGGGAGCTCAGGCGAACTGCAGGGAACGCTTCGCCAGGCCGTGCCAGAAGCCGTCGATCACCGTGCGGCCGGATCCCTCGTCCGAGGTCGCGCCGAGGGAGACGAACAGTGGCGCGAAGTGTTCGATCCGCGGGTGCGCGAGCGTCGCCGCCGGAGCCTTGTGCCGGAAGTCGAGCAACGTGTCGACGTCACCACTGCGCAGGACTTCGTCACCCCAGTGGTCGAACTCGGCCGACCACGCCGGCGGCGTCCCGTCGGTGGCGCGGGCCATGCCGCTCAGGTTGTGGGTGAAGAAGCCGCTGCCGATGATCAGCACACCTTCGTCGCGCAACGGCGCGAGCTTGCGGCCGACGTCGAACAGCTCCTGCGGGTCGAGCGAAGGCATCGAGACCTGCAGCACCGGGATGTCGGCGTCCGGGTACATCTCGACCAACGGCACGTAGGCGCCGTGGTCGAGGCCGCGCTCGGGCGCGTCGTGCACCGGTGTCTCCGTCGAGCGAAGCAGCTTTCGGACCTTGCCCGCCAGCTCCGGCGCGCCCGGGGCCGCGTACTTCACCTGGTAGTAGCGGTCGGGGAAGCCCCAGAAGTCGTACACCAGCGGCACGGTCGTCGTCGCCCCGATGGTCAGCGGCGCCTCCTCCCAGTGCGCCGACACGACCAGGATCGCGCGGGGCTTCGGCAGATCCGCGGACCAGCCGGCGAGCTGGCGGGTCCACGTGGCGTCGTCGGCGAGCGGCGGGGCACCGTGGCTGAGGTAGAGAACCGGGGTGCGGGTCATCGAGCCCTCCAGTTATTGAAACTTCAACTACTAGAGTAGTCGACGCCGGCGCGCCCCGGGATATTCCTCAGCCTGCTTCGAGGTTCGCGGCGCACCGCTCGAGGGTTCGCAGCGTGGTGCGGTAGTCGTCCTCGCTGATGCCCTCGACGGCTTTCGTGCGGAAGGCCTTGATGTGCTCTTCGACGCGGGCGTGAGCTGCGCGGCCGTCGTCGGTCAAGGTGCCTTCCTCGGTGGCCCAGCCGCGGGCGCGCAGCTCGGCCATCTTCGGTGCCATCGAGCCCTCGCCGGTGACGAACGGCGCCATGGCCGCGTCAACCTGCTCCGGCGTGCGGGCGCCGAGGGTGATCGTGTTGAGTACCTGCCAGTGTCGGCGGGTCAGCGTTTCCGCGTCGAGGACCTGGGCCATGGAGGATTCGAGAAGCTCGTGGAGGTGGCGAAGCCACCAGCCGAGGGGTTTCATGAGGACTCCGAGATGTCGATGAGCAACTACATGTAAAAGTACATGTAGTTGGGAGGTGGAGCAACCATGACGGACGCGGTGGCCGACGTCGAGCGCGCCATGATCGCGATCCGCCGCAGTCAGCAGCGGCGAGCGCTCAGCCGGATCGGCAAGGCCAGGGGCCGTGGCGCGCACGACCCCGTGTTCGAGCTGCTCGACGTCGTCGAAGAGCTCGCCGAACGCGGGGAGCCCAGCACGGTGACGGCGTTGAGCGCGGCGATGGGCGTCGACCAGCCGCGGGCCAGCCGGCTCGTGGCGCGCGCGGTCGAGCAAGGCCTGCTCCGCCGCGAAGCCGATCAGCGCGACGGGCGGCGTGCGGTGCTCGTGCCGACCGAGAGCGGCCAGGCGCACCTCGACGAGCTGCACGCCTTCCGCCGCGGGGTGTTCGCGGAGGTCATGGCGGAGTGGCCGGACGAGGACCGCGCCACGTTCGGCAGGCTCCTCACGGCGTTCGTCCGCGGGTACGGCGCCCTCGGTTAGTCGTGCGAGAGGTCCACGAACCGGCTGTAGTGCAGCTGGTGCGCGACGGTGATCGTCGCCGTCGGGCCGGCACGGTGCTTCGCGATGATCAGGTCCGCCTCGCCCGCGCGCGGGTCGTCCCGCTCCCAGGCGTCGGGGCGGTTGACCAGGATGACGAGGTCGGCGTCCTGCTCCAGCGAGCCGGACTCACGCAGGTCGGACAGCATGGGGCGCTTGTCCGTGCGCTGCTCGGGACCACGGTTCAGCTGGCTGATCGCGATCACCGGGACCTCGATCTCCTTCGCCAGCAGCTTCATCTGCCGGGAGAACTCCGAGACTTCCTGCTGCCGCGACTCGACGCGCTTGCCGGACGTCATCAGCTGGAGGTAGTCGAGGACGACGAGCTTGAGGTCGTGCCGCTGCTTCAAGCGGCGCGCCTTCGCGCGGATCTCCATCATCGTCATGTTCGGCGAGTCGTCGACGAACAGCGGCGCCTCGGAGACCTCGCTCATCCGCCGGGCCAGGCGCGTCCAGTCGTCGTCGGACATCTTGCCGCCGCGCATGTCGGCGAGGCGGATCTTCGCCTCGGCCGAGAGCATGCGCATGACGATCTCGGTGCGGCTCATTTCCAGCGAGAAGATGACGCTGGTCAGGCCGTGCCGGATCGACGCCGAGCGCGCGAAGTCCAGCCCGAGGGTCGACTTGCCGACACCGGGACGGGCCGCGACGATGATCATCTGCCCGGGGTGCAGGCCGTTGGTCAGCTCGTCGAAGTCGGTGAACCCGGTCGGGATGCCCTGGGACTGGCCACCGCGCGACGCGATCGCGTCGATCTCGTCCATCGTCGGCTGCAGGAGCTCTTCCAGCGCGACGTAGTCCTCGCTGGTGCGCCGCTCGGTGACGTCGTAGATCGCGGCCTGCGCGCGGTCGACGACCTCGTCGATGTTCGCGCCGTCCGCGGCCGCCGCGCCGTAGCCGTACTGCACGATCCGGGTGCCCGCCTCGACGAGCCGGCGCAGCACCGCCTTCTCCGCGACGATCTCCGCGTAGTAGCCCGCGTTCGCCGCGGTCGGCACCGTCGCGATGAGCGTGTGGAGGTAGGGCGCGCCGCCGATGCGGCCCAGTTCCCCGCGCCGCTCCAGCTCCGCCGACACCGTGATCGGGTCGGCGGGCTCACCGCGGCCGTAGAGGTCGAGGACGCAGTCGTAGATGGCCTGGTGCGCCGGCTTGTAGAAGTCGTCGGGGCCGAGCGCCTCGATGACGTCGGCGACCGCGTCCTTGGACAGCAGCATGCCGCCGAGCACGGACTGCTCGGCCGCGATGTCCTGCGGCGGCTGGCGGTCGAAGCCGCCGGAGCCGGAGCCGCCCGGACCCGGGTCGGACTCCGCGTACATCGGACTGCGGTCGTCGGTCAGCGCCACCGCCCCGGACACCTCCTCATCGTGTCGAACACTCGTTCGAGTATGCCGGATCTTCGCTCTCGAAGCACGTGGCTCCGGCCGGTGCTTTCGTCCAACGGACCTCGTCTCCTGATGATCGGCGACAACGGTGATCCGCTGCCGCAGACACGCGGAACGCCACCGTGAGTACAGGCCCGAGCGGGGACGCTAGATCCCCCGGAAGGCCGATGGCAATTCAGGGTGGGGACCCTTCTGTGGACAACCTGTGGATGAACGGGGGTAACCAATCACAGGTGCCGCGAGAGCTGTGGACAACTTGGGGACAAGCGTGATCGGCTTTGCTGAACCTGCAGGTCAGGCCCTGTGAACAAGGTGTGGAGAACTTGCGGAAAACTCGTCCGGCGTGTCGCGTGAAGTCCGTTCTTCGGCGTGTCGTGGACCAGCTCGGATCCATTGGGCCGTGCGGCCTGTGGATGAATATCACGGAGGGTAGACGCGTTACCCGGTGGGCTGAACGGCCGCCCGGTCAGGCCGCGGTGAGCCGGCCCTGTGCGCTGCGTAACCGGTCGGCGAGAACGCGCTGGTCGGCCGGGGTGAAGGCGATCCGGTTTTCGCCCCGGCCCGGAACCTCCTCGGTCAGCCACCGGCCTTCAGCCGTATCGATGTAGTTCACCGGGCGTTCGATCCGGTGCCGCGCGCCGGTGCGGCTGCGGGCCGCGACGTAGAGGCTGCCGCTTCCCATCCGGCGCAACGCGAGGATCCGGCGGAGTTCGTCGACCTCCTGCGAACCCTGCGCCGGACGGTCGTTGCGGAGGACCGCGAACGCGCCCTCGTCGCCGCGGGGGGTGCCTTCGAGCTGGCTCTTCGGCACCGCGAGCGGCGTCCCGCGGCCCGGCGCCAGCTTCGGGATCTGGCCGAGGAAGTCGTCGAGCAGCTCGCCGGGGCGCGAGGACTCGAGGACGACGACGTCCAGCTCCTCGTGCTTGGCCAGCACGAACGCCTCGCCGCGGGCGCTGCCGGCGAGCAGCCGGTAGCTCACCGGCTTGCCCTGGAACCCGCCGTCGATCCAGCCGTAGTACTCCAGCTGCGGCCGGGCGACCGCTTCGATCGTCGCGACGAACCCGGGGTGCATGCCGCGCGGGCCGAACAGCCCGGTCTTGGCGAGCTCGGCGTTGGTCTGCTCGTCCTCGGCGCGCTGGGCCTCGTCGCTGTACCAGGTCGGCTTTTCGGACAGCACGGTGTGCGGCTCGCCGCCCCGGCGCCGGATCAGGTTGATCAGGGTGCCGGTCGTGATGGTGACCTGCCTGTCCAGCACCGCTCTTCCCCCATGAAGCTCGAACCCGGTAAAGATCGAATCAGTCAAGCCCGGCTCGGTGAACCCGCAAGCCGGGCGCCCATCTTGGCACGCGCCCGCCGGTCCGGCGTGCGCTACTCGCCGATGACCGGCGGCGCGGTCAGCTCGTCCGACCCGAAGATCTCGTTCGGGTCTTCGCCGAGCAGGTACTTCGACGTGCGTTCCTCGTCACCGCCGCCTTGGCCCTTGGCGCCGTGACCCATCCCGCCCATGCCACCCATGCCCGTGCCGCCGCTGCCGCGGCCCGCCGCCGCGCCGCCCGTCGCCCCGCCGGCGCCCGCACCGCCCCGGCCGGTACCGGCCGCGTCCGCGCCGCCGGGCACGGCCGCGCCGGTCGAGCCGCCGGGCCCGAAGCCCACGCCACCCGGACCGAAGCCACCGGCCGGGTCGCCGATCCCGCCCGAGCCACCGGGCCCGAAGCCGCTGCCGCCGGGGCCGAAGCCACCGCCGGGGATGGAGAAGTCACCCGCGCCGCCTGAGCCGCTCGAGCCGAAGCCGCCGGCCCCGGGGATCTTCGGCGGGGTGAACCCCGACGAGTGCGTGCCGTCGCCGAAGTTCGGCGGGGAGTAGCTCCCTGGCCCGGGGACCTTCGAAGGGTCGTAGTTTCCGCCGGGGACCTTCGAGGGGTCGAAGTTCGGCGGCTTGGCGGGGTCGAAGCCCGGCACCTTACCCGGGTCGAAGCTGCCACCCGGGGTGTTGGGCTGGCCGCCGAACGTCGGCACCCCGCCCGGCCCGGGCATGTTCGCGCCGGGCACCGAGCCGGGCCCGGTCCCGTTGCCGTCACCCGTGCCGTTGCGGTCCTGGCCGCCCGGCTTCTTCTGGCCGTCCTTGCCGCCGTCGACGGTGACGTTCTCCTGCTGGCCCTGGAGCGCGGAGTACGTCGGCATCTTCTGGCCGTTGTCGTTGCTCGCCTTGTAGTACGTGTTGAAGGCGTCGACGTTGGCCTGGCCCTTGGCGTTGTAGTCGCGGATCGCCCGGTCGGTGTCGGTCGTCCACGGCGTCACCGCGTTGAGCAGGTTGTTCTTCGGCGGGTCCTTGGGCACCGGCTGCACCTGCGCGTGCACCGCGGTGAAGGCGTTGTGCTGTTCGCCGAGGTACTTGTCGGAGTCGGTGAGCTTGGTGCCGGAGTCCTCCATCCACACCCGCAGCGGGTGGGCGCCGGCGTTCTGCGCCGCTTCCGCGCCGCCGCCGGTCCAGGCCGCGTCCATCTCCCTGGCCAGGCCGTCGATGGTGCTGAGCCGGTCGGAATAGGCACCCTTGAGCCGGCTCGCCGCCGACTGCCCGTTCGCGATCGAGCCCGCGCCGGGACCGGTGGTGATCTTCTCCCAGATGTCGTAGCAGTCGATCTTCCGGTCGCCCTGCACCGACGTGTGGTCGTCCGAATGCGTGGTGGCCATGTTGTACGCGGCGAAGCCACCGAGGAGCACCAGTTCGAGCATGTCAGCCTCCCACCAGGGTCTGAACCATCGCCTCGCCGAACTTCTGCGCCACCGGGCACGGGTCCGCCGCGCCGGCGCCGTGGTCGTACTGCACCAGGATGTTGACCGCCAGCTCGTCGGTGACGCCGACGAACAGGCCGCACTTGCCGTTCTTCCGGCCGTCCACCGCGGCGGCGTAGACCGCCGGGTAACCGCCGATCTGCGTCTCTTCCCAGTAAGCGTCGTTGGCCTTCGTGTCGTAGACGTCGCTGAGGCCGTTCTTGTTCGCCGTCACCGTCGTCACGTCGATCTGGTTGCCCGGGTCGGCCGCTTCCTGGAACGTGCAGCTCGGGCCGTTGCCCGTGGTGCGCGAGGCGCCTTCGCCGAGGCCGAGGGAGGAGCGCGCGGACGACGACAGCGTCGCGCAGGCGTCCGAGGTGATCGACGCGGCGTTCAGCGGGCTCGGCACCTTCGGCGCGGCGCCGCCACCGGACATCTCGCTGCTCGAGCCGGCCGTCGACGGCGCCGGGTTGGCGGTGCCGTGGGTCTGGCCGCTGCAGCCGGCGAGCGCGAGCACGGCGAAGGCCAGCGCCGGCACGGCGGTGAATCGTCGGTTCACGTGGCCTGGTTCCCCGTCTTCGAAAGGTCGGCCTGGGTGTCCGACTCCTTGGTGGTGATCTTCTGCTTCGCGGCGGTGAGCGCGTCGATGTAGTTCTTGACGTAGTCCTGCATCTTCTGGTTCTGCTCGAGGAACGCCTTGCCGGACGGGTTCGCGAGCTTCTCCCAGTCGCCGCTCGCGAACTCCTTGCCGGGCGCCTTGACGTTCGCCATCAGGTTGGCGTCGTCGTAGTCGCGCTTCAGGTCGGCCTGCAGGTCCTGCCACTTCTTGATGACGCCGTCGATCTTGTCGGCGTCGAACGTGAAGCCGCCCCCACCGCCGGCCGGCGCGGACATGTTGACCTCGTTACCCATCCCGATCCATCCCCTTCGCGTCCGGCGCCCATTCTCCTCCGACGCCGCCGAGGTGTCCGAGGTTCCCCGAAAAGCGTGAAGGCGGGCCGCCCACCAGGGGCGACCCGCCTTCACACGAAGTACAGCCTTGTTACTGAGCGACGGCCTTGACCTCGAGCCGCACGTCGACCTTGACGTCCGGGTGCAGCCGGGCGCCGACCGAGTGCTTGCCCACGGTCTTGATGTGGTCGCGCAGCTCGATGACGCGCTTGTCGAGCAGCGGCCCACCGGCCGCCTTGATCGCGTCGACGATCTCGCCGGCGCTGATCGAACCGAAGAGCTTCTTCGAGCCCTCGGCCGCCTTGCCGGTGAGCTGGATGGCGCCGAGGCCCTCCAGCGTCGCCTTGATCTCCTTGGCGTGGTCGAGGTCGCGGATGCGACGGCTCTCCTGCGCGCGCTGGATCGTGCGGACGTTCTTCTCCGCGCCCTTGGAAGCCGGGATCGCGTACCCGCGCGGGAGCAGGTAGTTGCGCGCGTAGCCGTCCTTGACCTCGACGATGTCGCCGGGGCCGCCCAGGTTGGCCACGTCCGTGGTGAGGATGATCTTCGCCATGTCAGTGCCCTCCCTTAGCGCGCGGTCGAGGTGTAGGGCAGCAGCGCCATTTCGCGGGAGTTCTTGACCGCGATGGCGATGTCACGCTGGTGCTGGCTGCAGTTGCCGGTGACGCGACGCGCACGGATCTTCCCGCGGTCGGAGATGTACTTCCGCAGCAGGTTGGTGTCCTTGTAGTCGATCAGTTCCGGACGGCCCTTTTTCTCGGCCTTGCAGAACACGCAGACCTTCTTCTTGGGCTTGCGAATGGGTGGCTTGGCCACTGGTTACTCCTGGAAGTTCAAATCTTTGTGGGTGTGTACGAGATCAGAAGGGGGGCTCGTCGGAGAAGCCGCCGCCACCACCGCTGCTCGCGGCCGGGGCGGAACCCCACGGGTCGTCGGCCGGCATTCCGCCGCCGCCGCCACCGCGGTTCCCGCCGCCACCGCCGCCGCCGAAGTCACCGCCGCCACCGCCGCCGCGGCTGACCTTGTTGACCTTGGCCGTGGCGTAGCGCAGCGAGGGGCCGATCTCGTCGACCTCGAGCTCGACGACGGTCCGCTTCTCGCCTTCCTTCGTCTCGAACGAGCGCTGCTTCAGGCGGCCCTGCACGACGACGCGGGCGCCGCGGGTCAGGGACTCGGCGACGTTCTCCGCCGCCTGCCGCCAGATGTTGCAGCGCAGGAACAGCGCCTCGCCGTCCTTCCACTCGCCCGACTGCTTGTCGAGCGTGCGCGGGGTCGACGCGACGGTGAAGTTCGCGACCGCCGCACCGGAGGGGGTGAAGCGCAGTTCCGGATCGGACGTCAGGTTGCCGATCACCGTGATGACGGTGTCTCCAGCCATCGGGATTCCCCTTCGGCTCAGGCCTTGGCGGCGACGGGAGGCTTGGCCGCGGCGCGCTTGATCTCGCGACGCATGACCTTGGTGCGGAGCACGGTCTCCTGCAGCGACAGCTGGCGGTCCAGCTCCTTCACCGCGTCCGAGGACGAGTTCAGGTCGAGCAGGGCGTAGATGCCCTCAGCGTGCTTCTTGATCTCGTACGAAAGCCGGCGCCGGCCCCAGACGTCGACCTTCTCGACGCTTCCGCCCGAAGTGCGGATCACGTTGAGGAAGGTGTCCAGCGTCGGAGCGACGGTGCGCTCGTCGAGCGTGGGGTCCAGGATGACCATTACCTCGTAATGGCGTGACACAACCACTCACCTCCTATGGGCTCGCGGTCACGGACTGTCCGTGACAGGAGGGTTTGTCCAGGTAAGGCTACCTGGAGGGATCGAAGAGACCGGACAGCGGGGTCTCTTCCCGGGGTCAGGCGGCCCGGCGCAGGACCCAGGTGCGGACGAGCCCGGCGGTCACCCCGGCGAGCACGATCACCGCGATCAGCATGGGCAGCTGCACGTCGTTCGGCGCGCTGGTCGAGGCCAGCGACTGCGCGTTGCCGGCGTCGCGGATGTCCACGCCCTGGCCGCTCTGGTCGCCCGCGCCCGCCTGCGGGGCCGACACGTCACCGGGGAGGGTGCCGTTCGCCGGGTACCGCACGCCCGGGGCGACGGCCGTGCCGGCGGTCGCCGTCGGGATGCCGCTGTAGTCGCGCATCGGCGCGCTGCCGCCCGTGCCGCCGGCGGTGCCGGGGTTCAGGTTCGAGAGGTTGCCCGACGCGCCGCCGGGGGTGGTCGCGGTGCCGCCCTGCTGGGCGCCCGGGCCGTTGCCCGGCTGGGTCGCGGTGCTCGGCGCCACGTAGTTGCCGGCGAGCAGCGTGAGGCCGCAGCCCTTGGCGACCGTGCTCTCGACGCTGTTCAGCGTCTTGTTCCAGTCGAGCCCGAGACCCCACGTGCCGGAGGCGGCCAGTGCGGCGCGCACCGCCTTGCCGATCGCGGCTCCGCTCACCTCGCCGCCCGCGGAGTTCGGCACCTGGCCCACCACGATCGAGTGGTTCTTGGCGATGGAATCGCCGGCCCAGCTGCCGATCGCGAGGGTCCCGGCGTTGTTCGCCCCGTTGGTGACCAGGGTCTTGACCGAGGCCCCGTCGATCGCCACCTGGTCGCCCATCTGCCCGGTGACCGAGCCCGTGCAGCTGGTGCTCACGAGCGTCGTCGCCGCGGAGGCCGTGCCCGCCGTGAGGAACGCGCCGCCGGTCACGAAAGCGGCGACGGCGGTGAGGGTCAGTGCGCGGCGGGTCGTCTGCCAGGTGGGGATCTTCCGCACGAGCACTTCCTCCGTGGGTATCGGGACGTCGTCCTGAACAACAGGATGAACGAGGGAGATACGCGAAAGATACTCGGCAGTCAGATCAATTCGCAGCGGCCATTCGGCGGAGCACCCAGGTGCGGACGAGCCCGGCGCTGACGCCGGACAGTGCCAGGACCGCGATCAGCAGCGGCAAGTTCGACCCGTTCGTGAAGCCGTCCGATGCGGAAGGGAGCGCTTCGGCCTGGCCCGCGGTCTGGACGCCGGGGTTGCCGTCCGGGGTGCCGTCCGGACCGGTGAGCCCGTACTGCGGCGCGTAACCCGGGATCTGGCTGCCGTACCGGATGGCCGGCGACGGCGTGAACAGCCCGGCCGTCGCGAACGGGATGCCGCCGTAGTCGCGCATCGGCGCGTAGCCCGTGCCGAGGGTGAAGGGGAAGCCGCCGAACACCGGGGTGCTCGAGAAGCCGGGCAGGAGCGGGCTGTTCGCCTCCGGGATCGGCATGGTGCCCGCCGGGGTGCCGCCCTGCGGCGCGCCCCCGGTCCCACCCGGCGACGGCGGTTGCTGCGGGTTGCCACCCGCGCCCGGACCGGGCTGCTGCGGGGCGGGCTGACCGCCACCCCCGACCGCGCTCAGACCCTGCTGAGCGCCGCTGGTCACCCCCTGGACGCCCTGGTTGATCGCGCTCGCCGCGGGTCCGCCGACGACGGGGACCGGCGAGACGACGGTGTTCACCACGTTCACGGTGACCTTGCAGACGGTGTTGAGCAGTCCGCTCACGGTGGTGGTCAGCACGGTGGTCGCCTGGGTGACGATGCCCAGGTCGATGAGGGGCAGGCCGAGCAGCGAGCCTTGGACGTGGTCACCCGGCTTGGCCGTCACGGTGCTCCCGCAGGGCACGGTCTTCGTGTCCGCCGAGGCGGTGCCGGGCAGGCCGAGCACCGCCGAACCGGCGAGCACGACCGCCGTCGCACCGACCGCTGTAGCCCTCCGTGTTCGATCCTGCATGCTCGCCGCCCCTGGTTTCGTCGCCTCTGCCCAGGACAACGACGTTAAGCCAGGTGAGTAACGCCCGCTCGTTCAGAAATGTCCGGCATTCGGGTGGAAGCCGACGTCACCGTGCGTCAGGCGGGGCTGCGGCGGATCCAGGCCCGGACGAGCGCCGCCGCGACGACCGCCAGCGCCAAGACCGCGAGCAGCATCGGCAGCTTCGCCGGCGGGGCGACGGCCGGCAGCGCCTCGGCGGTGCCGGACTTCTGGGCGTCGACGGTCGGCGGGAGCTGCTGGCCGGGGATGATCTGCGCGATCACCGGCGCCTGCACCAGGCTGCCGGGCAGCAGTGCGGCGTTGGTGACGATGCCCGAGATCGCGTCGCCCGGCAGGCCCGCGTTCCCCGGACCCGTGATCACCGGGCCGGTGCTGGTGCCCGGCGGCGGGTTCGGGACGGGACCCGGGCTCGGCGGGTTCGGCCCGGGCGGGGCGGGCTGGGGCGGGTTCGGGCCCGGCGGGAGGGGCAGTGGCGCCGGCGCCGGCAGGTCGGCGGCCACGCCCTGCGTCAGGTTGCCGACCGCGTTGGCCGTGCTCTGCGCGGCCGGGCAGACGCCCTTCGCCGCCAGGTCGCCGACCAGCGGGACCTGGCCGATGCCTAGCGCCTTGACGGTGTCGCCCAGCGGCAGCGTGAGCAGCGGGGCCGTGCCGTTCGTGTTCCGTGAGCTCGAATCGAGGCCGATGGACAGCTGGTTCGGGGCGTTCAGCGGGGCGCCGGCGTCCAGCACCAGGCCGGGCGAACCGCCGTTCTGTAGCGTGGCCTCGCAGTTTCCGCCGAGAGTGGGGTTGGTTTCCGCGCTCGCCAGGCCCGGCGCCGCGAGCGCGGCCGAAGCCGCGAGTGCGAAGCCCAGTGCGGTGATCCGGGCGAAGTGCTTCCCCATCGTGCCCCTCCGGCAATCGGACCAATCTGGATCACGGAACGCGCTCACGGTACTCCACGAGCGTCACCAACCGGCCCCACTGGGCGAAAATCCGCCCGGAGTAGCGTGCTCGGCATGCTGATTGGCGCCCATGTCCGTGACGACGACCCGTTGACCGCGGTCGCCGAGCGCAAAGCCGACGTCGTCCAGTTCTTCCTCTCGGACCCGCAGGGCTGGAAGGCCCCGAAGCCGCATCCCCACGGCGAAGCCATCCAGGCCGACCCGGTCGAGGTGTTCATCCACTCGCCGTACCTCATCAACGTGGCTTCGCTGAACAACCGGATCCGGATCCCCTCCCGGAAGAACGTCACGCAGCACGCGGACGGTGCCGCCGCCATCGGCGCGAAGGGCCTGATCGTGCACGGCGGGCACGTCGGTGCGAACGACGACGCCGAGGCCGGCCTGGACAACTGGCGCAAGCTCTTCGAGCGCGAGCAGGAGAAGGGCGGCTTCAAGGTCCCGATCCTGATCGAGAACACCGCCGGCGGCGAAAACGCGATGACGCGCGACCTCGACGTGATCGCCCGGCTGTGGGACAAGGTCGGCGAGTTCGGTGCCGGGTTCTGCCTGGACACCTGCCACGCGTTCGCCGCGGGCTGGGACCTGGCGACCGCCGTCGAGAAGGTCAAGGCCATCACCGGCCGGATCGACCTGGTGCACCTCAACAACTCCCGCGACGAGTTCGGCTCGACCCGCGACCGGCACGCCAACGTCGTGCAGGGCGACGGGACGATCGACCCCGACGTGCTGGTCGCCGTCGCCCGTGAGGCGGGCGCTCCCGTCGTCGTCGAGACCCCGGCGGACGGTCAGGCGGCCGACATCGCCTACCTGCGCGAACAGCTGAGTTAAACGGCCACGGCCTTCCGGCGGCCCCGCGTCGCGTTCGGGATGATCACGTCGCGGGCGCCGTCGAGGAAGCCGCCGGCCGGGTCGTCCTCGCCGTCCATCCGGACCAGGTCGGTGGCCGGGCGGTAGATCTCCCGGACCACCAGCACGCACAGCCCGACGACGGCCAGATCACGCAGGGACACCGTGCCGAGGAACCAGCCAGCGGGCAGGCCCTTGTGGTCGATGCCGAGGTAGTAGAACATCCGCGGCACCCAGACCACGGCGTCGATCAGCATCCAGCCGAGCAGCAGCCGCCAGCGCGGGATGGCCAGCACCGCCAGCGGGACCAGCCACAGCGAGTACTGCGGGCTCCAGACCTTGTTGGTCAGCAGGAACGCGGCCACGACGAGGAACGCGAGCTGGCCGACGCGCGGCCGTCGCGGCGCCGCGAGCGCGAGGTAGGCGATCCCGGCGCAGCAGGCGAGGAACAGCACCGCCACCGTGACGTTCAGGTACGTCGGCGTCTGGTTCTTCTGCAGCACGCCGTCGAACCCGGCCCAGCCGGTGGTGTACGAGAAGACGTTGTACAGCGAGTCCGGGTCCATCGGCCGCAGGGCGCTCATCCGGAAGAACTCCCACCAGCCACGGGTGGTGTACAGGATGAACGGCGCGTTCACGGCCAGCCACGTCACGACGGCGGCGCCCGCGGTCTTCCAGAACGGGGTGAGCTTCCCCGCGCGCAGGCACAGCGCGAACAGCACGCCGAGCAGGAAGAGCGGGTAGAGCTTCGCCGTCGCGCCGAGGCCGAGCAGGAGCCCGGCGAGCAGGGGACGCTTGCGCGCCCAGGCGAGCAGGCCGGTCGCGGTGAACGCGGTCGCGAGGGCGTCGAAGTTCGTGAACGCGTGCACCAGCACCAGCGGCGAAACCGCCACCAGGACCATGTCCCACGGACGGCGTTTCACCGTCCGGCCGGTCGCCCACACGGTGACCAGCCACGCGGCCGCCAGGAAGAACGCCGTGATGTCGAAGTAGACCGCCACGGGCAGGGCGCCGGGGAGCCAGCCGGACTCGGCGACGTTCAGCCAGCCCGCCGCGAGTTTCGCGTTCACCCACTGGAAGAGACCGGTGAGCACCGGGTACTCCATGTACCGGGTGTTGTTCTCGGCGGTCTGCGAGCTCTCCTTCCACGACGTGGCGTACGGGAAGGTGCCCGGCCGGTCGAGCCGCTCGGAGCCGTAGAGCGGCACGATGTCGGAGTAGCACATGGCGACGAACGGGCGGCCCGCGCGCCAGTCGAGCTGGGTGGCGCCGCTGGAGTCCTGGTACTGCTGGATGCAGGAGCCCTTGCCGAACCAGCACAGCATCAGCGCGAGCGTGGCCAGCAGCAGCCCGACGCGCTGGGGCGACCAGAACCAGTGCCTGCCGACCGCCGCGTGCTCACCCAGCGGGCCGCCGAGGGGCCTGGTGACCGCCGCCGCGAGCGGCTCGTTCCAGCTCGGGACGACCCGTTCCGCCCGGGTCAGCGTCACGGGGCCGGGTTCCGGCTCCCGCGTGGTCTCCTCTGGCACGAGGCGGATCGTATCGGTGTTCGGCGTGCACGGCGGTGAAGGCGGTGATCATGCCGGATTCGCGTAGTACGCGGCCAGCACCTCGGCCGCTGCGCCGCGGGTGACGATCTCCTCGCCGAAGGCGTCTTCGACCACGTCGATGCGCTGCCAGTGCGGCAGCGGCAGCAGTTCCCCGAGCCGGGCCGAGACGGCTTCGCGGTGCACGTCCGGCTCGTCCCGGACCGCGCGCCCGGCCAGCACGATCCGCTCCAGGTCGAGCACCTGCACGAGGTCGGCCAGCCCGATGCCGAGGAAGCCGGCGGCGGTCCGGGTGTCCGGCGCCCGCTTCGCCATGATCTCGACGCAGCCGCGCCGCCCGCAGGCGCAACGCGGTCCGTCGTAGGCGATCGTGGTGTGCCCGAATTCACCAGCGTTGGTCCGCGGGCCGCGGTAGAGCCGCCCGTCGATCAGCAGGCCGACGCCGATGCCGGTGCCGACGAGCACCACCGCGGTCGCGGTGGGCTCGCCGTGCGGCCAGAGCTGGGCGAACGCGGCGGCGTTGGTGTTCTTGTCGAGTGTCACCGGCAGCCCGGTCCGCTTCTCCAGGAGGTCGCGCAAGGGCACGTCGTGCCAGCCGGGCATGTTCGTCGCGTCGCGGACCAGGCCGGCGCGGTGGTCCAGCGGGCCCACCGCGCCGAGGCCGAGGCCGAGGACGTCGAAGCCGTCGGCGAGCTCGAGCGCGGTGGCACCGATGGCGTCGACGGCCTGCTCAGGCGTGAAGCCCGGCGGGAGCGGCCCGCCCGCCGTCTCTTCGACCTCGCCGACGAGGTTGGTGCGCAGGACGCGGAACTCGTCGCGGTCGAGGCGCGCGCCGAGTGCGTGCCGGGCGCCGGCCCGGATGCGCAGCAGCGTGCGGGGTTTGCCGACGCCCGCCGACGGCTGGCGCTGTTCGTCCAGCAGGCCGGCGTCGAGGAGCTCGGGCACGATCTTGGAGACGGCCTGCTGGGTCAGCCCGGTCCGGTCGGCGAGTTCCACCCGGCTGAGGCCGCCGGCGCGCAGGATGTGCGTCAGCAGGAGGGCACGGTTATGCTCGCGCACGTCGCGCAGGTTCACCCCGGTGTCCGCCATGCCCAGGATCTTCGCACGTCTGGTCAATTAGGCAACGCTGTTGTTTAATGGCGGCATGGTGGACGACTTGCGGGTGGGCATCCTCGGGTACGGCATCGGCGGACGCGTCTTCCACGCGCCGCTGGTCGCCGCGACGCCGGGGCTCACCCCGGCGGTGATCACCACGTCGAGCAGCGCCGCCCAGGCACGCATCGACCACCCTGGCGCGGAGATCGTGCCCGACCCCGACGCGCTGTTCGAGCGGGCGGCCGATCTCGACCTCGTCGTGGTCAGCACGCCCAACCGCACGCACGTCCCCCTCGCGCTGCGGGCGATCGAAGCCGGCCTGCCGGTGGTCGTCGACAAGCCCTTCGCGCCGACCGCGGCCGAAGCCGAGCGGGTCGTCGCCGCGGCGAAGGCGGCGGGCGTCGGCCTGACGGTCTTCCAGAACCGGCGGCTCGACTCCGACTTCCTCACCCTGCGGAAGGTCCTCGGCTCCGGACGGCTCGGCGAGGTGTTCCGCTTCGAGTCCCGCTACGACCGCTGGGTGCCGAAGCCCAAGGACAACTGGCGCGAATTCGGCGACCCGGCCGAGGCCGGCGGCCTGCTCTACGACCTCGGCGCGCACATCGTCGACCAGGCGCTGCAGCTGTTCGGCCCGGTGACGCGGGTCTACGCGGAGACCGACCGCCGCCGGGCCGGCGTCCAGGTCGACGACGACGTCTTCGTCGCGCTGACGCACGCCAACGGCGTCCGCTCGCACCTGTGGGCGACCGCGCTCGCGGGCACCCAGAACCCGCGGTTCCGGGTGCTCGGCGACCGCGCGACCTTCACCAAGTACGGCCTCGACGTGCAGGAACCGCAGATCAAGGCGGGCATGCGCCCCGGCGACGCGGGCTGGGGGGTGGAGCCGGCGTCGGACGCGGGCCGGATCGGTGTCGGCAGCGACGTCAAGACCGTGCCCACCGAGGCAGGCCGCTACGAGCAGTTCTACGCCCAGGTGCGCGACGCGCTGCGCGGCGAAGGCGAGTTCCCGGTCGACCCGGAGTCGTCGGTCGAGGCCCTGCGCGTGATCGAGGCCGCCCACCGCTCCGGCGTCGAAGGCACCGTGGTCGAACTCTGACCCCCTGACCGGCCGTGACCTCGGTGACCCCCAGCTCCGAGGTCACGGCCTCCTTCGTCTCAGCACCACGAAGGCCGCGCCGAGCACGAGCACGCCGCCGGCCGCCCACAGCGCGAAGACCCACCACGGAGTTCCGGTGTCGACGGCCGGCTCGGTGGCCAACGCGGCCACCGGGTCGATCAGCCCGTAGCCGTATTCGGCGTCCCGCCCGGGCGGGCCGAGGTCCTTCGCCGTCCGGATCAGCTGCTCGGTGACCTGCGCCGCGGTCAGGTCCGGGTACCGCGACCGCACGAGCGCGACCACGCCGGACACGATCGCGGCGGCCTGGCTGGTCCCCGAAGTCGGGGCTTTCTCGCCGTGGCGAGACGTCGAGATGTCGACACCGGGCGCCGCGAAACCGACCTCTGGGCCGGAAACGCTGACGTCGGCGCGGAACTTGCCCGTCCGGTCGACCGCCGACACGGCCAGCACACCCGGCCGGTCCGCCGGGCTCGTCACCTCGCGGTCCTCGCCCGCGTTGCCCGCCGCCGCGACGACGACCACGTCGTGGTCACGCGCGTAGTCCACGGCTTCGTCGTACTCGGTGGACTTCCCGCCGCTGCCGAGGGACAGGTTGACGACCTTCGCGCCGTGGTCCACGGCCCAGTGGACGGCGGCGATCGCGTCCGACGGGCCACCGGTCAGCCGGGCCGGCAGGAGTTCCGCCTTCGGGGCGACACCGCGGGTGCCCGCGGTTCCGCGTCCGGCGATGAGCAGGGCCATGGTCGTCCCGTGCCCGATGGCATCCCCCGCGGGAGCGCCGAGGTCGGGGAAGTCCGCGCCGGGCAGCACGGCCCCGTCGAGATCGGGTTCCGCGGCGATCCCGGTGTCGATCAACCCGATCCGCACCCCGGCGCCCTCGGAAAGCGTCCACGCCCGGGGCAGCCCCAGCTGCTCGGCCCAGTACGGGCCCGCGGCGTCCGCGGTCGTCGGCAAGGTCAGCAGGACGGCGAGCGTGAGGGGAGCGAGTTTCCGCATGACCTTCCCGACGGATGATCGCGGGACGGGCGTCCCGCGACCATCCTGTCAGACCGGCGTGTCACGGGCCGAAGTTCGCTTGGCCGGTGTCGTTCCCGTTGCCGCGTCCGGGACCCCGGCCGTCACGCCGGTTGTCGCCGCGAACGCGCTGCTGTTGCTGTTGCTGCTGGTCCTGGTTGCCACCACGGCCGGCGGTGAAGCCCTGTTCCTGTTGCTGCTGCGCCTGTTGCTGCTGCTGTTGCTGGAACTGCTGCTGTTGCTGCTGCTGCTGGAGTTGAAGCTGCAGCTGGTCGTCCTGCGGAGCGGTGATCGCCTGGACGCGGTCGAAGCGCTCGGCCGGCTTCCCGGCGAGGTAGAGCTGCATGAACCGCTGCCACACCGGACCGGCCACGACGGACGGCGTCAGCGGCGCGCCGGTCGGGCCGCGCAGCGCCTTGTCGCCGTCGCTGCCCACCCACACCGCGGCGGACACCGAGGGCGTGTAGCCCACCATCCAGGTCTGGGAGTTGGTGTTCGCCGCGGACGCGGGTTCGTCGTCGCCGGGGGTGTGCTGCTGGGTGCCCGTCTTGCCCGCGCACTCGTGGCCGGCCGGGCAGGACAGCCGGGAGAACGGGATCACCGGCGCGAGCGCGGCGGTCACGTTCCCGGCGATCTGCCGGCTCTTGCCGCGGTCGTTGTCCGCGAACGCGTCCGTCGCGCGCGTGTCGGCTTCGTAGGCGGTCTCGCCCACCGCGTTCGTCACCTTCTGCACGAAGTGACGGCCGTACTGGACACCGCCGGAAGCGAACGTCGCGTACGCCGCGGCCATGTCCGACGGCGTCACGGCGGTCTGACCGCCGCCGATGGCGATGTTGTTGTCGCCGGTGAACAGCGCGCTGCGACCGCCGTTGTCCTTCGTGCGGATGCCCGCTTCCTGCGCGGCTTCGGCGACCCCCGACGGCTTGGTCACGTTGAGCACCATGTCGTAGAAGACGGTGTTGGTGGACCGCTGCATCGCCTCGGCCACCGTGCACTGCTCGGAGCAGCTGCTGCTGGTCCCGGCGTTGCGCACCGGCAGGGGGACGTCCGGGAACGTCCGCGGCGAGCGGCCGTCGAAGACCGCGTTCAGCCCGCGGCCGCCCTTGAGGAAAGCGGTGAGGTCGAACGGTTTCATCGACGACCCGGGGTTGTGCGGCTCGTCCGCCCAGTCGCGCCCGGCCTGGTCCTCGCCGTTGGGGCCCTTCACGATCGGCGCCCCGCCGTAGTAGGCGAGCACACCACCGGACTTCGGGTCGACGGCGACGAGCGCGTCGAGGATGCGGTCGTCGGTCTGCCCGGCCATGCCCTGGGCCACGGCCTTCTCGGCGGCGTCCTGGGCTTTCGAGTCGATCGTGGTGAACACCTGGAACCCGCCCGAGTAGTACTTTTCCTCGGGGATGCCCGCCGCGGCCAGTTCGGCCTTCGCCTGCTTCCTGATGAACGGGTCGATCGCGTTCGCCTGCCGCGATTCGACCAGCGGGATCGGCGTCGGGAACCTCGCCGCCGTCCGGTCCGCGGCGGTGAGGTAACCGTTGCGCTGCATGCGGTCCAGGGCGGTGTTCCACCGGTCGCGGGCCACCGTCGCGTTCTCCGAACGGCCCGGCTGCTGGATCAGCCCGGCGAGCAACGCGGCCTCGGAGTAGTTCAGCTGGGCGGCGTCCTTGCCGAAGTACGCTTGCGCGGCCGCCTGGACGCCGTACCTGCCGCGGCCGAAGTAGATGGTGTTGAGGTAGGCGGTGATGATGTCCGCCTTCTCGTAGGTCTGGTTCATCTTGAACGACTTCGCGAGCTCGACCCACTTGCGGGTCAGCGTCGGCGCGTCGTCGCCGGAGGAGACCTTGATGTACTGCTGCGAGATCGTCGACCCACCACCGGACCCGCCGGTGACCTGGTTGTAGGCGGCGCGCAGGATGCCGGTGACGTCGAAGCCGGAGTTGGTCTCGAAGGACGCGTCCTCGGTGGCGATCACGGCCTTCTTGACGACGTCCGGGATCTGCTCCGGGCTGAGGATCTGCCGGTTCCCGCCGGTGGGCACGTCCTTGCCCATCTCGGTGCCGTCGGCGTAGAGGTAGGTGACCGCCTGGCCCTGCGACTGCGCGACCTTGTCCGGCGAAGGCACGTCGACGGCGAAGTAGGTGACCACGAACGCGATCGCGGGCACCGTCAAGAACAGGCCGGAGAGCACGTACAGCACCCGGCGGACCGTCTTCCAGCGGCGTTTGCGCAGGTCCAGCGCGGTCTGCAGGGCGACGTCGGCGGTGGGCTCGTCCGGCTCGTCCGGCCGCGGGAGAGGCAGGCGTGGCTGATAGCGACCACGCGGAACCGGCCGCCGGCCGGACCTCGAGCGATTTCGGTCGTTGTACACGGGCCGTCCTCGGGTACGCAAGTGGGCTGCTGGCGCAGACCCCTCGACACTGCACACGGACCGCGGACGGATGTGGTTCACGCAAACCGGCCCGGCAGTCCGGCTGCCGGTCAGAGCGCCAAGCTCGGGTACGTGCCCCACCACTGCGTGTCGTCGGGCACGTGGTCACCGTCGACGTCGGCGGCCGCGGTCATCACCCGGGGCCGGCGTGCGGAAGGCCAGTGCCGCCACCGCGGCTTTCGGCCGGCTTCGTCTCATTTCTTCCCCCTCTCGGACGCCGGGCGCACCGAATTCACCGGTTGCCGGGGAAATCGGCATACGAAATTCTGTGGAATATGCGGCCGCCGAAAGGGAAAAGCACTATCCGGCGGAGCGGGTGACAGCTCGACGCGGATCGGCACACGAGAGTGGCGAAGGCAGGACAGTGAACACGATTCTCCCCGGGGTACTGCTGCGACACCGGCACCTCCCCGTGCTCCGGTGGTCGTGGCCAGGGCAAATACCCAGCACACTCGATCATCAAAGCTCTCCGGGTTCGGCGCGCACCAGCCGCCATTCGGGTGCAATATCGGACAAACGCCCACTGGGTGTAGCGGCTTCACCTGCCTATTGCGAGTGTCGGGTACCCAGCGCCGAGTCCTCTGCTCCATTGGGAGCAATTCCCTTTTCTGCCTTGATCACACCGGTGTTGGTCGGGCACGCTGCGAACCGAAGGGATTTCTCCGAAATTCATTTCCGAAGGGGTCACAATGGCTGGAAGACGTCTTGCTGCCGTGCTCGCCGCCACGGTGCTGTCCATGCTCGGCGGCGCGGTGTCGGCGGGGGCGGCCCAGACGCACCCGGACTTCCGCGCGGACGCCGTGGCGGCGGGGTTGACCGCCGACCAGGCCGCGGCACTGCAGGCGAAGGCGGACAGCTACCTCGCCACGACCGGCGGCAAGCAGGTCGCGCCGAACAAGATCGACCTGGACGGCAACGCCACGGTCGTCCTCACCGTGCCCGGCGAGACGAAGGTGCGAAACCTGAAGACGACGAACACCGCGGCCGACTTGGACCCGTGCTTCTACGGCGAGCAGCACGCCAAGGACGGGTACTTCTGCGCCTACAGCGAAACTTTCTTCATGGGCGACGTGATCGAGGCGTACAACTGCGCCCGCTACTCGCTGCCGAACTGGACCGGCACCGGTTCCTGGATCAACCAGCAGACGTCGGGCACGCGCGCCCGCTTCTACGGCCAGTCCGGGAATCTGCTCTACACGACGCCGGTGCCCGACAGCTTCGAGCAGGCGTACTACTGGGGTCCGGTGTGGAGCATCCGGAACTGCTGACGCCGTAAGGGAAAACGGGCCCTCCGCGCACTCGCGCGGAGGGCCCGTTCTTCGTGCCGGTCGAGCGTCAGTGCAGCGGAACGTCCTGCGTGTACCCCTTCCAGTACTGCGTGGTGATGTTGCCGCCGTAGTCACAAGTGGACTGGACCACCTGAGAGGTCCCGTTGGGGTTCGCGTCCCCGAGCGAGAGGCACTTCCCGGTCTTCAGGTTGACCACGAACTGCCGGGGGTTCCCCTTGCCCGGCGTGGGTTGCGGCGGCAACGTCCAGATCTGGTTGTTGTCACCGGCCACGCAGGACCCCACCACGACGGGTGCGCCGTCGTCCGTGCGCCCGTCGGCCACCTGCAGGCACAACCCGGCCGTGCGGTCCTGGAGGATGTAGCCCCGCGCCTGGGTCGAGTCGGGCAGGTTGATCACGACCTTGGCGTCGACCTGGTTCCAGTACCCGTAGCCCCACGACTTGCTGCAGGACCGGAACTCCGTCGTCGTACCCGGCTTGGTCACGTTGCCCTTGAGCTGCAGGCACGCGTAGTTGGCGTCGGGACCGGTGGACTCGTTGACGATCATCGGGGTGTACCCCGGCCCGTCGGGCACCGAATCGATGGCCAGGGCGTCGAACGCGACCGCGTCCAGGCCGTTCGCCCCAGTCGTGATCGTGTTCAGGTGGACCTTCGGCTGGCCGTAGAACGGGAACGCCCCGAGGGGGACCCATTCGTCGTGGTGGTCGCGCTGGCGCACCGGCACGTTCACCGGGCCGTTGGCCGTGTCGACGACGTACACCACGTCCGCGTCCGCGAGGTGGGACGGGATGTAGACCATCAGCCTGGCCAGCCCGTCGACCGACGGGAAAGTCCAGTTGCCGATCAGTTGCGTCTTGTGCCCCTCATCGGTGTCGGACCGGGTGTGGCCGTACCAGTAGTGCGCACCGTAGCCGCCGCCGACCTGGTGCAGGTCGATCTTGGACGACGCGCTCGGGTAACTGAAGGAGAAGTCGCTCCCCACCATGTTGGCGTGGATCCCCCGGCACGGCCGGACCGCGGGAGTCTGGGTGGTGACGTCGTCGACGACTCCGGCCGTGGCCACGATCCCGGTGTGGCTGGGATTGCTGTCGTTGTTGTCGCACCGCGGCGGGTAGCTGGCGCCGTCGGCGGGCTTGCCGACGCCCGGGTCGTACCGGACGAACTCGAAGCCGCACGTGCTACTGCAGTCCGTCTTCCAGGTCGCCGCGGTCTTGACCCAGCACCGCAGGTCGAGCTTGCCGGCCGCGTCCCTGTGCAAGCAGGGCCCGGGCAGCTCACCCGGCACGTCGGGCTGGACCGCGGTGCCCCAGGAACAGCTGTTGGCCGCGGTGCAGAAGGTCTGCGGTGCCGGTCGCGCGGTGCGGCGGTTGTAGTTCGCCGTCCCGGGCGTGGTGTCCGGTCCGCTCGCGCCGTTCCAGGTCGCTGCCCGGAAGAACGGTTCCGGCTGGTTGGGTGCTTCGTAGCCCGACGGCGGGCTGGTGGCGAAGCCGAGCACCTTCTCCGGGTACGGCCACTTCTCGGGGTGGGCGAAGTCCGACGGCTTGGTGCCGAAGTTCGCCCGGTCCGCCGAATAGCGCGGGTTCGCCGGGTTGTTGAGCCAGCCGAGGCCGATGACACCGGCGTCGTCCGGCTGGGTTCCGTCGTGCAACCCCGAGTTGTACGCCCAGGTCGCGTAGAACCAGTTCTCGATGCGCATCGGGTCGTTGTTGTTCAGGGTCATGCCCTGGATCTGGAGCTGCTGCCACTTGTCCAGCAGGATGTCCAGACCGGAGTTGATGTTCGTGATGTACTGCATGCCGATCGCGCGCTGCTCGCTCGGCAGCCGCGTGACGTCCGGAGTGCCCGGCTTGGGGTGCCCGGCGAGCCGCATGCCGTCGGTCGTCTGGGTGACGCCGTATCCGCAGTCGGCCTTGTCCCACCGGATGTCCCAGTCGTTGCTCGTGTTGCCGTCGTAGATGTCCAGGCCGTAGTAGTTGCCGACCAGGGGATTCCCGTATTCGCCCGCCCAGATGTTCCGGGCCGCCTGCCACAGGTTCGATTCCTGGCCGAGGATGCCCAGCAGGATCTGCGCGGGCACCTTGTCGCCCACACTGCGCGCACTTGTCACCGCATTGTCCGCGGCCCACTCCACCTCACGCGGGGTGGGCTGATAGACCTGCGTTCCCGGGTCGTTGCGCGGCACCGAGCAGACGCGGTCGGCGTCGACGGTGTCGTTCCAGCGCGGCTTGATGCTGTCGCCGGGGTCGACGCCGAAGCCGAACGTCCTGCCGGTGCGCAGGCTTCGGGTGGCGATGTGCACCGGACGCGGCCGGTGCGGGTCGCTCGCCGCTTTCGTGCCCGGCTTGACCGGCGCGAGGACCACGTCCGTGATCGCCGTCTGGCCCAGCGACGAAACCTCGGCGTCCGCCGGCACGTCGAGCTTGGCGACCGTGCCCGGCAGGGCGGCCAGCTTGGCCGGCGCACCCGTCACGAACACCTTGCCGCCGACGCCCGAAGCGACGCCGATCGACCCGAGCGGGCCGCTGGCCAGCGTGGGTGCGTCCTGGCGGAGCTGCCGGGACGACGTCGCGCGCCGCACCCGGCTGTCGTTGCCCGCGAGGTCCATGAAAACGACGCCGCCCTGGGCGTCGGCGCGGACGTTGAACGGGACGCCGCCGGTGCCGGCGACGAGCCGCTGCTTGGTCCCGTCGGTGCCGACCTTGAGCAGGCCCGCGGTGTCGGCGACGACGAACCCGCCGTCGACCGGGGTGGCCGAGGTCGTCTGCCCGGCGAGTTCCGTGCGGGCGCTGAGCTTGCCGGTCGTGGTGTCCACGGTGACGACACCGGTCTTCGGGATCCGGTCGCCGCCTTCCTGCGTCAGCGCGGCGGTTTCGTCCGCACCGCAACCGGGGTTGTAGTACGAAAGCGTCGTGCGGATCGGCAGCTTCGTCACCGCGCCGGTGACGAGGTCGACGACCGCGGTCAGGCCGCCGCGGGAGGTGAGGTCTTCCTTGTTGGTGAAGGTGCGGGGCGCGTAGACGATCACGGCGCGCTGTCCCGACCCGGTGACGCAGCCGTGGCCGATCCACTGGTCGGTCTCGATGCCGGTCACCGTCAGGTCGGCGATCGTGCGCCAGCTGTAGCCCGTCTTCGCTTCGGCCGTCAGGACGTGCAGGCCTTCCGCGTCGCCGGTGGTGGTCCAGAGTCGGTCGCCGGAGGCCTGCCAGCCCTGGCCGAGCAGTTCGTCTCGCTTCGCGGCCGCGAGGACGGGGGGATCGTCGGCGGGAACTGCTGGTCTTTCCTGGGTTGTCTGCTCGGCGGAGGCCGGTGTGGCGGCCACCGCCGGTACCAAGGTGAGGAAGGCCAGCGCGCCGAGCGCAGCCTTCCGCCAACTGGATCTCATCTTTTCCCTTTCCTGCGCGCAGGATGGGCCGAAAGAATTCGGACACGGGTATTTCCGGCGCGCGAAATCGTGGTTTGCCGACGTGCGGAAAAGGCGTACTACGCCAAACGCACTAGAATGTGCGGAAACGAAGACCCGTGGTGTCCGGTCGGGAAGGTCGGCAGCCGAAGAACGACGTCATGAGGAAACCCCACAGCCTGGTGGCGCCGATGCCTCCCCTTGCTCGGCCGCGATCATCAGCGCGAACTCGCGGCAGACAACATCAAACTTGTCCCGGATGGGGGGCGCCAAGCCGCCATCCGGGTGGAACTAACCGAGGATTAGTCCACTTGGTGGAAGACTTTCTTGCCTGCTTTAGGGCTTTTGCCGCTTTTTCTGGGCGTGGTCGGCCGCGGTTTCCGGCCCTCCTGATGTCGATCTCCGACCGGGATGGCCTATTGGAAAACTTCGGCGATCCCGGTAATGCAAAAGCCCCGCACTCGTGAAGAGCGCGGGGCTTTGCGTCAGCCGGTTTCCGAACCCGGCGGCCGGGCGAACCCGTCACCGCCGGGCAGCGGCGGAGTGGGGCCGCCCGTGCCCGGCGGGCCCGGCCGCGACGTCTTGGTCGGCTTGGTCGGTGTCGGCTCCGTCTCGGTTTCCGTCTCCGTGCTCGGCTGGCTCGGCGTCGTGTTCGTCGGCTCGCTCGGTGTCGGCGTGTCGGACGGCTTCGTCGGCGTCGTCGTCACTTCGTTGACGTCCTTGCCGATCGGGTCGACCTTGTCGAACTTCTCTGGCTGGGTCCCGTCCAGGTACTCCTTCATGAACTGTTCCCAGATGGGACCCGGGTAGGTGCTACCGAAGATCGGCTTGTTCTGGTTGTCGTGCAGCGCCACGTTGCCGTTGCCACCGACCCAGGCCGCCGCCGCGACCGACGGGGTGTAGCCGACCATCCACGTCTGCGCGTTGCGGTTCGCGTAGCTCGCCGGATCCTTGGGCTGCATGTCGTACTGCTGCGTACCGGTCTTGCCCGCGCACTGGTGACCGGCTGGGCAGTTCAGGTGCGAGTGGGTGATGACCGGGCCGAGGGCCGTGGTCACGTTGCCCGCGATCTGCGCGGTCTTCTGCGCGTCGTTGTCGAACGCCGGCTTGGCCTGGTACTTGCTCTCGTCGAACTCGACTTCGTCCTGGGCGTTGGTCAGCTTGGCGACGAAGTGGGCGTCCTGGCGCATGCCGCCGGCGGCGAACGTGGCGTACCCCGCGGCCATGGCCTCCGGGGAGGCCACGGTGGCGCCACCGCCGAGCGCGATGTTGATGTCCTGGCTCATCTCCGGTGACGTCGGCACGCCCGCCTCGTTGGCGGCCTGGGCCACCCGCCCCGGCTTCGTCACGTTGAGCACCATGTCGTAGAACACGGTGTTCGCGGAGATCTCCATCGCGTGGGCCACGGTGCACTCCGAAGTACAGCTGGCGCTGTCGCCCGCGTTGCGCAGGGGGGTCTTGCGGCCGGGGAACATCCGGTTGTTGGACCCGTCGAAGGTGTCGCCGAGGCCCTTGCCCATCTTGAGGTACGCGGTGAGGTCGAACGCCTTGAACGACGAACCCGGGTTCTGCGGCACGCTGGCCCAGTCCTTGCCGACCTGGTCCTTGCCGTCGTCGCCCTTCACGACGTCCGGGCCGCCGTAGTACGCCAGGACGCCGCCGGTCTTCGGGCTCACCGCGACCAGTGCGCCCAGGAGTTCGGGGTCGCTCTGGCCCTTCATCTTGTTCGTGACCGCGTCCTCGGCCGCCTTCTGGGCCTTGGGGTCGATCGTGGTGTAGACCTTGGCGCCTGCTGCGTGCAGCTTGGCGCTGTCGTAGCCGTCGGCGGCCAGCTCTTCGTCGATCCGCTGCTGGATGTGGTACGGCATCGACTGGCCGGTGTCCCGGTTCGTCTTCGGGATCGGCGTCGGGAACTGTGCGGTCGCGCGTTCGTCGGCCCGTAGCCACTTGTTGGCCACCATCTGGTCCATCACGTACGACCACCGCCATTGGGCGTAGCCCTGGTTCTCCGAGCGGCTCGGCCCCTGGATCAGGCCGGCCAGCAGCGCGGCTTCGGATGCGTTGAGGTCCTTGACGTCCTTGTTGAAGTAGGCCTTCGCGGCCGCCTGGATGCCGCTCGCGCTGCGTCCGAAGTAGATGATGTTCAGGTACCCGGTGATGATCTCTTCTTTGGACTCCTGGTTGTTCATCTTGAACGACTTGGCCAGCTCGGTCCACTTCCGGCTGAGGCTGGGGGCGTCGTTCTCCGTGGCCTTCTTGATGTACTGCTGGGAGATGGTCGACCCACCGCCCTGGCCACCGGTGGCCTGGTTGTACACCGCGCGGAGGATGCCGGTGACGTCGAAGCCGGAGTTGGTCTCGAACGTCGCGTCCTCGGCCGAGTACACGGCGTGCTTGACGACGTCGGGGATGTCGCCCGGCTTCAGCAGCTGGCGGTCGCCGCCCTTGGGCAGCGACTTCCCCATCACCGTTTTGCCGTCGGCGTAGTAGTACGTGACCGGCTGGCTCTGCAGCGCGGCCACGCTCTCCGGCGTCGGGACGTCGACCATGAAGTACGTGATCACGAAGGCGATCGCCGGGACGACGAAGAAGAGACCGACGAAGGCGTAGGCGACCCGCCGGACAATCTTCCAGCGGCGCTTCTTCCGCTGCGCCGGCGTGAGGACCTTGCGGCCCTTCTCGTCGAGCTCCTGCTGGGGCTCGACGTCGTCGGCGTAGTCGTCGAAGCGGTCGTCGTCGTACGAGTCGAACCCGTCTTCGGTCCCGTTGTGCGCGTGGTGGGTGATGAGATCCGGTTCGGCCTGCGGCTCTGGCCGGCGCCTGGTGGGCGGTGGCTGCCGGAACCCCTGCGGCGGCGAACCGGGCGGGGTGCCGGGACGGCGGCCGGGCGGGGGCGGCTGGCGCCGGCCGGCCGCGCCATCCTGGCCGCGGGGAGCTTGCGGTCGCCGTGGCTGCTCACCGGGCCCCTGCTGGCCACCTTCGTCGCCGGCGGGCCAGGCGGGGCCGGACGGCCGGGCGTCACCGCGAGCCGGTGTGGCGCGCCGAGCGGACTCGCCGGGCCACGCCGGTCCCGCTTCTTCACCGGGCCATTGGGCGCGGCGAGGTGCGTCTGGCTCCTGGTTCGGCCAGGAGCGGTTGTGGTCGTCGGTCACGGAAGGGCCTCCCGGATCAGTACCCGCAAGGGCACTGACCTGCGCGTTGCGATGGTCGTACGGTGGCTCATCGGCCGGCGTTCCTTCGTGGACCGGCCGATTCCCCTGTGCCCAGGACGTATGACCGGACCAAGTGGTTCCAGTGACACGCCCGGCACACTTCGACGTCGTACACGGTGAACTCGGCGAACGAGCCCGCCATCCTGGCCAGCTCTTCCGGGGTCCTCGCCGAGCCCGCGACGTGCTTGAGTTCGTCGCCGTAGACCCAGGACACCAGGGTCAGCGGCTCCTGGCGGCAGATCGGACACGGCACGTCACCGTCCCGGCCGTGGAACTTCGCCGCCCGCAGCAGGTACGGGCTCGCGTCGCAGGCTTCGTGGCTGCCGACGCGCCCGGAGCGGACTTCGGCCAGCAGCGCACGGCGCTGCAGCGCGTAGTCCACGACCTGCCGCTGGTTAATCACGAGGACAGAGTACGGGCTCTTCCTGTGGCGTCCACGCCCCCTAGCGCGACCAGTCCGGGGACCAGGGCGGACACGCCGGACGTTCGATAACTCTCCGGTGAATTTCGCCCCTGACGGGTAGTTGGAGGAGGTTAGCTTCGCCACTCCGATGTATCGGCGCGATATAGTGGCTGAGTAGGTTGGATCGAGGCGATCGGCACGAGGTGCGCCGGTCCGGCTCGAAGGGTGTTTCAGTGTTCCCGGATGGGGGTGCGGTGTGCTGGAGTTCGCGATCCTCGGTCTTCTGCACGAAGCGCCCATGCACGGGTACGTGCTGCGCAAGCGGCTGCACGAGACGCTCGGCACGTTCCGGACGTTTTCGTACGGCTCGCTGTACCCGACCCTGCGGAAGCTGCTGCGGGCCGGGTACCTGGTCGAAGAGCTGGACGAGGCCGACGACCGGGCGTGGTCGCGGCGCGGGCGGCGGGTCTACAAGCTCACCGCGGAGGGCAAGGAGCGCTTCGGGGAGCTGCTCGGCGACGCCGGGCCGCAGACCTGGGACGACGAGGGATTCGGCGTCCACCTGGCCTTCTTCTCGCGGACCCCGGCCGACGTGCGGATGCGGATCCTCGAGGGCCGCCGCCGCTGCGTCGAAGAGCGCCGTGAGGGTTTGCGGGCGGCGCTGGCCAGGGCCGAGGAGAAGATCGATCGCTACACCCGCGAGCTGCACCGGCTGGGGCTGGAGACCAGCGAGCGGGAGGTGCGCTGGCTCAACGAGCTGATCGCGCACGAACAAGCCGAACGGCAGGGTCCGGAAACCTGAGCCGCCCGGCCCCGGGCCGCAGCGTCGCGGCACCAGACCTACTGAACAGACACGGATGAAGGAGAAACCCCCATGGGCGAGAACCGCCGCGTACGGGTGGCCATCGTGGGCGTCGGCAACTGCGCGGCGTCGCTGGTCCAGGGAGTCCAGTACTACCGCGACGCGGACCCGGCCACTCGCGTCCCCGGTCTGATGCACGTCGACTTCGGCGGGTACCACGTCCGCGACATCGAGTTCGTCGCCGCGTTCGACGTGGACGCCAAGAAGGTCAGCCGCGACCTGTCCGAGGCGATCTTCGCCTCGGAGAACAACACCATCAAGATCGCCGACGTGCCGCCGCTCGGCGTCACCGTCCAGCGCGGCCACACCCACGACGGGCTCGGCCGCTTCTACCGCGAGACGATCGAGGAGTCCGACGAGACCCCGGTCGACATCGTCGCCGCGCTGCGCGAGGCCGAAGCCGACGTGCTGGTCTCGTACCTGCCGGTGGGTTCCGAGGTGGCCGACAAGTTCTACGCCCAGGCGGCGATCGACGCGGGGGTGGCGTTCGTCAACGCGCTCCCGGTGTTCATCGCCTCCGACCCGGAGTGGGCTCAGAAGTTCACCGACGCCGGTGTGCCGATCGTCGGCGACGACATCAAGTCCCAGGTCGGTGCCACCATCACGCACCGCGTGCTGGCGAAGCTGTTCGAAGACCGCGGCGTCCAGCTCGACCGGACGATGCAGCTCAACGTGGGCGGGAACATGGACTTCCTGAACATGAAGGAGCTGGAGCGGCTCGAGTCGAAGAAGATCTCGAAGACGCAGTCCGTCACCTCCCAGGTCGACCGCGACCTCGGCAAGGGCAACGTCCACATCGGACCGTCGGACTACGTGCAGTGGCTCGACGACCGCAAGTGGGCCTACGTCCGGCTCGAGGGCCGCGCGTTCGGCGACGTGCCGCTGAACCTGGAGTACAAGCTCGAGGTGTGGGACTCCCCCAACTCGGCGGGCATCATCATCGACGCGGTGCGTGCGGCGAAGATCGCGCTCGACCGCGGCATCGGCGGCCCGATCCTGTCGGCGTCCTCCTACTTCATGAAGTCGCCGCCGGAGCAGTACGACGACTCGACCGCGCGTGACGCCGTCGAGAAGTTCATCCGCGGCGAGATCGAGCGGTAAAGCTCCCTCCGTCGAAGGCCGTCACCGCTGGTGGCGGCCTTCTTCGCGTGATGCACTAAACCGGTGGGGCGGGGTGGGCGTTGGCGTGGTGTGAGTGCGAGCGTGGGCGAGAGCGCGCCGGGGAACCTGGGCGCGCCGACCTTCCACGCCCTGTTCCGGGAGTACTTCGCCCAGATGACCCGGCTGGCGCACCTGCTCGGCGCGGACGACGCGGAGAACGTCGCGCAGGAGGCCTTCGTCAAGCTCCACCAGCGCTGGGACACCCTGACCGACCACACGCGCGTGGCCGGCTACCTCCGCACGACCGTGGTGAACATGTCGCGGTCGCGGACCCGGCACCTGCGCGTCGTCCGGCGGACACCCCAGGAGCGGCCCCCGGACGAGCTGTCGGCCGAGGTCAGGGCGGTGGCCAACTGGGAGCACCAGCAGCTGCGCGCGGTGCTGGGGCGGTTGTCCCGGCGACAGCGCGAGGTGCTCGTGCTCCGCTACTGGCTGGACCTCAGCACGGCGGCCATCGCGGAGACACTGGGCATTTCCCAGGGCACGGTCAAGGCGACGACGCACCACGCGATGGAGAATCTGCGCAAACACCTGGGGGACGACCTTGGAGGTGAGCGATGACCGACCTCGAACGCAAGCTGGCCGAAGCACTGCGCGGACAGGCCGGGGAGGTCACGCTCAACCTCGACGCGGCGTGGGCGGAACAGCAGCGCAGGCACCGGCGGTCACGCCGCCGCCGGGGCGCGGTGTGGGCCGCGCCGATGGCCGCGGTGCTGGTGGTGCTGACGAGCGTGCTGCTGGCCACGCAGGTGAACACGGCATCGGCTCCACCGGCGAACCGCGGCCAGGAGTTGCAGCTCGCCAAGCCGGAGTACCAGCCGTTCGACCACCGCATGCTCACCGACGGTGACATGGCGATCATCACGGAGTTCGCGGGGCAGACCGATCGGTGGCGAGTGTGGGCCTACACCGGCTCGCAGGTGACTGCCCCCGACCGGAAGCTGTTCTGTCTCGCGGCCATCCCCGTCGGCGCGGACCTCACCGAGGGCACGCCGCAGTACGGGACGAAATCCCCGCAGTGCACCGAGCTCCGGCCGGATACCGGGAAGACCGTCCTGGCCGGATACGTCGGCGAGATCGGGGGGCCGTTGCCGCCCGGCAAGGCGGTCTACCTGGTCTCCTCGACGCCGGAGCAGCTGCGGCTCTACAACGCGCAGGGTGACCTGAGCCAAGGCAAGCTGGTCGACCGGGTGGCTTCCTCGTACCAGGTGTTCCTGGCCGACGTCGTGCCCGGTTCGCCCCCGGTGCGCGCCGAGGTCAGCTGAGACCTAGCGCCCCCGGTAAGCCGGTGATCTCCGTCACCACCGCCGTGGCCTGCTTCAGTACCTCGGGATCCGGCGGGAAGTGCGGGTTCGGCACCGCATAGACCGCCATCCCCGCCGCCAGCGCGGACCGCAGCCCGTTCGTCGTGTCCTCCACCGCCGCACACTCCGCCGGCGCCACCCCCAGCAGCTCGGCCGCCCGCAGGTACACATCCGGCGCCGGTTTCCCCGCTCCGACCTGCTCGGACGACACCGCCGCCCCCACCGGCAGACCCGTGACGTCCAGGAAGCCCTTGATCAGGATCACCGGCGACGAGCTGGCGATCGCCACCGGCCACCGCTTCGACACCTGCCGCACGACGTCCACCGCACCCGGGATCAGCGGCGGCTCTTCGGCGTACCGCGCGGCCATGCGCTTGACGACGAGCGTCGCGATCTCCGGTGGCGAGAGCTGCGCCCCGAGCTCCTCCACCAGGTAGCGGGCCCACTCCGGCGTGCTCATCCCCTGCTGCGCCCGGGTCGCCTCCTCGCGCCAGGTGCCGCCGTGTTCGGCGACGACCGCGCGTCGCACTTCGTCCCAGATCCGCTCGGAGTCCACCAGTACGCCGTCGAGGTCGAAGATCACCGCTTCCATGGCCCGAGCCTAGCCTGTGAGCCGACTTACTTAGCCACCCTTACTAGTTTTTGTTAGCCTGGCTAAGTGACTTCCCCGATCACCGATCTCGCCCACCGGCTGCGGCCGCTGGTCTTCCGGCTGTACCAGCAGGTGCGCCGCCAGACCCCGCAGCTGACGCTGACCCTCACGCAGGGCTCGGTGCTGAGCGAGCTGGTCAACGGCGGTCCGCGGCGGATGAGCGCGCTGGCCGAGTTCGAGCGGGTCAAGCTGCCGTCGATGACCGATGTCGTCGGCCGCCTCGAACGCCTCGGCCTCGCGACACGCCGGCCGGATCCGGCCGACGGCCGTGCGGTGCTGGTCGAAGTCACCGACGAGGGCCTGCGTTTTTACGCCGATCTGGTGACTGCTCGCGAGGAGTTCCTCCGCGAGCGGCTCATCGCCATGGACGAAATCGACCGCGCCGCGATCGAAGCCGCCCTGCCCGCTCTCGCCAAATTGCTTGAGGGGGGTCCAGGGGGGCTTGCTCCCCGGCTGGGGTCTGGGGCTCGGCCCCAGAAGGTATTGCTCGTTGATTCCAAGAAGGAGGAACTGATCAGCGATGAGCGCTGAACACCACTCGAGCCTGCTGGACGCCGTCAAGGGCCAGCCCAAGCAGGTGTGGATCACCGCGTTCGCCGCGGTCATCGCCTTCATGGGGATCGGCCTGGTCGACCCGATCCTGCTGTCCATCGCCAAGGGCCTGGACGCGACGCCGTCGCAGGTCACCCTGCTCTTCTCGTCCTACCTCGGCGTCCAGGTCGTCGCGATGCTGGTCACCGGTGCGGCGAGCGCCCGCTTCGGCGCGAAGCGCACCGTGCTGGTGGGGCTGACGTTGATCGTCGCGGCCACCGCCCTCTGCGCGGCCGCCGGGTCGATCGAACAGCTCGTCGGGCTGCGCGCGGTCTGGGGCCTCGGCAACGCCTTCTTCATCGCGACGGCGCTTTCGGTGATCGTCGGTGCCGCGACCGGCGGCCAGTCCGGCGCGATCCTGCTGTACGAGGCCGCCCTCGGCGTCGGCCTGTCGGTCGGTCCGCTGCTGGGTGCGCTGCTCGGAAGCGTCTCGTGGCGGGGCCCGTTCCTCGGCACCGCGATCCTGATGGCGGGCGCGCTCGTGCTGTGCGCGGTGTTCCTCAAGAGCGACAAGCACGAGCAGCGGGCCCCGATCAAGCTGCTCGACCCCCTGCGCGCGCTGAAGCACCCCGGCCTGCTGCGCACCTCCGTCGCTTCGGCGCTGTACACCGCCGCGTTCTTCGCGGTGCTCGCCTGGTCGCCGTTCGTCCTCGGCTGGAGCGCGATCGCCGTCGGCCTGGTCTTCTGCGGCTGGGGCCTGTGCGTTGCGGTGGCGGGCGTGGCGCTGGCCCCGCGGCTGGCCGCCCGGCTCGGCGAGCGGCACGCGGCCGCGGCCGCCGTCTTCGGGTACGCCGTGCTGATGCTGGTCCTCGCCGTGCCGAGCAAGCCGGTGCTGGTGGTGGGCATCGTCGTCTCGGGCCTGGTGTCCGGGCTGCTGAACACGCTGTTCACCGGGACCGCGATGTCGATCAGCGACGCACCGCGCCCGGTCGCCAGCGCGGGCTACAACTTCTGCCGCTGGCTCGGTGGCGCGGTCGCCGCGACGCTCGTCGGGCACGTCGCCGAGTGGTTCGGCTCGCCGCAGGCGCCGTTCGTCGCCTCGGCCGTGCTGTGCGTCGTCGCGGGCGTGTTGCTCTCGCTGCGGGAGCGGCAGGCCGATCCGCACGAGCTGCCGAAGGAAGCGGTGCTCGTCGGCGAAGAGTTCTGAACGGGCCAGTACACCGGACGTTCACCTGGATGTCCGGAAAGGCTGGTTTTGGGAGCTTACGGTCGGGTCGTTCCCGAACTCCCACCATGGAGGCCTCGTGCCCGACCGTCTGCTCCCGCTGTTCCCCGCCCACCCGGGCGGCCGCTCGCCGGTGACCTGCGAATACCGCTGCGGCAACGCGTGTGCCCACCCCGAGGCCAACGAGTCCGGCAACACGTACTTCGGTGACGTCGTCAAGGACATCTCCCGCCGCCGGGTCTTCCAGGCGGGAGCCGTGATGGCGGCCGCCGCGGGTGGGTTCGCCGCGTTGTCCGGCACCGCGGCCGCCGAGCCGTCGCGGAAGCCACGCCCGGTGCCCGGCACCGACTTCACGCCGGTGCCGCCGAACAAGCTCGACGCGGTCAGCATCCCGGACGGCTACGCCCAGCGCGTCGTCGTCCGCTGGGGTGACCCGGTCGTCGCGGGTGCGCCGGAGTTCGACTTCGCCAAGCAGACCGCGGCCGCGCAGGCCAAGCAGTTCGGCTACAACAACGACTTCGTCGGCCTGATCCCGCAGGACCCGCTGGGGCTGGCCAACCTGCTCGTGGTCAACCACGAGTACACCACCGAGGTCCACATGTTCCCGGCCGACCAGTACGACCCGGCCAACCCGACCGAGGAGCAGGCGAAGATCGCCTGGGCGGCGCACGGCCTCTCGGTGCTGCAGGCCCGCCGCGACCCGGTCCACGGCGGGCTCGAGGTCGTCCCGAGCCGGTACGGCCGCCGGATCACCCTCGACACGATCTTCGAGGTCCGCGGCCCGGCCGCCGGCTCGAAGCACCTCCAGACCTCGGCCGACCCGAGTGGGCGCCGGGTCCGCGGCACGCAGAACAACTGCTCCGGCGGCGTGACGCCGTGGGGCACGGTGCTCTCCGGCGAGGAGAACTTCGACCAGTACTTCGCCAACTCCGAGAAGGTCACCGACCCGGTCGCGGCTGCGCGGCTCAAGCGCTACTCCGTCGGCGCCGGCCCGAGCACCCGCAAGTGGGAGCGGTTCGACAAGCGCTGGGACGTCGCGCAGGAGCCCAACGAGCCGAACCGGTTCGGCTGGGTCGTCGAGATCGACCCGAACGACCCCACCTCGACGCCGGTCAAGCACACCGCGCTCGGCCGGTTCAAGCACGAGGCCGCGAACATCAAGATCACCGCCGACGGCCGGGTCGCCGTCTACTCCGGGGACGACAGCCGGTTCGAGTACATCTACAAGTTCGTCTCGAAGGGCAAGTACAAGCCGGGCAACAGCGCGCACGCGCGGCGGCACAACTCGGCGTTGCTCGACGAGGGCACGCTCTACGTCGGCCGCTTCACCGGCGACAGCCCGGCCGCGGAGATCGACGGCAAGGGCACGCTGCCCGCCGACGGCGAGTTCGACGGCACCGGCGAGTGGCTCCCGCTCGCCAGTGGCGAAAAGTCCTTTGTGGACGGCTTCACCGCCGAAGAGGTCTACGTCTTCACGCGCCAGGCCGCGGACAAGGTCGCCGCCACCAAGATGGACCGGCCGGAGGACATCGAGCCGAACCCGGTCAACGGCCGGGTCTACGCGGCGCTGACCAACAACAGCGACCGCGGCGCGGCGGGCAAGGCCGGCGTCGACGAGGCCAACCCGCGGGTGGGCAACAAGAACGGCCACATCCTGGAGTGGGAGGAGGACTGCGGCGACGCGGCGTCGACCCGGTTCTCCTGGCGGCTGCTGCTGGTCTGCGGCGACCCCCAGGCGGCGGACACCTACTTCGGCGGCTTCCCGAAGGACCAGGTGAGCCCGATTTCCTGCCCGGACAACGTCGCGTTCGACCGGCACGGAAACCTGTGGATCTCCACCGACGGCAACACCCTCGGCGCGAACGACGGCCTGTTCTCGGTGCCGGTCACCGGTCCGGAGCGCGGGCACGTGAAGCAGTTCCTCTCGGTGCCGGTCGGCGCCGAGACGTGCGGCCCGGTCGTGACCGACAACCTGGTGCTCGTCGCGGTCCAGCACCCGGGTGAGAACGCGGCGAGCTCGGCGAACCCGTCGTCACACTGGCCGGACGGCGGCACCGCGCAGCCGCGCCCGGCCATCGTTTCGGTGTGGAAGAAGGGCCGCTTCGGGCGCCCCGGCCGCATCGGCGAACGCTGACGCGAGGGGGCCGTGGCCGGCGCGAACAGCCCGCCCCGGCCGAGGTTCACTCTTAAGTGGACGGATCTCGGCCGGTGCGGGCCCGCACCGCGCGCCATAGTCGAGAGGTGATCTTCTCGGGACGCGCGGTGGCGGTGGCGGTGGTGGCGATCGCCGCGGCGGTGGTGCCCGCGTCCACGTCCACGGCTGCGGACGCGCCGCCGGCCTGCGGCGGGCTCGCGGCGAACCCGAGCGTCGAGCTCGCGGCGCGCAACGGCGCCCCGGATGGCTACGTGTTCGCCCCGGCCGCCCCGGTCCCGCCCGGAACACCGGCCGCGAAGGCGCCGAAGCTGCTGACCGAGCAGGAGTACGCCGTGGACGGGCAGCGGTCGGCGGTCATCCAGACCCCGGACGGCAAGACCAGCACCGCCTACCAGACCGAGCGGTTCGTGCCCGGCGGCGTCTACACGCTCAGCGTCTGGACCGGCTCGCGCGCGCCGAGGTACGAACCGGGCACCGGCCTGCGGTTCTTCGACGCCACCGGCACCCAGGTGCAGGAGAACAAACAGGTCGCCGGCCACTACGTCGGCGACGGCGCCCTCGTCCGGCAGGACTTCCCGGCGGCCGCGGCGCCGGCCAAGGCGGCCGCGGTGAAGTTCTTCGCCACGACCACCCTCGACCGGCTGTACTGGGACTGCGTCGACCTCCAGCTCGCGGCGTACTCGGTGAAGAAGGAAGTGCAGAACCCGGCGACCGGCGCCTGGGGCTCGTTCGCGACGGTGACCGCGGGCGAAACCGCGCACTACCGCGTCACCGTGACCAACGAGGGCACGCAGGACCTCACCGGGATCACGGTGCAGGACCCGTGGTGCGCCGAGCCGTTCGCCCCGTTCGCGCTGGCCGCGGGGGCGAACCGGCAGCTGACCTGCGACCACCCGGACCTCACGGTGGCCGACACCGGGCACGTCAACACGGCGAAGGTCACCGGCGTGCACCACCCGGGCGGCGCGCTCGGCGACAAGACGGCGTCGGCGACGATCACCGTCCTCCCGCCGCCGTCGATCGCGAAGATCGGTGACTTCGTCTGGGCGGACCGCAACCGCGACGGCCTGCAGGATCCGGACGAACCCGGCATCGCGGGCGTCAAGGTGACCCTTAAGGACGGCGCGGGCGGCACGGTCGGCACCGCGACGACCGACGACAAGGGCAAGTACGGCTTCGAGAAGCTGAAGGACGGCATCTACCAGGTCTGCTTCGCCGTCCCGGCGGACTTCACCGTGACCGGCAGGGACCTCGGCAGCGACGACAAGGACTCCGACGCCGGCCCGGACGGCTGCACCGCGCCGCGCACCGTGGGCCGTCCGTCCCACGAGGACTTCGCGGTGGACCTCGGGCTGGTCTCCCCGGCGAACCGGATCGGCGACTTCGCCTGGGCCGACACGGACGGGAACGGCCTGCAGGACGCGGGCGAACCGGGCCTCGCCGACGTCAAGGCCGTGCTGAAGGACGCCGACGGCAAGGAAGTGGCGAGCGTGGTCACGGGCCCCGACGGGTCCTACGGCTTCGACGGCCTGGAGGACGGCACGTACCAGGTGTGCTTCACCGCGGACGGCCGCCACCCGACGGCCGAAGACGGCGGCGACGACGCCCGCGATTCCGACGCGGACCCGGCGTCCGGCTGCGCGGACCCGCGAACCCTCGGGGCGGGCAAGCGCGATGACCGCACGGTGGACGTCGGCTTCGCCTAGCTACGGTGGAGGTATGACGGATCTCCCCCTCGCCCTGGTGACCGGCGCTTCCCGCGGAATCGGCGCGGCGGTCGCCCACCAGCTCGCCCCGACGCACCGGCTGCTGCTCGGCGGCCGCGACACCGACGCGCTGGACGCACTGGCAAAGGAGCTTCCGGGCGCGACGCCGTGGCCGGTGGAGCTGACGAACCCCGCTTCGCTCGCCGAGGCCGTCGCGGACATCGACTCGCTGGACGTGCTGGTGCACTCGGCGGGCGTCGCGCGACTGGGCCGCATCGAGGACGTTCCCGCGTCGGCGTGGCGCGACAACTTCGAGCTCAACACCCTGGCGGTGGTCGAGCTGACCCGCCTGCTGCTCCCGGCCTTGCGCGCGGCCCACGGCCACGTAGTGGTGATCAACTCGGGCGCGGGCCTGAACGCCCGCCCCGGCTGGTCCCCGTACGCGGCGAGCAAGTTCGCCGTCCGCGCCTTCGCCGACGCCTTGCGCGAGGAGGAACCGGCGATCCGCGTGACGTCGGTCTACCCCGGCCGTACGGACACGGAGATGCAGCAGCAGATCTTCGCGGGCGAAGGCCGGCAGTACGACACGGCGCACTTGCTGAAGGCGGACTCGGTGGCCACCGCGGTGGTGACGGCGGTGTCAGCCACCCCGGACGCCCACCCGACGGAGATCATCCTCCGCCCGCGCTAGACCCCTAAAGCGGCACTTTCACGTGAAAGTGCCGCTTCCGGAGCTTCAAGCCCGCAGTCGTGCGGCCGTCTCGGCCACGCCGGCCTGGACCTTCGCCCGGTCCACCTTCGCCGACTCGCCCTCGGCCACGACCTGCTCACCCGCGACCCACACGTCGCGGACCCGGCGCGAGCCGGCGGCCCAGACGAGGTTCGACAGCAGCTGCACGTCCGGCACGTCCAAGCCGCACGCGAACGCCGGGTCGTCCAGGTCGATGTGCACCAGGTCGGCCCACCGGCCCGGCTCCAAGGCCCCGATGTCGTCGCGGCCCAGCGCCGCCGCCCCGCCGCGGGTGGCCAGCAGGAGCACGTCCGCCGCCGTCAGTACCGTCGAGTCGCCCGTGGCCAGCCGGGCGAACATGGCCGCGAGCTGCAGTTCCTCCCACAGGTCGAGGTCGTCGTTCGACGCCGGGCCGTCGGTGCCGAGGCCCACCGAAACCCCGGCCGCCCGCAGGTCCGCGATCCGCGCGATGCCCGAAGCCAGCTTCGCGTTCGAGCCCGGGCAGTGCGCCATGCCGACGCCGTGCGCGGCGAACAGGGCGATGTCCTCGTCCGAGAGGTGGATCGCGTGCGCCGCCAGCACCCGGCCGTCCAGCATGCCCAGCTCACGAAGCAGCGCCGGCACCGAACCGTGCGAAGCGCGAACCGCGGTGTCCTCCGCGGCCGCCTCGGCGACGTGGATCTGCACCAGCGCGCCTCGAGCCAGCGCCGACTCCGCCGTCGCCCGCAGCCCTTCCGCGGACAGCATGTACGCCGAGTGCGGGCCGTAACCCAGCTCGATGCGGTCGCCGTGGCCGAAGCGCAGGCCGTCCGTGTCGATCCAGCGGTCGATCGCCGCCAGCTGCGCTCGCCAGTCCAGCCCGGGCAGCTCCATCACCGGCGGCGCGACCAGCACGCGGCCACCCGTCGTGAGCACCGCGTCAACCAGCTGCTCGCCTTCGAAGTACATCTCGGCGCTGGTCGTCACGCCGTGGCGGAGCATCTCGACCGAGCCGAGCAGCATGCCGGTGCGGACGTCCTCCGGGCGCAGTTTCGACTCGGCGGGCCAGATGATCTCGTTCAGCCAGGGCAGCAGCGGCAGGTCGCCGCCCATGCCGCGCAGCAGCGTCATCGGGCTGTGCGCGTGCGTGTTGACCAGGCCGGGGAGCAGGATGCCGGTCAGGGTGGTGACCGGTGCGGCGGATTCGGGGGCGGTGGCCGCCGGTCCGCAGTACGAAATGCGCCCATCGGCGTCGACATCGACGACCGCGTCACGGAGAAGCGAACAGGACGGGTCGGCCGGGAGAACGACAGGGGCGTGGAAACGGCGTTGCATCTCTGGATACTACGCACCCGGAATTACGAAACCACTCCGCTCCGCCACGCCCAGGCCGCGGTTTCCACGCGGTTCCGCGCGCCGATCTTGCTCTGCACCGACGCCAGGTGCGTCTTCACCGTCGACAGCGACATGAACAGCTCCGCGCCGATTTCGGTGTTCGTCAGCCCCCGCGCGGCCGCCTTGACGACGTCCAGTTCCCGGGCGGTCAGCGGCTCGGACGGCGGGGTGGCCCGCGACTTCGCCGAGCCGGACCCGTCGAAGTGCTTGAGCAGCCGCACGGTGATCTGCGGCGAAACCAGCGCGTCGCCGCGGTCGGCCGCGCGGACCGCCTCGATCAGCAGGGCCGGCCCCGCGTCCTTCAGCAGGAACCCGGACGCGCCGTTGCGCAGCGCCGTGTGGACGTATTCGTCGAGGTCGAACGTGGTGACGACGACCACCTTCAGCGGGTCGGTCACGTCCGGCCCGGCCAGCTGCCGGGCCACCTCCAGGCCGTCGAGGCCCGGCATGCGGATGTCGAGCAGGCAGACGTCCGGGCGCAGTTCGCGGGCCTTCGAGACCGCCGAGATGCCGTCGGCGACGTCGGCGACGACCTCGATGTCGTCCTGCGTCTCCAGGATCATGCGGAAGCCCATCCGCACCATCTCCTGGTCGTCGGCGATCAGTACCCGGATCACTCGTCCCCTTCCGTGTCTTCTCCGGCCGCCAGCGGCAGCCAAGCTTCGACGCGCCAGCCGCCGTCCGGGCCCCGCCCGGCCGACAACCGGCCCTTGAGCAGCGCCACGCGTTCGCGCATGCCGACCAGACCGTAGCCGCCCGATCCGCCGGCCGGCCGGTGTGCCGTCGCGCGCCCGTTGTCGGTCACCCGCAGGTGCAGTTCGGCGCCCCCCGACGCACTCCCTCCCGCGGAGGCGGCATCGGACACGATCACTTCCGCCACGACGAACGCCTCGGTCGCGTCGGCGGCGTGCTTGCCGACGTTCGTCAGCGACTCCTGCACCAGCCGCAGCGCCGAGCGGCCGACCTCGTGCGGCAGGTCCGGCGGCAGGTCGAGGTGCATCGACGTCGGCACGCCGTGGTTGGCGCCGTCGACCAGTTTCCGCAGGTCGGCGCCGAGGTCGGTGGTCGCCTGTTCGCTGAACTCGCTCGAGCCCGCCGGCGCGTCGCCGCGCATCGACCGGACCAGCCGCCGCATCGCCGCGAGCGCTTCGACGCCGGCGTTCTCGATCCGGCCCATCGCGTCCACCGCGATCTGCGGGTTCTTCTCGGCCATCAGCCGCGCGGCCTGCGCCTGCACCACGATCCCGGTGACGTGGTGGGCGACGATGTCGTGGAGCTCACGGGCCAGCGCCATCCGCTCGGCGGTCTGCGCGTCGCTCACCGCGGACTGCACGATCTGGGTGCGCTCGGAGTCCCGCGACCGCAGCATCAGGCCGACGGCGATCGAGATGCCCAGCATCAGCGTGGCGGCGAAAGCCAGGACGGACAGGGTCTGGGGATCGGTCTGCAGGCCCCGGCGCGAGTCGGAGTTGAGGATCGCCCCGAGCGCGACGACGCTCGACAGCACGGCGACCCGCGCCCAGGACTGGCTCAGCCCGCGGGCCCTGGTCAGGTTCACCACGACGCCCATGCCGGCGATGATCTGCGTGGCCGGCACGCCGCCCGGTACCGGGTAGTCGTAGGAGCGCAGCTGCAGGAACGGCGTGATGACCGCGGACAGCAGCATGATCCCGGCGAGGCCGAGGAGCGCGTCCGCGGGCCGCCGCGGGGACAGCACCGCGATCACGGCCGCGACGATCGAACAGAACAGGATCGGGAACCCGCGGGCGGTGTTCGAGTACGTGTAACCGAACTCGAACAGCAGCGCGAAGGCGAGCAGCCCCATCAGCGGCCACTGCCCCATCGCCAGCTCGTTCACCCGGCGCAGCAGCCGGGTCCGCGGAGTGGCGCGGGGGCCGCGGTCGCGGGCCGTGATGGCGGGCACCAGCGGCCCGACGAGCAGCAGCAGACCGAACAGCAGCGCCTGGGTGCCCGTGCCGCCGTCGATCTCGCCGACGCCCGCGTACCGGCCGAAGACGGCGACGAGGCCGGCGACGACCAGGAAGCCGATCACGCAGAACGCCACGCCCGCCCGCGCCCGGCGGGCCAGGTAGTAGACCATCAGCACCCCGGCCACGACCTCGGTGATGGTCACCTTCGGCAGCACGCTGGAGTACGGCGGGATGCGCAGCACGTGGATGAAAAGGGTGGAGAGCACCAGCACCCCGCCGCCGGCCACCGCGGCGACGGCGGCCCGCTTCTGGGCCCAGACCCCGCAGGCCGCCATCGCGAAGATGCCGGGCAGCAGGCCGAAGTCGACGAAGTGCGGACCTTGGTCGTCCAGCGCCGCCTGCGTCGTGTAGAGGAGGTCGAACAGGAGCGCGGCGAAGAGGACGGCCGAGGGCACGCCGATGCGCCGCACCAGTGCGGTGGCGCGGGTGGAGAGCGTTTTCGGTGGAGACGCGGCGGGCACACCGTGAAGTTACGTGATTCCCCGGTGCCCGCACCTTGGCCGAGTGGCCCGCGCCCCCTCGGCCGATCGGCCGATACCGGCCGGGGCGTGACTGGCCGTCTGCCCGAAGTGGACATCCCCGGATCTCGGCGAAGCTCATCGGCACCAAGATCCGAACCGACAGGGAGAACCTCGTGGACCCGAACACTCCACATGCGACGAACGGCGCCGTGCTGTCCGGCCGCGGGCTGGTGAAGCGCTACGGCACGCAGTACGCCCTGGCCGGCATCGACATCGACATCCAGCCCCGGGACGCCGTCGCCATCGTCGGGCCCTCCGGCTCGGGCAAGACGTCGCTGCTGCACGTCCTGGCCGGCATCCTCCGGGCCGACGACGGGCAGATCTTCCTGGCCGGCCAGCGGATCGACCACCTCGGCGAGAAGAAGCGCAGCGAGCTGCGCCGCACCGAGTTCGGGTTCGTCTTCCAGTCGGGGATGCTGGTGGCCGAGCTGTCGGCCGAAGAGAACGTCGCGCTGCCGTCGCTGCTGGCCGGGCTCGGCCGCAAGGAGGCCATCGACGCCGGCCGCCAGTGGCTCGCGCGGCTCGGCCTGGCCGGCAAGGAACGGCGTCGCCCCGGTGAGCTGTCCGGCGGTGAGGCCCAGCGCGTCGCGATCGCGCGGGCGCTGACCCACCGCCCGAAGGTGATCTTCGCCGACGAGCCGACCGGCGCGCTCGACACGCGCACCGGCCGCGAAACGATGGACGCCCTCCTCGGCGCCGCCCACGAAACCGGCGCCGCGGTGATCGTGGTGACCCACGACCGCGAGCTCGCCGAGTCGATGCCGAAGACCGTCGCCATCCGCGACGGCCTGATCGCGACGAGGTTGGCGGCGTGAACTCGCTCCAGATCGCCCTGCGGGTGCTGCGGGTCGACCGGCGGACCCGGACGTCGGCGATCCTCACCGCGATCGGGGTGGCCGTCGCGACCGGGCTGGTGCTGCTGCTGGCGACGCTGCCGTTCGCCACGCAGAACCGCGAGCAGCGCGCCCTCTGGCAGGGCGACAACTTCTACAGCCGCGGCTCCGACGGCCCGGCGAAGCTGCTGTACTCGGCCTCGAAGGACTACTTCGACGGGCAGCAGATCATCCGCGTCGACATCGCACTGGCGCCCGGTGCGACCGCGGCGAGCGTCGCCTTGCCGCCGGGGGTGCCGCAGCTGCCGGGACCGGGTGAGACCGTCGTTTCGCCCGCGCTCGGCCGGCTCCTCCAGGCCCACCCGGCCGCGCAGCTCGGCGATCGGTTCGGCAAGCCCGTCGGCGCGCTCGGCGAAGACGGCCTCCGCTTCCCGGAGCAGCTCGTCGCGCTCACCGGGCACACCGCGGACGCGATGCCGGAGAACTCCTCCCAGGTGGCGGCGTTCCCCGGCGGGAAGGCGAGCCCGGACCCGCTGCTCATGCTGCTGTCCTGGGTCGGGATCATCGTGCTGCTGGTGCCGAGCCTGGTGCTGGTCGCGTCGTCGGCGCGGCTGACCGCGGCCCGGCGGGAACGGCGGCTCGCCGCCATCCGGCTGGCCGGAGCGACGCCGGGACAGGTCACCAACATGGTGGCCGCCGAGACGACGTTGTCGGCGGGCATCGGTGCGCTGCTCGGCCTCCTGATCAGCCCGGCGCTGCACGGCCTCGCGTCGTTCGTGCCGTGGGCGGGTGGCACCTGGCTGGCGGCCGACTTCGCGCTGCCGACCGGCCTCACGGTGTTCATCGTCGTGGCCATCCCGGTGCTCGTGGTGCTCGCCGGCGTCCTCGGCCTGCGCCGCGTGCTCAAGACCCCGCTGTTCGCCACCGGCGGCCACACGAAGAAGCCGCTGCACTGGTGGCGTCTGCTGGCGTTGCCCGCCGCCGGCACGTTCTTCCTCGTCGCGGTGACGACGTCGAAGGAGTCGGGCGGCATCGGGATGGTCATGGCCGGTCTGTTCCTGCTGGTCGGCTCGGCCGCGATCGTGGGGCCGTGGGTGACGTCGGCAGTCGGCGGCACGTTCGTCCGGATCTGGCGGCGCCCGTCGGCGCTGCTCGCCGGCCGCCGCCTGCGTGACGACCCGAAGGGCGCTTACCGCGCGTCCGCCGGAATCGTGCTGGCGGTGTTCGCCGGGTCGATGGCGCTGACGCTGCTGCCGACGTTCGAATCGATGGCAGGCGGTGGTCGGTCCTTTCAGGACTCCGTCCTCTACGTCGACACCGACGCGCAGCACGCGGGCAAGATCGTCGAGCAGGCCAACGCCTCGCTGCAGAAGTACGGCCAGTCCGAGAAGGCGGTCGCCGTCGGCGAGGTCTACCTGGTGCGGGGCACCGCTCCCAACCGGTACGGCCACCGCGCGCTGGTGATGACGTGCGCCGACGCCGTGAAGCTGACCCGCTTCGGGCTCACCCCGGAGAACTGCACGGGGGGTCCGGGTGTCTTCGGCGACTCGGCGGTCGACCTGGCGCAGTACAAGATCGCCCCGGCCTGGGACGGGACGGCGGTGGCCGCGAAGTCGGGAACCCGGGTGGAAACCGTCAAGTACCCGGACGCCGACCTGCACGGCTCGTTCGTCATCGACCCGGCCGCGCTGCCGGAGGGCACCACGCCGAAGGACGTCACCGTGGTCGCGCCGGCCACCGACGCGAACCGCGAGATCGTCCGCACGGCGCTGGCCGCGCCGGCCGCGGGCGAGGAGGTCGGCAGCCGCGACCAGTACCTGTTCAACCAGCAGACCCAGCTGGGCGATCTGCGCCGCGTCACGGTGATCGGGCTGCTCGCCGCCGGGATCCTGGCCGGCTGCAGTGCCGCCGTCGCGACCGCGGGCTCGGTGATGGACCGCCGTCGCACCTTCGGGGCGCTGATGGCCGCGGGCACCCCGGTGCGGGTGCTGTCGAGGGCGTTGCGGATGGAAGCCGCGCTGCCGGCACTGGTCGCCACCATCGGCGCGGGAATCGTCGGGGTACTGGTCGGTGTTGGGCTGTACAGCATGGTCGACGCGCGGGGCATCGTGCTCAGCCCGTGGCTGCTGGCGCCGGTCGTGCTCGGGGTCGGGGTGGCCCTGCTCGGCGCGTCGGTCTGCACACCCGCCCTCAAGCGGGTCCAGGTCGAACCGCTGGCCGAGGAATGAGGCGTTCGCCCCTCTGTCGGGGGAGGGGCGAACACCGGCACTTTCACGTGAAAGCGACGACCAGGGGGCGTAGCTTTCACGTGAAAGTGCCGCTATCGGCGTTCGAAGATGAGGTCGTGCGAGACGCGGCCTTCGACGTCCGCGCGCTGCTCGAACTTGGTCACGGGCCGCCACTCCGGTCGCGGTGCCCAGCCACCCGGCTCGTCGGCGTACCGGTTGCGCAGCGCGGGTTCGCCGGAGCAGACCTCGAGCATCTGCTCCGCGTAGTTCTCCCAGTCGGTCGCCAGGTGGAAGGTGCCGCCCGGCGCGAGCCGCGACGCCACGAGCGCGGCGAACGACGGCGACACGATCCGCCGCTTGTGGTGCTTCTTCTTCGGCCACGGGTCCGGGAAGAACAGCCGCACGCCGTGCAGCGACGCCGGCTCGACGTGCTCGGTCAGCAGCACGACGGCGTCGCCGTGCAGGAGCCGCAGGTTCTCGACGCCGAGCTTTTCGGCGCGCAGCATCAGCTGGCCGAGGCCCGGGTCGTAGACCTCGACCGCGACGTAGTTCAGCTCCGGCGCCGCGGCGGCCAGCTGCGAAGTCGTTTCACCCATGCCGGAGCCGATCTCGACCATGACCGGCGCCTCGCGGCCGAACCACGCGGTGAAGTCCAGCGGCCCCTCGGGCAGCTCACCCACCGTGCGGCCCAGCTGCGGCCAGTGCTGCTCCCACGCCCGCTGCTGCCCGACGGTCATCCGGCCGCCGCGCTTGACGTAGCTGACGACACTGCGCAGGCGGGGCTGGTCTTCGTTCTCCACCCAGGGAATGTAGCTGGGGGTGAAGCACCTCCGTTGAGGGTGGTGGGGCGGCGGCCGGGGCTAACGAACGGCTTCGAACTCGCCGAGCCGAGACCGCAGGCCGGCCAGCCCGGCGACCGGGATCGGGTCCGGCGTCCGGCCGCTGTGCGCGGGCAGGACGTCGATCCAGCCCGGGTGCCGGTCGGTGTTCATCACCGTCGTGGGAATCCCGTGCCCCGATTTCCCGCGCTCGGACGGCATGAACTCCCAGTAGCCGGATTCGCCGTCCGCGGCCCACGGGACGAATTCCCATCCCGGGCGCCTGCCGAGCAGTTGCGCGATCCGGTCCTCGACGCGGAAACCCTGTTCCCGCGAATCGAGCTTGCCGTCCGCCATCGCGCGCAGCCACCACGGCGCGGGGATCTGTCCCGACATCCCGGCCGAGGCGCGGAACAGCGCGAGGACGCTGTCCTGGGGTGCGCGGTGCACCCACGCCCGGCGGAGTTCGGCGGGTGTCGCCGCCGTCATGGCGGCCTGCGGGAGTTCGATGGCCCGCGACCATTCGAGGTCCAACATCGGTTCGAGCCGGGTAGCGTCGCCTTCGACGCGGGCTCGCGGAATCGTGCTGCCCAATTCTTGACCGGTGTCCACCGTCAAGGATCACCTCCAGGGGGAGTTCAGACGGGTCCGGCGCGTTCCCTTATGAATCTTGCCTGGTCGTAGCAGTATGTCCGGTGCGTGTGAGAGAAGCCACAGCTGTTTCACCTTTTGTTAACAAGGTTTTCTGCGGTATTGAGACCGCCGTCACGCTCAGGCATCGCGCCGTGCCGTGACGAGTACGCCGGCCACGAACAGGGCAACGGTGATCGCCGCGAAGTAACCGAGGTAGCCCCACGGGCCGAGCGGCGCGGACGGCAGCTGGAGCGGGCCCGTGGTCAAGCCGGCCGCCCCCACGAACTCGTCGGCGGCGTGGAACGGCATCCACTGGTAGATGTGCTTGCCGACGCCCGGGATGAAGACGAGCACGCCTTCCAGCACCTGCGTCCAGACGAGCACCACCGTCAGTGCGAAGGCGACGCTGCGCAGCAGGAGCGCGACGCCGACGCCGGCGACCGCGGTGAACAGGAAGACCAGGCTCTGGCCGAGCACCGAACGCCACGCCGTTGCCGAATGCAGCGCGAGGTCGGCGTCCGGCTGCACCAGCGACGCCAGCCCCCAGGAACCGAAGCCGACGACCAGCCCGAGCACGGCGCCGAGCGCCCCGACGATCACCACCTTGGCCAGCAGCGCGGGCACCCGGCCGGGCACCGCCTGGAAGGTCAGCCGCATGGTGCCCCAGTTGAACTCCGACGCGGTCGCGAGCACCGCGAGGACGAGCAGCACGGTCCGGCCGTTGCCGCTCGCGAGCTGGGTGTTGCCGACGGTCGGCGGGATCTCCGGCCCGGCCAGCGCGAAGAACAGCGCGGTGAAGCCGAGCGGCGCGACGAGCGCGATGGCCAGGCACCACCACGGCGCCCGGGTGCTGAAGAGCTTGATGCGCTCGGCGCGCAGGAGGTTGACGATCATCGGGAAGCCTCCGAAGACGGCACCGCGAACTCGACGGCGTCGCGGGTGAGGTCGAGGTAGGCCTGCTCGAGCGAACCGGTGAGCGGGTTCAGCTCGTGCAGCGTCGCGCCGGCGTCGAAGGCGAGCTGCCCGATCCGGTCACTGTCCAGTCCGGATACCACGAAGGCGCCGTCGGCTTCGGTGAACTCGGCCTGCCCGGTCAGCGCCGCCCGCAGCTCGTCGGCGTGCGGGGTGCGCACGCGGACGCCGTGGTCCTTCGTCTGCGCGATGAAGCTGTCCATGGTGCCCTGGTAGATCAGCCTGCCGCGGCCGATCACGACGAGGTCCTGCGCGGTCTGCGCCATCTCGGGCAGCAGGTGGCTGGACACGAACACGGTCCGGCCCTCGGCCGCCAGCGAGTGCAGCAGCTGCCGGATCCAGGCCATGCCCTCGGGGTCGAGGCCGTTCACCGGCTCGTCGAACACCAGCACGCGCGGGTTGCCGAGCAGCGCGGCGGCGATCCCGAGGCGCTGCTGCATGCCGAGCGAGTACTGCAGGACGCGGGTCTTGCCGACGCTCGTCAGCCCGACCAGTGTCAGCACCTCTTCGACGCGCTTGTCCGGGATGCCGTTGGTCGCGGCCAGCCAGCGCAGGTGGTCGCGCCCGCTGCGGCCGGGGTGGCGCCAGGTGGCGTCCAGCATCGCGCCGACCGTCCTCAGTGGATCTTTCAGCTGCCGGTACGGGACGCCGTCGACGAGCACCCGGCCCGCGTCGGGGCGGTCGAGGCCGAGGATCAGCCGCATCGTCGTGGACTTGCCGGCGCCGTTCGGGCCGAGGAACCCGGTGACGCGCCCCGAGCGCGCGGTGAACGTCAGTTCGTTCACCGCGGTCGTGGCGCCGTACCGCTTGGTCAGTGCGGTCGCTTCGATCATGGGCTCCCCCGTCCGTCCGTCCACGGGAGCCTACTGCGATACACCGAATCCGGGTCGCCCCCCGACAGTGCGACCCGGATTCGGTGTTTCCCCTATTTCCCCTGTTTCCCCTCAGGCGTCCCGCTTCTTCGCGACCCCGAGCGCGACGAGCAGGAACACGATGGCGATGCCGGCGAAGTACGCCAGCGCCCAGCCGGGGCTCAGCGGCGAGTCCGACGGCGGCGGGCCGTCGACCATCGCCGAGCCGCGCAGGAACTTGTTCGCCACGTTGAACGGCAGCCACTCGTGGATGTGGTGCCCGACCTTCGGGATGATCTGCACCAGCTCTTCCACGGCCAAGTAGTAGATGAGCAGCAGGGCGATGGCCCCGGCGCTGTGCCGGATCAGGATGCCGAGCGCGACCGCCAGCACGGCGCTGATCGCGAAGACCGGCCCGAGCCCGGCGACGTTCATCCAGTCCTGCGCGGTGTGCAGGCCCAGGCCGTCGTTCGGCCGCATGAGCATGCCGAGGCCCAGTGCGCCGAAGGCGGCGAGCTCGCCGATGACCAGCGCCACGAGCGCGACGAGGAGCGCCTTGGCGATCAGCGCCGGCGAGCGGTGCGGTACCGCCTGGAACGTGGTGCGGATGGTGTTGAAGCGGTATTCGGTGGTCACCGCCAGCGCGGCGAGCACCATGACGACGGCGATGCCGAACTGGGTGCCGCCGTAGAGCGTGGCGGAGATCGTGATCGGGGAGTCGGCTGACGTCGCGCTGGCGATGATGGCGGCGAAGCCGATGGTCAGGGCCAGGGTGATGAGCGCGCACCACCACGGCGAGCGGGTGCTGAACAGTTTGATGCGTTCGACCGCGAGCAGGTTCATGATCTGGGTTCCCCGGTTACTTGGCGGACTCGAGCACGTGCTGGGCCTCGGCGTCGAGCCCGGTGTGGTACTCGACGGAGTCGCCGGTGATCTGCATGAAGGCCTGCTCGAGCGAGCCGGTCTGCGGGCTCAGCTCGTGCAGCACGATCCGGTTGGCGGCGGCGAGTTCACCGATCTTTTCGCTGTCCATTCCGGACACCACGAGCGCCTTGTCGTCCCCGGTGACGCCGGCGCTGGCGCGCTGCAGGGCGTCCCGCAGTTCGGCCAGCTGCGGCGAGCGGACCTTGACCGTGTTCTCCGCCGCGCGGGATACGAACTCCTCGGTGGTCGACTGCGAGATCAGCTGCCCCCGGCCGATCACCACGAGGTTGCTCGCGGTCAGCGCCATCTCCGAAAGCAGGTGGCTGGAGACGAACACGGTGCGGCCTTCGTCGGCCAGCCGGTGCATGAACTTCCGGATCCAGAGGATGCCCTCGGGGTCGAGGCCGTTCACCGGCTCGTCGAACAGCAGCACCTCGGGGTCGCCGAGCAGGGCGGCCGCGATGCCGAGCCGCTGCGACATGCCGAGCGAGAACCCGCCGGCGCGCTTGGTCGCGACGCTGGTGAGACCGACCATCTCGAGGACTTCGTCGACGCGGGCGCCGGGGATGCGGTTGGACTTCGCCATCCACTGCAGGTGGGCGCGCGCCGAGCGGTTGGGGTGCACCCACTTCGCGTCGAGCAGCGCGCCGACGGTGCGCAGCGGCTCCTTGAGGTCGTGGTACTTCTTGCCCCCGATGGTGACCTGGCCCCCGGTCGGGTTGTCCAGGCCCAGGATCATCCGCATGGTGGTGGACTTGCCCGCCCCGTTCGGACCGAGGAAGCCGGTGACCTGACCCGCGGCCACGGAGAACGACAGGTTGTTCACCGCCAGCGTCTTTCCGTACCGTTTGGTGAGGCCCGTTGCCTCGATCATGACTGCTCCTCTTCCGCCCCTCGCTTACGACGCGTTCATCGTCGCGGGTCGGGGATGGTTCGCGCGTCACCCTGGAGGTCGAACCCCTCCCCCTACCTGAGTAGTACCTTGCTGGCTCTTCGGCCGATGCGCGATGGGTGATGACCCTGAGTCAACCCTGATTCGCCCCCGTTAATGAACTGTGGTTCAATAATTGCGTGGCCCGGCCGAGGAGCATCACCGACGAACGGCTGCTGGGCGCGGCGGAGACGGTGATCGGCCGCTGCGGCCCCGGTTTCACGCTCGCGCAGGTGGCCGCGGAAGCGGGCGTCTCGGTCGGCACGGTCGCGCAGCGGTTCGGCTCGAAAAGCGGTCTGCTGCAGGCGATGAGCCGGCGGGCCACGCAGCGGGCGGTCGAGCTGATGCGGGAAAGCGCCGAGCGGGCCGGCGACCCGGTCGACGGCCTGCGCGCCGCGGCGGTGTCGGTCTACGCGGTGCTCGGGGACGCCGAAGAGGCGGCGAACCACCTGGGGCAGCTCGGCGTGGACATCGGCGACCCGGTGCTGCGGTCGCTGCTGGGTGAGCACTTCACGGCGGTCGAGGAAGAACTGCGGCGGCTCGTGCGCGCGGCGGCGGGTTCGCTGCCGCACGCCCCGAGCGTGCCGCGGGCGGCCCGTGCGCTGCTCGGCGTCATCAACGGGGTGTCGATCGACTGGTCGATCCGGCCGCACGGGCGGCTGGCCGACCGGCTGGCGGAGGACGTCGACGCGGTGCTGGCCGCGTGGCGGGGACGGGAGCGCGGATGAGTTTGGCGGGCAAGGTCGCGGTCGTGACCGGGGCGACGCGGGGCTGTGGCCGGGCGATCGCGGTGGAGCTGGGCCGCGCGGGCGCGACGGTGTACGTCACCGGCCGGACGACCCGCGAAACGGTGTCGCCGATGAAGCGCCCGGAAACGATCGAAGAGACGGGCGAGCTGGTGGAGGCGGCGGGCGGCCGGGCCGTCGTCGTCCGCTGCGACTTCACCTCCGTGTCCGATGTGGACGCGTTGAAGGCCCGTGTCGAGTCTGAAGCAGGCGGTATCGACGTCCTGGTCGACGACGTCTGGGGTGGCGACATGTACTTCCACTTCGACGCGCCGTTCTGGGAGACGCCCCTGGCGGACGCGCTCGCCCTGACGCACAACGCCCTGGACACCCACCTCATCGCGCTGCACAAGCTCCTGCCGCTGGTGGTCGCCCGCCGCGGGCTCGTCTTGGAGGTGACCGACGGCGACAACGACGACTACGTCGGCGCGGGTCTTCCCTACTACCTGGCCAAGTGCGGTATCCGCGCGCTCGGCCGGGCGCTGGGCGTGGAGCTGAAGAAGAACGACTGCGTCGGCCTCGCGGTGACCCCGGGGTTCCTGCGCTCGGAGTCGATGCTCGACCACTTCGAAGTGACCGAGGAGAACTGGCGCCATGCGGTCGGCAAGCTCGCGCCGGTCGACTTCAAGATCTCCGAGACGCCGTACCTGCTGGCCCGCGGCGTCGCGGCCCTGGCGCAGGACCCCGACGTCGCGCGCTTCGCCGGGCAGACGCTGGCGTCGTGGACGCTGATGAAGGAGTACGGCTACACCGACGTCGACGGCGACCGCCCGGACTTCGGCCGCTGGCTCACCGAAGTCCGCCACGCGGGCAAGGACCCGGCGGCCACCCCACCGGACGACTACCGCTAACCCGTCACTTTCACGTGAAAGCTACGCCCCCTGGTCGCCGCTTTCACGTGAAAGCGGCGGTTGTCCACAACTTCGGGGAGGTGTGGACAAGTGGGCTTGGGAGGGTGGGCGGCGGCCGGGTGTGCGGCAGGCTCGAGCCGTGTCGTTCACCTCTGCGGACTTCGCGTTCGCCGAACCGTTCCTGGGCAGCCACGCCATCGCCGAAGGCGCGGTCACCGAACGCGCCCTGCGGTCGCCGCTCTTCACCAGGCTGTTTCGCAACGTCTACGTGGCCTCGGCGGTCCTGGTCACGCACGTGCTCCGGTGCCGGGCGGCCGCGCTGCTCGCGCCGCCGCGTGCCGTCCTCACCGGGTGCTCGGCTGCGGCCGTCCGTGGCGTGGACCTGGTCGGTGCCTACGATCCGGTCGAGCTGGTCCTGCCCGAAAGCGTGCTGTTCGCCCTGCAGAACGGCGTGCACATCCGGCGGACCAGCCGGGGATGTGCCGACAGCGAGCCGTGGCAAGGGATCCAGCTGGCCTCTGCACCGCGTCTCGCCCTCGACATCCTCACCAACACGAAGCTGCATCGCTCTCTCCCGAGGGTCGTCGGCTACCTCGACGCTTTGCTCAGGGCTGGGGAGGTGGACGTCCCGGTACTGGCGGACTACCTGAAGGGCCGCCGCGACAACGGGATTGTCCGCGCGAAAAGAGCACTCCGGCTCGCTGATCCCCGCTCGGAGAGCATCCCCGAGTCCGAGCTGCGGGTTTGGCTGACGGTTGCCGGCCTCGAACCAGAACTCCAGGTTCCGGTCGTCGACGAGCAGGGTGCGTTCGTGGGCCGACTGGACCTGGCCTTTCCCGAGCGGAAGCTCGCGGTGGAATACGACGGTGACTGGCATCGGGAGGGTGACCAGCCGCAGCGCGACGAGGCACGCCGGCGTGCCATCCGCGCGTTGGGCTGGAGCTTCGTGATCGTCACCAAGACTGATCTCTACGGAGCACCGAAGGCCGTTGTCGCCTCGATCCGGGCGGCACTTTCACGTGAAAGTGCCGCTTAGGAGATGCCGGGGCGCGCGAGGCCGGTTTCGTAGGCGAGCACCACCGCCTGCACCCGGTCCCGCAGGTCCAGCTTGGCCAGGATCCGCCCGACGTGCGTCTTCACCGTCGCTTCGGACAGGAACAGCGCTTCGGCGATTTCCAGGTTCGACATGCCCTTGGCGATCAGCACGAGCACTTCGCGCTCGCGGTCGGTGAGCACGTCCAGCTCGGCGGTGTCCCGCATCGGCGAGCCACCGGTGCCGACGAAGCGGTCCAGGAGCCGGCGGGTCACCGAAGGCGACACCACCGCGTCACCCGAAGCGACCGCGCGCAGCGCCGACACCAGGTGATCGGGCTGGGTGTCCTTGAGCAGGAACCCGCTCGCCCCGCCCTGCAGCGCCGCGTAGACGTACTCGTCGAGGTCGAACGTCGTCATCACGAGCACGCGCGCGGTGCCGGCGGCGACGATCTGCTTCGTCGCCTCGACGCCGTCGAGCACCGGCATCCGGACGTCCATCAGCACGACGTCGGGCCGCAGCTGCTCGGCCAGCTCGATCGCCTGCGCGCCGTCGCCCGCCTCGCCGACGACGTCGATGTCGGCCTGCGCACCCAGCACCATCCGGAACCCGACGCGCATCAGTTCCTGGTCGTCGACGACCACCACCCGGATCACTTGTCCAACCTAACCGGCAGGGCCGCGCGGACCTGCCACCCTCCGCCCGGAGCCGGGCCCACGTCCAATGTCCCGCCGTACAGGTGCGCGCGTTCGCGCATGCCGATCAAGCCGTTCCCGCCCGGCAGCCGGGGGTCGCGGCGCCCGGCCGGGACCAGCTGCGGGAGGCGGCCGGCGCCGTCGTCGGACACCAGCACGTCCACCAGGTCGCCGGTGCGCTGCACCCGCACCGACGCGGTCGCGCCGCGCCCGGCGTGCTTCAGCGTGTTGGTCAGCGACTCCTGCACGATCCGGTAGACGCCCAGCGAGACGCCGGCCGGCAGGTCGCCGAGCTCGCCGAGCTCCAGGTCCACCGGTACCCCGGCGGCCCGCATCCGGTCGGCCAGCTCGGCGAGGGCGTGCGCGTCCGGCTGCGGCACGCGGGGTTCGCCGTCGGCGTCGTCGCTGCGAAGCACGTCGAGCAGCCGCCGCAGTTCGCCCAGCGCGCCGCGGCCGGTCTCGGAAATCGTTTGCAGAGCCCGGTGCGCGAGCTGGGGGTTGCTCTCGATCGCGTACGACGCGCCGTCGGCCTGCACGACCATCACGCTCACCGCGTGCGCGACGACGTCGTGCAGCTCGCGCGCGATCCGGCCGCGCTCCTCGGCCACCGCGATCCGGGTGGCCTGGTCCCGTTCGGTCTCGAGCAGGTGCAACCTGGCCTCCACTTCGACGTCGTAGGCGCGCCGGGCCCCGACGAACTCGCCGAGGGTCCAGCACAGGGCGATCCCGAACGCGAGGAACAGCGCCGAGATGACGAGCTCGTCCGCCGGACCCAGCGCCAGCTGCAGGGCCGACCCGGCGACGACGGCGCCGACGTACACCAGTCCCTGCCGCCGCCCCGCGTAGACGACGACCGAGTAGATGCTCATCGCCAGTGCGGCGACGCTGGAGATGCCGAGCTGGAGTGTCCCGTGCACGACGCCGATCACCAGCACGACGTACGCCGACCACAGTGGCGACTTCCGCCGGAACACCAGCGGCGTCACCATGGCGATGTTCAGGGGCACGGTGATGTACCAGGGCGGCAGCTCGGCGATCTCGTCGAAGCCGTCGGCGGCGAACAGCAGCATGTCGAACAGGCCGAGCAGGACAGCGAGCACCGTGTCGCCCGCCATGGGGTGGGCACGCATCCAGAGACTCAGCCGTCGCACCACACAACACTAGGTCGCGCGGCGGCGATCACGCGTCGGTCGCCGGTAGCACCTTCGGTGCGACCTCGGGATGAGGTGCATGGCACGATTCACCAGGGTTGTCCGTACGACCGGGGAGGACTGGGGGCCGTGACGTCACCGGAGCAGGGCCGGCTCGCGGGTCCGCTGTCGATGTCGGTGGCCAACCTGTGTCACCGCCTGCAGTCGCAGGTCTCCGCGCGCACCGCCGCCGGGTTCGCCGAGGTGCTGCGCCGGCTCGGCGCGCCCCTCCAGGTGGCCGTTGCCGGGCGGATCAAGTCGGGCAAGTCCACGCTGGTCAACGCGCTGATCGGGCGCCGGGTCGCGCCGACCGACATCGGGGAGTGCACGCGGCTGGTGACCCGGTTCCAGTACGGCACGGTGGACCGCGTCGAGATCGTCTTCGCCGACGGCCGCAAGCAGGTGCTCCCCTTCGCGTCCGACGGCATGATCCCGGCCGAGCTGGGCGTCGACATCGAGCAGGTGTCGCACATCGAGGCGTACCTGACCAACGCCGTGCTCCAGGGCATGACGGTGATCGACACCCCGGGCCTCGGCTCGCTCGACGCCGCTTCGGTGTCGCGCACCGAGCAGCTCCTTGGCGCGGCGAAGCACCGCAAAGAAGAGGACGACGAAGGCTCGGACGAGCTCGACGACACCTCGCGCAACGCCGTCGCCGGCGCGGAAGCCGTGCTGTACGTCGTCACGCAGGGCGTCCGCGCGGATGACCAGCAGGCCCTCGCCGCCTTCACCGCGGCCACGGCGAGCCGCGAAGCGGGCCCGGTCAACGCGATCGCCGTCCTCAACAAGGCCGACACCATCGCGCCCGAGTCCGTCGAAGGCTCCGGCGGTGACGTCTGGAAGGCCGCGACGCTGCTCGCCGAGAAGCAGGCGTCGACGCTGAAGCCGCGCGTCGCCGACGTGCTGCCGGTGATCGGGCTGATCGCCGAATCCGCCGAATCCGGCGGCTTCACCTCCGCCGACGCCGAGTCCCTGCGGCAGCTCGCCGAGCTCGACGACGACGTCCTGCAGACCATGCTGATCTCGGCCGACATCTTCACCAGCTGGGAGTGCGACGTCCCGGCGGGCACCCGGGTGCGGCTGCTGGAGAAGCTCGACCTGTTCGGCATTGCGCACGCGGTCGAGGCCATCCGCAAGGAACCGGAGATCACGGCGGGCGCGTTGCGGCGGGCCCTGCTCGACGCGTCCGGCCTGGACGCGGTGCGGCACCGGCTGGCGGTGGTCTTCGCGGCCCGTGCCGACGGCATCAAGGCGGCCGCGGCGCTGGCCTCGGTCACCGCGCTCGCGCACGCCTCCGCCGATCCGGCCGAGCGGCAGCGCGTCCACGACGCCATCGAGGTGCTGCTCGCCAAGCCCGAGGCCCACCAGCTGCGGCTGCTCGAAGCGCTGACGCTGGTCGCTTCCGGCGCGGTCGACATGCCGGAGGACCTGTCCGAAGAGGTGCTGCGGGTCGGCAGCAACGCCGACATCGGCGCCCAGCTCGGCAAGCCCGGCGCCCCGCGCCCGGAGCTGGCCGCACACGCGCTCGAACGCGCGGGCTGGTGGCGGTCCTTCGCGTCCTTCGGTGCGACACCGGCGCAGAGCCGCGTCGCGCACGTCGTCCACCGGGCGTACTTCCTGATCTGGCAACAGGTCCGCGAACCACCGGGTTGAGTTGTTTCCGATTGCCCACTTTCCCTGGTCATCCGGCTTTCCCGCGTACTGTGAGAACGTGCGCCTAGAAAACACGACATCCTGGCGAGCCAGCTGGAGCAGCGAGACGGAGATCGACGTCGCGTTGTACATCCGTGACGCCCTGGCCCTGTCCGTTTCCGAAGGACAGGTGCTGCCGCCGGTGGAGCCGCAGGTGCCGGTGCACGTCCCGGCCGCCGTCGACCGTGCGGCCATCCAGGAGCAGTGGGCCGACTGGTGGGTCGACCTGCTGGCCTTCCTGCGCAACCGCGAGGACCCGGACCCGCGCAGCACCCGCACCCGCTACGGCAGGACGGCGCTCGCCCCGGGCTCGGCGATGCGCCAGGCGGTCGACTTCTTCGCCCCGGCCGCGGCCCGCCACTTCGCCAACGCCCGCGGCCCCGCCCTGCGTGGCGCCGGCGAGCCGGCGGGCGGCACCCCGTGGGCGCCCGGGTTCTACCGCCGCCAGATCGTGGCAGGCGAGCGGCTCGGCCAGCTGGTGCGGGAGGCGGAGGTCCGGCAGGGCCGGCGCGCGTACCCCTTCCGGCTGAACGTCATCGAGATCTCGGTCGCCGGCTCGATCTGGCTGCGCACGGCCGAGGACCAGCTGCTCGTTTCGTCCCGCCTCGCCGAGGACGGCCCCGGCCTGGAGGCGGTCCTGCGCGACGTGATCGGCGAGCTGGTCTGACCCGGGTTCCTCGGTTCCGTTTCGCCCCCGGATGGCGGTGGGGTCCGCCAAACTGGTGAGATCAGGCCGGACCGGGACGGGGTGGTGCGGGTGGCGTGGTTTCGCAAGGACGGAACCGGCGGCGGCGCGGCCACGTCGGACACCGATGTGCACCCCCTGCAGCCGGTCACCGAGTCCCGGAACGATCTCGAACGCGCCCTCGCCGACCGCCAGGCGTTGATCCAGATGTGCCTCTACGCGCTGGATCGCGCCCGCAGCGGCGGCGTCGTCGAGCGCCTCGAAGGGGGGCTCGCCGCGATCGGCGTCCAGGCCCTGCGGCCCGACGGCGAGCGGTTCGACCCGGCCCGGCACGAGGCCGGCGGCGCGATCCCCACCGACGACCCGGCACTCGACGGCATCGTGGCGGAAACCGAAGTCACCGGCTTCGCCGACCACGACCGGTTGCTGCGGGCCCCGATCGTCACCGTCTACGCGAAGAGGAACCCGTGAGCGCGCCGACCGCGCCGAGCCTGCCCGCACAGGTCGCCGCGACCCGGGACCAGCTGCTGACCGTCGTCCGCGACGCCGATCCGGCCGCCGCCGCGTGGGTCGACGACATCCGGAAGGCTCGTCCGAAGAAGCCGGCCGTCGTGGTCGTCGGCGAGACGAACCGCGGGAAGAGCTCGCTGGTCAACGCGCTGCTCGCGCGGCCAGGGCTGTCCCCTGTGGACGCCGACGTCGCCACCGCGACCTACCTGGTGTTCGACCACGCGGACGACTGGGGCGCGCAGGCCTGCTACCCCGGCCAGCTCGCGCCGGTGCCGATCGACCTCGGCCAGCTGATCCACTGGGTGTCCGCGGCCCACGAGCTGCCGCCGGGGCAGATCCCGCCGCGGTACGTCGAGGTCACCGGGCCGGTGCCGCTGCTGGAACGCCTTTCGCTGGTCGACACCCCCGGGGTCGGCGGGCTCGATTCGATGCACGGCGAGCTCGCCAAGGAAGCCGCCGCGAGCGCGACCGCACTGCTGTTCGTCGTCGACGCCTCGGCGCCGTTCACCTCGACCGAGCTGCAGTTCCTGCGAGACGTCGGCGAGCGCGTCGAAACCGTCGTGTTCGCGCTGACCAAGGTGGACATGTTCCGCGGCTGGCGCGAGGTCATGGAGGCCGACCGGCAGCTGCTGCGCCAGTACGCGCCCCGGTTCGCCGACGCCGTGTTCCACCCCGTGTCGGCGCGGATGTTCGAGACCGCGGCGAAGGCCCCCAACGAGCAGCTGGCGGCGATGCTGCGGGATAAGTCCGGGGTCGCGGCCATCCAGACGGCGCTGCAGGAGCTGCTCGTCGGCCGCTCGGCGATGCTCGGCGAGGCGAACACCCTGCGCGCGCTGTCCACCGCGCTGGGCGAGCTCAAGGCGAAGCTGCAGGCCGAGAGCCGGGCGCTGTCCGCGGGCGAGGCCGAGGCCGAGCAGCTGCGCGAACGCCGTGACCAGCTGCAGGCCGAACGCCGGAGCTCGACCCGCGGCTGGCAGCTGAAGCTGCGCGGCGAGGTGCAGCGCACCCGCGTCGAGATCGGGCACGAGAGCAGCAGGCAGATGCGGGACGCGCAGACCCACTTCCGCCAGCTGATCGACGCGGCCAAGCGCGACGAGCTGGCCGCGCTGCCGCAGCAGGTCGACATCGCGCTGCAGACGACGTCGCAGCGGATCTCGATGCTGCTTTCGCAGCGGCTGAACCAGGTCACCAACGTCTCGCTGTCGGAGCTGTTCTCCCCCGAAGAGCTCGACGTCATCCGCGCGCAGTTCGCCCGGGCGGGCGGCCCGCCGGTGGTGCTGCGCCCGCCGGACAAGAAGCCGCCGACGGCCGAGGACAAGCTGCTCGTCTTCATGGGGATCTCCGGCGGCGTCGGGGCCGGCAAGATCGCCGCGCTGCCGCTGGCCGGCGTCGCGATCCTCAACCCGGTCGTCCTGCCCGCGACGATCATCATCGGCCTCGGCGCCGGCTGGTGGATGGCGCGCACCCGCAAGCACGCGGCCGACAAGCAGCACATGAAGCAGTGGCTGGTCGAGGCCATCGCGGACGCCCGCTCGACGCTCGACCAGCTCGTCGCCGAGCAGCTCATCGAGGCCGAGCAGCAGCTGTCGATGGCGCTCGACGAAGCGCTGAGCCGCCGGATCGACGCGATCGAGGCCGAGCTGAAGGAAGTCGACAAGACGATCAAGATGGGTGCGCAGGAGCGCGCCAAGAAGATCGCCGTCGTGTCGAAGCGGCTCAAAGAGGTCAGCGACGGCCGCGAGCGCGCCGAAGCCTTCCTGACCCGCATCCGGGCACTCCGGGACAAAACCGCCTGACCATCCGTCCGGTTGTGGAGCGGAACCGAACGGGCCTACGGTGAGTCATACCCTCAGACAGCAGGTCGAGACGGTTACCCGGTTCAAGGGGGAAGTGCCATGTGGGTCGACGAGAGTGGCGGCAGCGACACCGACGCGAGCAGCCCGGACGCGATGACCGTCCACGTCGACGGCCAGGAGTACCAGGCCGAGGTCAACTACGACGTGAACGAAGACGGGGTCGACGACACCGCGATCATCGAGCACGACGACGGCACGGCCCAGGCCTTCATCGACGCGAACCACGACGGCGAGGCCGACCACTACGCCGTGCTGGACGAGACCGGGCACGTCGTCGAGCAGGCCGTCTACGACGAGGCCAGCGGTCAGTGGGTCCAGGACGGCTCGGGCGGCCACGACGACTCGGACACCGGCGGCCGGGACGACAGCTCCGGCGGCCACATCCACGCCGACCTGCCGGACGGCGAGGTGGACGCGGGGGTCGCGACCATCGACACCGACCACGACGGGCACAACGACACCGCCATCGTCGAGACGAAGAGCGGCGGCACCATCGCCTTCACCGACAAGGACGGCGACGGCGAAGCGGACATCGCGGTGCAGACCGGAGCCGACGGCACGACCACGACGTTCGAGCACGCCGGCCCCGGCCAGTGGACCGAAGTCTCCAGTGGACTGATGAACGCCGGGACCGAAAGCGACCCGGCCGCCGACGCCGCTTGGGGCGAGGCCGGCACGCAGACGCTGGCGGGCGTCGCGCGCATCGACTCCGGCACAGGGCAGTGGATTTCGCCGAACTGAAAGTGACCCAGGTCATAGTTTGAAAGCCCGGAGCTTCGGCTCCGGGCTTTCTTCATGTCGTCAATGAAAGCAAGCTGCCTTCTGAATCGATTCCCTTATCGGTCCTGTGAGAGAACGTACACGTCAGCTCTCTGTCACCTGCCGGTCATGCGGTTACTCTCGAAGAATCCCAAAATCCGCACACCGGTTTTGCAGCCGGTGTGCGAAGCCATTCGGTCGCCGGCAATGACGCCCGCACCGGGACAACGTCGTTCCGGTGCGGGCGCATTTGTCGTCGGAAGTCAGGAGCAGAGATGACCGCAGTCGCCATCCCCGGACTGGACACCGCGCCGACGACGCACACCGGCGTGCTGTCCTTCGTCCGGGAGGTCGCCGAACTGACCAACCCGGACCGCGTGGTGTGGGTCGACGGGTCTGACGAGGAAGCCGCCCGAATCAACCAGGAGCTGGTCGAAGCGGGCACGTTCGTGCAGCTCAAGTCGAAGCCGAACTCCTTCTGGGCTACTTCCGACCCCAACGACGTCGCCCGCGTCGAAGACCGCACCTTCATCTGTTCGGAGCGTCCCGAGGACGCCGGTCCCACCAACAACTGGATGGACCCGGCCGAGATGAAGGCCACCATGACCGAGCTGTTCCGCGGCTCGATGCGTGGCCGCACCATGTACGTCATCCCGTTCTGCATGGGCCCGCTCGGCGACGACAATCCCAAGCTGGGTATCGAAATCACGGATTTCGCGTACGTCGTCGCCTCGATGCGCGTGATGACCCGCGCCGGCAAGGCCGCACTCGAGAAGTTCGTCGCCCCGGACGGTTCGGAGCGCGAATTCGTGCCCGCGCTGCACTCGGTCGGCAAGCCGCTCGAGCAGGGTGAGAAGGACGTTTCCTGGCCCTGCAACGAAACGAAGTACATTTCGCACTTCCCCGAGGAACGCGCGATCTGGAGCTACGGCTCGGGGTACGGCGGCAACTCCCTGCTGGGCAAGAAGTGCTACTCGTTGCGCATCGCGTCGGTGATGGCGCGTGACGAGGGCTGGCTCGCCGAGCACATGCTGATCCTCAAGCTGATCTCGCCCGAGGACAAGGTCCACTACGTCGCGGCGGCGTTCCCGAGCGCCTGCGGGAAGACCAACCTCGCCATGCTGCAGCCGACCATCCCGGGCTGGCGCGCCGAGACCCTGGGCGACGACATCGCCTGGATGCGCTTCGGGGAAGACGGCCGTCTGTACGCGGTCAACCCCGAGTTCGGCTTCTTCGGCGTCGCGCCGGGCACCGACTGGCACACCAACCCGAACGCGATGCGCACGATCGAGAAGGGCAACACGGTCTTCACGAACGTCGCCCTGACCGACGACGGTGACATCTGGTGGGAGGGCATGGAGAACAAGCCCGCCCACGCCACCTCGTGGAAGCACCAGGACTGGACGCCGGACTCCGACGAGAAGGCCGCACACCCCAACTCGCGCTACTGCACGCCGATGTCGCAGTGCCCGATCCTGGCGCCGGAGTGGGACGACCCGAAGGGCGTGCCGATCTCGGCGATCCTGTTCGGCGGCCGCCGCAAGACCACCGTGCCGCTGGTGAACGAGGCCCGTGACTGGCAGCACGGCGTGTTCATGGGCGCCACCATGTCGTCCGAGACCACGGCGGCGGCGGCCGGCGCGGTCGGCAACGTTCGCCGCGACCCGATGGCGATGCTGCCGTTCCTCGGCTACCACGCCGGTGACTACTTCAAGCACTGGCTGAACCTCGGCAAGAACGCCGACGCGAACAAGCTGCCGAAGATCTTCTACGTCAACTGGTTCCGCCGCGGCGACGACGGCCGGTTCCTGTGGCCGGGCTTCGGCGAGAACTCGCGGATCCTCAAGTGGGTCGTCGAGCGCGTCGAGGGCCGTGGCAACGCCGTCGAGACGCCGGTCGGGTTCGTGCCGCGCGCCGAGGACCTCGACACCGAGGGCCTCACCGAGCCGCTCGAGGACATCCAGGCCGCCCTGGACGTCAAGCCCGAGGAGTGGCGCGAAGAGCTGCCGCTGATCGAGGAGTGGTTCGCGAAGATCGGCGAGGTCCCGACCTCGCTGCGTGACGAGCTCGACGCGCTGGCCCAGCGCCTCGGCTGAGCTTCCTGATCCGAAGAAGGGGACGTCCCGCGGGACGTCCCCTTCTTCCGTGTCAAGGTAGTTTCGCGGCCATGAGACCGTTCCGCTTCGGGGTGGCGTTGTACGTGCCCGGCTCACGGGCCGAGTGGGTGGCGAAGTGCCGCAAGGCCGAGGACCTCGGCTACGACGTCGTCGGAGTGGTCGACCACCTCGGCCGGGTCGCGCCGGTGCCGGCGCTGCTCCTCGCCGCCGAGGCCACCGAGCGGATCCGGCTCAACACCTACGTCCTCAATGCGAGCTTCCACAACCCGGTGGTCCTGACCCGCGACCTCGCCGCGCTCGACGAGTTCACCGGCGGCCGGGTGGAGATCGGGATCGGCGCCGGGTACGTCCGCGCGGAGTTCGAAGCCGCCGGGGTCGACTGGGGCACGCCCGGTCACCGGTTCAGCCGGCTCGTCGACGTGGTCACCGAGGTCGAGCGCGCGTTCACCGACCGCCCGCGACCACCGCTGCTGCTCGGCGGCCGCGGCGACCGGATGCTGACCTTCGCCGCCGCGCACGCCGACACCATCGCCCTCACCGGCACGGCACCCGGCGCGGCCGAGGGGCGGCTGGCCCTGGCCGGTTCCGCCGCACTGGCCGAGCGCGCCGGCTTCGTGAAGCGGGTGCTCGGCAGCCGGGACGCCGAGCTGAACCTGATGGTCCACTTCGTCCGGATCACCGACGACCGGCGGGCGGCCCTGGGAACGGCACACCAGCTCGTGCCGCACCTCGACCTCGAGGAACTCGGCGCGTTGGCCACGGTCCTGGTCGGCTCGGCGGAAGCAGTGGCCGCGCAACTGCTGCGCACCCGCGAGACCCTCGGCGCGAGCTACTTCACCGTCCTCGAAGACGACCTCGAGCGGCTCGCTCCCGTGATCGCCAGGCTTCGCTGAGTACCTTGGTCGGCATGACTGGGGATTTCCGCTTCGGCGTCAACATGGTCGTGCCGGGCAGCCGCGCCGCCTGGGTCGAGAAGTGCCGCAAGGTCGAGGACCTCGGCTACGACGTGCTCTCGGCCGCCGACCACCTCGGCCTGGCGCCGCCGTTCCCGGCGCTCGTGCTCGCCGGCGAGGTCACTTCACGCGTCAAGCTGAACACCTTCGTGCTGAACACGCCCTTCTACAACCCGGTGCTGCTGGCCCGGGACGTCACGGGCACCGACCAGTTCACCGACGGCCGCCTGGAGCTGGGGCTCGGCGCGGGATACGTCAAGGAAGAGTTCGAGGCCGCCGGGATGCCGTTCCCGTCGGCGCGCGAGCGCGTCGACCACCTCGAGCGGACGGTCCTCGCGTTGAAGCGGCGCTACGCCGATCCGGACCACCGGCCGGCGCCGGTGCGCCCCGGCGGGCCTCCGCTGCTGCTGGCCGGTCGCGGCGACCGCGTGCTGACCCTCGCCGCCGAGCACGCCGACATCATCGGCTTCACCGGCACGGCGAAGACCCCGGACGGCGCGCCACTGGCCGTGGCGGCCGTCGAGGAGATCGACGAGCGCGTGGCGTTCGTCCGCGCGAAGCTCGGCGCGCGGGCGTCCGCCGTGGAGTTCAACCTGGCCTGCCAGGTCGTGAAGCTGACGAACGACCGCGCGGCCGGGCTGGCCGAGCTCCACCGGCTCATGGGCGCCCGGCTGACGCCCGAGCAGCTCGGCGAGGTCCCGACGGTCTTCGTCGGCACGCCCGCGCAGATCGCCGATCAGATCCGGGGCCACCGGGAGCGGTTCGGGTTCACCTACTTCACGGTGTTCGAGATGTCCCTGGACGAGTTCGCCCCGGTGCTCGAAGAACTCCGATGATCGACGCGAAGGGCATCGGCGTCCGGGCCGGCGAGCACTGGCTGTTCGACGACCTGGACTTCACCGTCGACCCCGGCGAGTGCGCCGCGATCGTCGGGCCGAACGGGGTCGGCAAGTCGACCCTGATGCGCTGCTTCTACGGCATGCAGCAGCCGCAGCGGGGCCGCGTGCTGGTCGACGGCAAGACGCCGGACGAACGGGACGTCGAGTTCCGGCGCAAGGTGTCGGTGCTGTTCGACGACTCCGACTTCTTCGCCGAGTTGACGCCGGTGCAGCACCTCCAGCTCTTGTCCGGCTCGTTCGGCGCCGACCTCGGCGACCACAAAGAGCTGCTGCGCGACGCGGGCCTCGGGGAGCGCATGCGCGTGACTTCCGGGCACTTCTCCGCGGGCCAGCGCCGCCGGCTGCTGCTGCTCGGCGTCACCGCCCGGCCGCACCGGGTGCTGCTGCTCGACGAGCCGGAACGCGCGCTGGACACGGCGGGCAAGGAGTGGCTGGTCGAGCTGATCGCCCGGTCGACGGCGGCCGGCGCGGCGGTCGTGGTGGCCACCCACCACCCGCCGCTGCTCGAAGCCGCGGACAGCGTTCTCGAGCTGTTTTGATGAGACAGCGGCGCAAGGCGCCTCGGTTGAGGGCGGTGGTGGGGGCAAGGGTGGAGTTCGCCCCGCGCCGGATGCGGATTCCCGGCCGGAAGCGGTTCGGCGGGATCTTCAGCGGTGACACGGCGAGCTTCGTCTTCCTGTTCGGCTTCGGGTTCCTGTTCACCGCGTTCTTCCACGTCGACGGCTGGCGGCCCGCGCTCTACGGATCGTCCACTGTGGATTTTCCGGCCGTGCTCGGGCTGCTGACCCTCTGCTGCGCGGTGGGCTGGCGCGGCCTGCTGCGCCGCGGCTTCGCCTGGGTCGAACCGGCGGAGCTGACCTGGCTCGACTTCGCGCCGGTGGACCGCGGCCGCGTCGTCACGCTGCGCCTGCTCGGCGCGTGGACCGGCGTGGTCGCGGTGACCGGCTACCTGGCCGCGCTGCTGCTCGCCGTCGGCGGGGCGGGGCTCGACCAGTGGCGCGCGGCGGCGGCCGTCGTCGTCGCGACCGGGGTGGCCGCCTTCGCGACCGCGAGGCGGACGTCGCTGCGCCTTGACGCGCTCGGCCCGCTGGTGCTCGCGGTCCTCGGCCTGGGGATCGCCGCGCTCGGCCTCGGCCCGGTGACCGTCCAGTTCGTGGCGGCCGGGCTGCTGGTCGCGGCGCTGCCCCTGGCGTTCGGCGGCGAACCGGTCTCGCGCGCGGGCCGGGCCGCGCTGCTCGCCGGGTGGGACGGCCGCGTGCTGCGCTCGGTCGCCGTCACCTTCCTCGACCCGATGATGCTGCTGCCGCCGTCCTCCCCGATCGGCGGGCTTTCGCTGGGCCGCCCGGCACCGCTGCGGCTGGCCTGGGCGGGCACGCTCGGCCGGTCGCGGTACGCGGGCGCGGCGCTGCTGGTCGGCCTCGCGGTCGTCGTCGCGCACATCGCGCTCCCGACGGTGCCGGCGCCGGTCTTGATCGGCATCGGCGCGTACGTCGCGCTGACGCCGTTCGCCGGCGGGCTCGGGGAGCTCTGGCGCAATCCGGGACGGCGGCGGTGGCTGGGGACGGCGAACCGCGAGCTGGTGCTGACCCACGGCGTGGTCCTGGCCGGCGTGGGGCTGCTCTGGGCGGCGGTGCTCGTCGTGGTCACCCTCGCGGGTGGGACGTCGTTCGCTCCGGCCGCCTGGCTCGCCGTGCCGCTGTCGGTGCTCTCGATCCTGCGCACGGTCACCCGGACCGCCGTTGACTACGCGAATCCCGCGTTCGTCGACACCCCCGTCGGCCCGATGCCCGCCAACCTCGTGCGCCAGCTCTTCCGCGGTCTCGATCTTCAGCTCGTCGGCATCGTGGTGCTCGCCGTCGCCGTTTGACCTACCCTCGGTGCGACGAAGGGAGCAGTCAGTGGGCGGCGGGCACGCACCGGGCGTCGGGCGCAGGGCGACCAGCGAGTTCCCGGCCGGCTGGAGCGACGAGCAGATCATCTCGGTGGTCAAGGACGTCGCGAACGATCCCAGCGAGGCCCGGCGACAGCAGCGGAACGGCCGGTGGCGTTGCGCCGGCGAGCGGTTCAACGTGCACCTGATCGTGCTGGTCGAGGACAACGGGCACGTGCACACGGCCTACCCGGTGGCCGGGCCGGGCGTGATCCGCAACGCCGACACGGCGCGGGACCCGGCGAACCCGACGGTCGCCGACCTCAAGGGGAACCGGATCAGCTTCTTCGCCGACAGCGTGCTGACCACGCTCGGCAACCGGCTTTCCCCGGAGGACTACACGCACTACCGCACACTGCTGTGGGCCGGTGAGTGGGAGGAGCTGGCCGACGTGCTGGCCGCGCACGCGGTCCGGGTCGGCTTCGGCTTTTCCGCCGACGAGTTCTCCGACTTCGAGAAGCTGCTCAACAGCTACGACCTGCCGGTGCCGGGCTGCGCGTTCCTCAACGACCGCGAGCACATCCTCAAGCAGCTGCGCCCGCTCTAACTGGCCTGGGAAAGCGGGGGTGACGCGGCGGGCGTGACGGCCGCGCGCAGGTCCTCCAGCGGCAGGCCGACGGCGTCGGCGATGGCCGCGACCGTGAAGAACGCCGGCGTCGGGATGCGGCCGGTCTCGATCTTCCGGAGCGTCTCGACCGAGATCCCCGCCTCGGCGGCGACGTCCACCATGCTCCGGCCGGCTCGCGCCGCCCGCAGCGCCTGGCCGAGGCGTTCGCCCCGTTCGCGCTCTTCATCCGTCAGCGGTACCCGCACCATGGCGCCGATTCTAGCCCGCCGGAGTTGTCCACTGCCTGTGGACAACTCTGTGCACAGGTGTGGAAAAGGCCCCGCCGGACCGCAGTCCGGCGGGGCCCCACCAGCCCTTGTGGTGTCAGGCGCCCGCGGGCACCGGAAGTGGCATTCCGGGCAGGCTCTGGTCGTTCGGCACCACACCGTCGACCAGGTAGGACTCCACAACCTTGTCCACACCCGCGTTGCCGCCGGCGTAGATGCCGTGGTCACCCTCGCCGGTGATCGTCAGCATCCGCGAACCCGCGAACGCCTTGTGCGCGCGCCGCGCACCCTCGATCGGCGTCGCCGGGTCGTGCTCCGACTCGACGATCAGCACCGGCGGGACACCCTTGCCGTCCAGCACGGGCAGCGGCGACGGCGTCTTCTTCCAGAACAGGCACGGCTGGATGAACCAGCCCGCGCCGAGCAGGGGCAGCTGCTGGTCGATCAGCTTCTGCGACTGCTTGATGGCGCTGCTGGTCGAGCCGGTCCACGGACCCTCGTTGCACGGGATGGTCCAGAAGCTGGCGTCGTAGGAGTCGCCGTCGGTCGGGACCATCAGCGGCTGCGCGCCGGAGGTCTCGGTGCTCTTGTCGGCGGCCTTGACCTTCTGCGCGGCCGAGGACTTGGCCTGTGCCGAGGCGGTGCCCTGGGTCAGCGTGCGGACGCTGACCAGGTAGTCGGCCAGGCCGGGGAAGGCACGCTTCGAGTAGATGTTCGACGCGATGAAGGAGTCCAGGCCGTTGGCCGACACGGTCGAGCCGTCGGGCAGGGTGACCGCGCCCTGGGTCAGGACGTAACGGACCTGCTCGTAGGTCTGGCGGGCCGCCTCGCCGGTGGTGCCGAAGTGGTAGAGCTTGTCGTACTTCGCCACCCACGGGAGGAAGTCCTGGCGGAAGCGGCGCTCGAAGCCGAGCGGCTGCCAGTCGAACGACTTCTGCCAGGTCGTGGTGAACTCCGTCGACGAGTCGAGCACGAACCGGCCGGTGTGCGTGGGGTAGGCCTGCGCGTAGTGCGCGCCCATCCAGGTGCCCGCCGAGTAGCCGACCCAGTTGATCTTGTCGCGGCCGAGCAGCACGCGCAGCAGGTCGATGTCCTTGACCGTCTGGTCGGTGTTGATCAGCGGGCCCAGCTCGCCGGACTTCGCCTGGCAGGACAGGGCCGCGTACTTCGTCGCCTGCAGGATCAGGTTCAGGTTCTGCTTGCTGCGGTCACGCGGGTCGAGGTCCGAGCCGGTGCCGATGGCGCCACCGCAGGTGATGTTGGTGCTCTTGCCGGTACCGCGCGGGTCGAACCCGACGATCTCCTGGTGCTCGCGCAGCTTCGGCTGGTTGCGCAGCCGGGCCGGGAAGTTGCGGCCGGGCGCGCCCGGGCCGCCGGGGTTGGTGACGACGCTGGCGGTCGCGTCCTTGGTCGCCTTCAGGCGGCTGACCGCGATGGTCAGGTCGATCTGGGCGTTCGCCTGGTACCAGTTGCGCGGCGTCTTGTACGTCGCGCACTCCATGTCCTCGGCGCCCGCGGGCGGGGCCGTCGGCAGTTCGGCGGGGACTGCGCACTTGTGCCAGTCGAGCTTCTGGTTCGCGTACTGCGGCGGGATGTTCGTGGAGTTCAGCGGCTGCTTACCGGCCGCGACCTCCTGACCTGCGAACGCAGGCGTGAACCCGGCCAGCAGGGTGCCGGCGATCGCCGGGATCACCACCGCGTAGCGGAGTCGAGTCATTCGGTTGCCCCTATCGGGTAATCGCGTGCGGAGTCGGGTTATTGATATAGGCCGCGTACCGGCGGGGCAACCCACGTTCGTCGGACAGCTTTCCGCGGGGCGATCAAATCGATATCGGACAGACGTGACGCGTCGTCACCGAGGTTCTAAGGTCAGGCGGTCGGTTACGGGAGTGTTAGGTGAGGTCCGATGTCGACTGTGAAGCACGACGGAAAGGTCCGCGGGATGCAGTTCAGCCCGTGGAACCTGCTCCTGATCGTCCCGCTGCTCGTCCTGGTGACGCCGCTGTTCAACATGGACGGTCCGCGGTTGTTCGGGATGCCGTTCTTCTACTGGTTCCAGTTCCTGTTCGTCGGGATCGGGGTGCTCAGCACCTGGATCGTCTACCTGATGACGCGGAAAAAGCCGACCGTTGACGCCGCGGACAAGCTGAGCGTCGACGACCTCGACGAGGGGGACGCTCGATGAGCAACCTGCAGTGGCCCGAACTGATCATCTTCACGATCTTGTTCGCGCTGGTCACCGTGCTCGGCTTCATGGCGTCGCGGTGGCAGCGGGGCAGCACGCTCGACCACTTGGACGAGTGGGGGCTCGGCGGCCGCAAGTTCGGCTCGTGGGTCACCTGGTTCCTGCTCGGCGGTGACCTCTACACGGCGTACACGTTCGTCGCGGTGCCCGCGCTGGTGTTCAGCGCCGGCGCGCTCGGCCTCTACGCGCTGCCGTACACGATCGTCGTCTACCCGATCGTGCTGCTCCCGGCGCTGCGGATGTGGTCGGTCTCGCGGGTGCGCGGCTACGTCACCCCGGCCGACTTCGTGCGCGGCCGCTTCGGCTCGCCGATCCTGGCGCTGCTGGTCGCGATCACCGGCATCGTCGCGACCATGCCGTACATCGCGCTGCAGCTCGTCGGCCTCGAAGCCGTGCTGCGGACGATGGGGATCAACGGCTCCGGCATCGTCGGCCACCTGCCGCTGCTGGTCGCCTTCGTCATCCTGGCCTTCTACACCTACCAGTCCGGCCTGCGGGCGCCCGCGCTGATCGCGTTCGTCAAGGACATCCTGATCTACATCGTCATCCTCGTGGCGATCATCTACCTGCCCTCGAAGCTCGGCGGCTGGTCGCACATCTTCGACGCCGCGGCGAAGAAGCTCGGCACGCCGAACCCGGCCACCGGCAAGCCGGCCGGGTCGATCCTGCTCACGGCCAACAACCAGCTGCAGTACGCGACGCTGGCACTGGGCTCGGCGCTCGCGCTGTTCCTCTACCCGCACTCGCTGACCAGCGTGCTGGCCTCGCGCGGCCGCAGCGTCATCAAGCGCAACATGGTCGCGCTGCCGGCGTACTCGCTGGTGCTCGGCCTGCTGGCCCTGCTGGGGTACGTGGCGATCACGGCGGGCGTCAAGCCGCTGACGAACGCGGCGACCGGCAAGGCCGACGGCAACACGATCGTCCCGGTGCTGTTCGACACCCAGTTCTCGTCGTGGTTCGCGGGCATCGCGTTCGCCGCGATCGGTATCGGCGCGCTGGTGCCGGCGGCGATCATGTCGATCGCCGCGGCGAACCTGTGGACGCGCAACATCTACAAGGAGTACATCCGCAAGAACGCGACGCCGCAGGAAGAAGCGAAGCAGGCGAAGCTCGCTTCGCTGGTCGTGAAGCTCGGCGCGGTCGCCGTGATCATCCTGATCGACCCGCAGTTCTCCATCGACCTGCAGCTCATCGGCGGCGTGCTGATCCTGCAGACGCTGCCGGCCGTCGCGCTCGCGCTGTACACGCGCTGGTTCCACCGCTGGGGCCTGATCGCGGGCTGGGTCGTCGGCATCGGCTGGGGCCTGATCATGCTGTACGGCATCCCCAACCCGGCCAACGGCAAGCAGCACTTCGGCGGTTCGGCGCTGTCGCTGGGCAACCTCTCGCTGCTCGGCTGGCATCCGTTCGCGGGTTCGGCGGTCCAGATCTACGTCGGTTTCGTGGCCCTGATCGGCAACCTGGTGGTCGCGGCGATCGGCACGGTGATCGCGCGGCAGCTGAAGGTGTTCAACGGCACCGACGACACCGAGCCCGAGGACTACCACACCGACGAGCACGACAAGAACCTGCGCCCGATCGGTGTCCACTAAGGACGGTCGTGCAGGACGAGCGTCCGTGAAACGAGGTAGAGCACCACGCCGTTGAGCAGGTGCCAGAGGAAGTGCGTGCCGACCGGGACGTAGTCGCACACGTCCCGGTCGAGCGCGCGCAGGCTCAACGAGAGCGCGAAGATCGCGCCCGCCACGGCGAAGTGCGTCCAGCGGGTGTCGCGTGAGAAGGCGAGTACGGCGGCGAAGGCGGCCAGGCCGATCAAGGCGCCCAGGTAGAGCCCGCCGCCCAGCAACGCCGTGCCCACAGTCAGCGCGAGGAACACCGGCGCGCCTGCCCACGCCCACCGCGGGCTCCCGTACCGGCGCGCGAACGCCACGGCGCACACCAGCATGAACACGAGGATGGCCACGGAGTCCGCGACGGCCGCCCACCTCGTCGCGAGGAGGTGGAAGACGGTGCTCGCGACGAAGACGAGCCCGATCAGCCCGGCGAGCACCCGCCCGGTCCGGTCCCCGTTGGCCAGCCGCCACACGAGCACGGCGGCGACGAGGAAGGCGAGGTTGCTGAGACTGTTGAGCGGCTCGCCCCAGAGCCCGGGCCCGACGCGTTCGCAGTACCCGTCGACGTAGTCCGTCACGCGACCAGCCAACCACGGCTAGCGTGAGGAGAATGAGCGACGCGGTGAGCCGGTTCCCCCTCACGGAACTCGAAGACCTGCCCGACGACCTGCGCGAGCGCGTCGGCGCGATCGCGCAGAAGTCCGGCTTCGTGCCGAACATCTTCCGCGCGCTCGGCCACCGCCCCGCCGAGCTGCGCGCGTTCCTCGACTACCACGACGCGCTGATGGAACGCGCCGACGGACTCAGCAAGGCGGAGCGAGAGCTGGTCGTCGTCGCGACGTCCGGCGCCAACCACTGCACGTACTGCGTCGTCGCCCACGGCGCGATCCTGCGCATCCGCGCCAAGGACCCGGAGCTGGCCGACCGTGTCTCGAGCAATCCGTGGCAGGTCGAACTGGACGAGCGCGGCCGCGCGATCGTCGACCTGGCCCTGGCGCTCGCCCAGGACTCGCACCTGTTCGGGGAAGGCGACCTCGAAGCCGCGCGCAACGCCGGTCTGACCGAAGACGAGATCTGGGACATCGGCGCGATCACGGCGTTGTTCGCGATGTCGAACCGGCTCGCCCACCTCACCGCCCTCCGCCCGAACCCGGAGTTCTTCCTGCTCGGCCGGGTGCCCCGCTAGAACTCCAGGCGCCAGGTCTCGTCGGTCAGCTTCGGGCCCCAGTCGTCGAAGTCCGCCTCGGCGACGAGCTCGAACCCGGCCGCGCGGTAGATCGAACGCGCGGCTTCGAGGATGGAGACCGTCGACAGCTCCATCGCGCCGTAGCCGTGGGCCCTGGCGAACGAAACGCACTCGGCCACCAGCCGCTTGCCCACGCCGTGGCCCCGCGCCGACGGCTCGAGCAGCAGCAACCGGAGCTTCGCGGTGTGCGCGTCCGGTCCGCGGCTGCAGCCGATGCTGCCCACCCGCTCGCCGTCGAGTTCGGCGATCCAGAACGCCTGCCGCGGATCGTCGCGGTTGTCCATGAAGTCCGCGGCCACGCGGGCGACGAGCGCCTCGAATCGGGCGTCGAAGCCGTACTCGCGGGCGTAGAGCGCGCCGTGCCGTTCCATCACCCAACCGAGGTCACCCGGTCGTGGCGGACGGAGCACAAGGGCGGGGTCGCGACGGCGGCCGCCGACCAGGTCGCCGATCGTGCGCATCGCGGCCAGCAGGCGCTGCTGGTCCTCGTCGGCGAAGCGGTGCAGCAGCCCGCCGATCTGGTCCGTCGACCGGCGGTTCAGGACCGCGAAGGCCTCCCGGCCCGCCGCGGTCGGCCGCACGAGCTGGCGGCGGGCGTCTTCGTCGGACCGTTCGCGCACGATCAGCCCGCGGGACTCGAGGCGCGCGAGCAGCCTGCTGGCGTAGCCGGCGTCGAGGTCGAGGCGTTTCCGCAGGTCCGTGACCGGCAGCGGGTCCTGGTGGGCGACTTCGAAGAGCACGCGGGCTTCCGGCAGCGAGTACTCGGCGTCCGCGGGGCCTTCGTCGAGCACACCGATGACTCCGGTGTAGAGCCGGTTGAAGGCGCGGACCGCGGCGACCCGGTGGGCCAGCTGGGTGTCATTCATTGACCACCTCAACAAGTTCGTTGACGAAGTCAAAGATTACTCGAGAAGCCGGCGGCGACAAGGGGAAATGGGAAACCCCGCGATGCTGCCAGGTCGGGGGTCCGCCAGCATCACGGGGTCGTATGGGGTATCGACGCCGCATTGAACGGCGTTACACCATGAGCACGATGTGGCCTAGGTCACTCGAATGGGCGACCACCACGGGGTGAGATATCAGCGCATGTAGCCGGAGCGAGCCTGCGCGATCGCGATGAGTTCCTGACGGACCGTCGCGGTGGCGGCGGTGTCGATCGCCCGGTTCAGTGCCCGGCGAGTGCGGACCTCAGCGCGGCGGGCACGGAGCTTGGCGGCGATGTTGTTCATCGGTTTCTGCATCCCCTTCGAGGGTCTCGGTGTCTTGTAGCTCTAGTATGCACCTTTTTTCACAAGGAAGCCAACGAATATCCGGTGATCTGGCGCACTGGCCGATGAATCATCGGCAAAACTGGGTATGGCCCGGAGAGATGTGGGGTGGCGGCGGTCACGACGGAGCAACCCGCTAGAGCTGTCTATGGCTATCTAGCTGTACTGCAATAAAGACGTAGTTGCTGGGATAGACCGCGAGACAGCGGCAAAAGCCCAGGTCAGTCGCGGCCGAGCAGGTAGTGGCCGAAGTGCGGGACGGTGAAGGCGATCTGCCCCCGCTCGGCGGAGTACACGAGGCCCTTCTTCATCAGGCTGTCGCGCGCCGGCGAGAGCGACGAGGGCTTCCGCCCGAGGAACACGGCGACGTCGGCGGTGCCGGCGGGCTCGTCACGGCCCTGGGTCAGCTCGGCCATCGCCTGCAGGTACTCCCGCTCGGCCGGCGTCGCGCGTTCGTAGCGCGAACCGAAGAAGCCGACCGCCAGCTCCGACTCCGCCTCGGGCGCCGCGACCTGGACGTCCTTGACCGTGATCGGGTCGGACGGCGCCGCGTCCCAGGCCGCCTTGCCGTAGGCCTGGATGAAGTAGGGGTAGCCGCCGGACGCGTCGAAGAGCGCGTCGAGGGCTTCCGGCTCGATGCCGGCGTCCTCCCGCTCGATCGGCGCCAGCACGGCGAAGTCGGCGTCCTCGCGGTTGAGGCGGTCGATGCGCGCGTACCGGAAGAGCCGCTCGGAGTAGGACTTCGACGCCGAGAGCACCGCGGGCACGTGCGGCAGCCCGGCGCCGACGACCACGAGCGGCGCGCCGGACTGGGACAGCTCGTGGCAGGCCGCGCACAACGCCGAGACGTCGTCCGGCTGCAGGTCCTGGATCTCGTCGATGAGCAGCGCGACGCCGGTCCCGACGTCCGCGGCCAGCTCGGCGACGTCGGTGAACAGCTCGACGAGGTCGATCTCGATGTCCCCGGAGTCGGCCCGCCCCTGCGCGGCGGGCACGTCGATGCCCGGCTGCCAGCGGTCGCGCAGCTTGGCGTCGGGCTTGTTGGCCCGCAGGGCAAACGCCTTCAGGACGCCGAGCACCTCTTCGACCCGGTCCGGCGCGCGGTGCCGCACGGCGAGGTCCCGGATGGCCCGGTGCAGCGCGGCCGACAGTGGCCGCCGCAGTTCGGCGTCCGGCCGCGCCTCGATCTTGCCTGCCCCCCACTTGTGCCGCACGGCCATCGCCCGCAGCTCCCCGAGCAGCACGGTCTTGCCGACACCACGCAGCCCGGTGAGCACGAGACTGCGTTCGGGTCTCCCCCGCGCCACCCGTTCCAGCACCACCTCGAAGGCGTGGAGCTCACGCTCCCGCCCGGCCAGCTCGGGCGGCCGTTGCCCGGCGCCCGGCGCGAAGGGGTTGCGGATGGGGTCCACTCTGCCAAGCTATCGCCGTATCTAGCGCCAGCCCGATATTCCGCCATAGACAGCTAGGGCGTGTCGCCGAGGTTCGGCCGGTCGGCCCAGGCCGTGCCAGGGTGGCGAGGTGACGGAAAACGCCTGGCGCCGCTTCGGGATCGGCGAGGTGGTGACGGGCACGGTCTCGCTGATCCCCCGCCCCGGCGCCATCGGGATCTTCCTGGACTTGGGCGGCGTGCCGGGTGAGGGCTTCGTCGACGTGCTGAGCCTGCCTCGGGACGTGGCGGCGTGGCCGCCGGTCGGCACGACCACGAGGCTCGAGGTGCTCACCCGCCGGCCTGGGCAGGTCCGCTTGTGGCCGCTCGACCCGGCGTTCCGGGATGGGCCGTTCGAAAACGGGGTGTCGGAGGCCGAGTGGCGAGCGCGCAAGGCGCGCTACCCGGTGGGCACGGCCCTCACGGCGGAGGTGACCCGTGCCTTCGTCTCGGACGGCTCGTACTTCGTCCGGTACGAGGGAGGCTGGGCGGCGCTCGAAGGTGACGGCGAGCCACCTGAAGTGGGCACTCGTGCCGCCTACGAGGTGGTCCGCCACCTCGACACGACTCGGCGCACGCTGCTGCGGCCGGGTACATAGAGACGAACAGGTCTGCAGCCCTGCTCGTCCCTACCCCCAGTGCGCCCCTTACGACGCGCCACTAGTCACCGAGGTTCCGTTCCGCGTAGATCTTCATCGCGTCCCGGACGAATTCCGCCGTCGTGCCTTCGAACCCGTAGCGCGAGTCGTCGACGTACAGCTGTCCGAGGCCCGCGAAGTAGCCCTTCGACACGGTCGAGACCGGGCCCCGCAGCCACTCGTGCAGCCGCCGCGTGATCGCCTGGACCTCGTCGGATTCCGGCGTCGAACCCGAAGCGCGCGCCGCGCCGAACGCGGCCGCGATGTCGGCCTGCTCCTGCTGGTGGGCCTTCTTCTCGTCCGCCGTCAGGGACGTCCACCACCGGGCACCGTGCCGGTGGGCCTCGGCGCCCCAGCGCTGGGTGACCTCCTTCTCGTACTTCGTGTGGTCGAAGCCGTCGAAGACTTCTGCTGCCATCAGTTGTTCACCTCCCTTCAGTTTCCGGAGGGTCGTGCGGACCGACTCGATCTGCCTGCCGATCCGCCGCTGCTCCCGTTCGAGCAGCTCCAGGTGGGTTTCGAGCGCCGCGACGCGGTCGCGCTGCCCGTCGAGCACCTCGGCGATGGCCGGCAGCCCGAGGCCGAGCTCGCGCAGCAGCAGGATCCGCTGCAGCCGGACGAGCGCCTGCTCGTCGTAGTAGCGGTAGCCGTTGCCGCCGATCCGGCTGGGCTCGAGCAGGCCGACCTCGCCGTAGTGGCGCAGCGTCCGGCTCGTGGTCCCCGCCGAGCGGGCGATGTCCTGGATCGACCACTCCATGGCGTCGACGATAGAAGTTGACGCAGCGTCAAGGTCAACCGCTAAGTCTTTATAGCTGTCTCTAGCCGCAAGACGATATTCCCGCAGAAACCCCGATGAGGATTCGAGCGCGGGCCGAGCGGGCATCCACGGAGTAGGTTCGACCAGGCAGCGGCCCGTACGAGGAAGGCTATGACCGTGATACTCCGTCGAGTGGCACGTCCCCTGCTCGCCACGATCTTCGTGACGGGCGGGATCAATGCGCTGAGGCAGGCCGAGGGGCACGCCAAGGTGGCGGAACCGTTCCTCAACAACGCGTTCGACAAGTTCGGCGACGTCGTGCCGGCGCAGGTCCCGCGGGATCCGGTGACGCTCGTCCGGATCGACGCCGCGGTGAAGATCGGCGCCGGTCTCGCGCTCGCGTCCGGCAAGGCACCGCGGCTCGCGGCGGGGCTGCTGCTCGGCAGCCTGGTGCCCACGACGCTCTCGACCCACAGCTTCTGGACCATCAAGGACCCGGGCGAGCGCCAGCAGCAGCAGATCCAGTTCTTCAAGAACGCGAGCCTGGCCGGCGGGCTGCTGCTCGCGGTCAGCGACACGCACGGGAAGCCGTCGGCGGCCTGGCGGGCGCGGCACGCCGCGAAGGACGTCGGCGCCGCGGCCGGGAAGCTCAGCCGCAAGGCCGAGAAGCGCGCGAACAAGCTCGCGAAGCGGGCGCAGAAGGCGCTCCCGAACTGAAGTCGCGAAAAGGACCGCCCTCAGCTGAGGGCGGCCCTTTTGCGTGCGGTTACTTCTCCAGGATCGCGGTGACGCCCTGGCCGCCGGCCGCGCAGATCGAGATCAGGCCGCGGCCGGACCCCTTCTCGTGCAGCAGCTTCGCCAGCGTCGCGACGATCCGGCCGCCGGTCGCGGCGAACGGGTGCCCGGCCGCCAGCGACGAGCCGTTGACGTTCAGCTTCGCCCGGTCGATCGCGCCGAGCGGCGCGTCCAGGTCCAGCTTCTCCTTGGCGAACGCCGGGTCCTCCCACGCCTTCAGCGTGGCCAGCACCTGCGACGCGAAGGCCTCGTGGATTTCGTAGAAGTCGAAGTCCTGCAGCGAAAGCCCGGCGCGCGCGAGCATCCGCGGCACGGCGTAGGCGGGCGCCATCAGCAGGCCCTCGTCGCCGTGCACGTAGTCGACGGCCGCGGTCTGCGAGAACGTCAGGTAGGCCAGCACCGGCAGCTTGTGCGCCTGCGCCCACTCGTCGGTGGCCAGCAGGACCGTCGACGCGCCGTCGGTCAGCGGCGTCGAGTTGCCCGCGGTCATGGTGCCGCCGGGGCCGCCGAAGGCCGGCTTGAGCTTGGCGAGCTTCTCCGCGGTCGAGTCCGGCCGCAGGTTCTGGTCGCGCGCGAGCTTGAGGAACGGCGTCACGAGGTCGTCGAAAAACCCGCGGTCGTAGGCGGCGGCGAGCTTCTGGTGGCTGCTCGCGGCCAGCTCGTCCTGCGCCTCGCGGGTGATCTCCCAGATCTTCGCGGTCAGCGCCGCGTGCTCGCCCATCGAAAGGCCGGTGCGCGGCTCCTCGTTGCGCGGGATCGCCGGGACGATGTGCCCGGGGCGGATCTTCGCGACGAGCTTGAGCCGGTCGCCGAGCGTCTTGGCGGCGTTGAACCGGATGAGGATCTGGCGCAGGTCCTCGTTGACGGCGAGCGGGGCGTCGCTGGTGGTGTCGACGCCGCCGGCGATCGCCGAGTCGAGCTGGCCGAGCGCGATCTTGTTGGCGACGTTGATGATCGCCTGCAGGCCGGTGCCGCACGCCATCTGGACGTCGGACGCGGGTGTCGCGGGCGAAAGCTTGCTGCCCAGCACGCTCTCCCGGGCCAGGTTGAAGTCCTTCGAGTGCTTGAGCACCGCGCCGGCCGCGACCTCGCCGATCACCTCGCCCTGGAGCGAAAAGCGGCTGACCAGACCGTCGAGCGCGGCGGTGAACATGTCCTGGTTCGACGCCTTCGCGTACGGACCGTTGGACCGCGCGAACGGGATCCGGTTGCCGCCGATGATCGCGACTTTGCGGACCGCTGGCGCTTGCTTGGAGGACCTCGGCTTCGGCGGCATGACTGCACCTCTCTGGTCGTGTCACTTCACACTTTAACCTACTAGTGAGTAGGTTAGACTGCGACGTGACGCAGACTGCACGGGAGGCATCCGATGGCTGACAGGTACCAGCAGTTCACGAAAACCCCGGTGGGGAAGTTCGTGGTGCCGAAGCTCGGCCTGCCCAATCCCGCAACACTGCGCCGGTACCGTCCCGGGCAACCCGCGCTGGAGGGTCCCGCACTTCTCGGCGCCGCGCCCGGCGGACGGCTGCAGAAGGCGGTCCGGGATCAGCTGGCCGACGCGGGCATCGAAGTGCTCACCACGGCGGCCGATCGGCACGCGGCGCTGGTCTTCGACGCCACCGGCATCACCGACCCCGGCCGCCTGCGCGAGGTCTACGACTTCTTCCACCCGGTGATCCGCAGTGTCGGCCCGTCCGGCCGGGTCGTCGTCCTCGGCACCCCGCCGGAACAGGTCGAGGGCCGCGAGCGGATCGCGCAGCGCGCCCTCGAAGGCTTCATCCGTTCGGTGGGCAAGGAGCTGAAGCGCGGCGCGACCGCCCAGCTCGTGTACGTCGCCGACGGCGCCGAAGAGGCGACGGACTCGACGTTGCGCTTCCTGCTCTCCGCGAAGTCGGCGTTCGTCGACGCGCAGGTGATCCGGATCGGCACCGAGGGCAAGACGGCTTCTCCGCCCGCGAACTGGGAAAAGCCCCTCGACGGCAAGGTCGCGCTGGTCACCGGCGCGTCCCGCGGCATCGGTGCGGCGATCGCCGAGGTGCTGGCCCGCGACGGCGCGCACGTCGTCGCGCTCGACATCCCCGCCCAAGGTGGCGACCTGTCGAAGGTCGCCAACAAGGTCGGCGGGTCGTCGCTGCAGCTCGACATCACTTCGCCGAGCGCGCCCGCGAAGCTCGCGGAGTACCTGAAGGAGCGTCACGGCGGCGTGGACATCGTCGTGCACAACGCGGGCATCACGCGCGACAAGACGCTGGGCAACATGAGCGAAAGCGCGTGGGACTCGGTGATCGCGGTGAACCTGGCGTCGCAGCTCGCGGTGAACGACAAGCTGCTCGCCGAGCGCGTGCTGAACGAAAACGGCCGCGTCATCGGCGTCTCGTCGATCGCGGGCATCGCCGGCAACGTCGGCCAGACGAACTACGCGACGTCGAAGGCGGGCGTGATCGGCATGGTCAACGTCGGCGCGCCGCAGCTGGCGGCGTACGGCGGCACGATCAACGCCGTCGCGCCCGGGTTCATCGAGACCAAGATGACGGCCGCGGTCCCGCTGTTCATCCGCGAAGCCGGGCGGCGGCTGTCCAGCCTCGGCCAGGGCGGCCTGCCGGTCGACGTCGCCGAGACAATCGCCTGGTACGCGAACCCGGCGTCGGCCGCGGTGAACGGCAACGTGGTCCGCGTCTGCGGCCAGGCCCTGCTGGGGGCGTGAGATGGCGATCCGCGAACTCGACAGCACACCGAGCCTGGCCACGCTGTACCCGAAGGCGCTGCTCGGTGGCGTGCTGCGCAAGCCGTCCGGTGGCGAGCTGCCGGACACGGAGCTGGTGCGCACGGGTGTCGTCGTCGACCCGGCGCACCTCGCCGCGTACACCACGGTGTGCGGCTTCCGGCTGAGCGACGAGCTGCCGGCGACGTACCCGCACATGCTGGCGTTCCCGCTGCAGATGGCGCTGATGACCGAGCCGGGGTTCCCGTTCCCCCTGCTCGGCATGGTGCACGTGGCGAACCGGATCACCCAGCACCGCGCGCTCCGGGTGGGCGAGCCGCTGACCGTACGCGTGCGGGCGGAGAACCTGCGCCCGCACGAGAAGGGGCGTCAGTTCGACGTCATCAGCGAAGCCTGGGCCGGCGATCACCTCGCTTGGGCCGACGTCAGCACCTACCTGCGTCGCGGCTCGGGCTCGGGCTCTTCGCGGCGGGACCAGCTGGTGCCGCCGACGCCGGACGCGATCTGGCGCGTTCCGGGCGACATCGGACGGCGCTACGCCGAGGTCTCGGGCGACCGCAACCCGATCCACCTGCACCCGCTGACGGCCCGCCTGTTCGGCTTCCCTCGCGCCATCGCGCACGGGATGTGGACGAAGGCCCACGCGCTGGCCGCGTTCGAAGGGCGCCTGCCGGAGGCGTTCACGGTCGACGTCCGCTTCAAACAGCCGGTGCTGCTGCCGGCCAAGGCGGGCTTCACGTCCTGGTCCGTGGAGGACGGCTGGGCCTTCGAGCTGTGGAGCAAGTCGAAGCCGCACCTGGAGGGGACGATCAGCTCACTCTGACGGCTTCCAGACCGCGCCCTCGATGAGGTCGTTGAAGCCCAGCCAGACGAGGTTCATCAGCCAGGAAGCCAGGACGCCGTCGGAGATGTCGGGGTGGTCGAGGGCCCAGTCGGCCAGCGACTCGGCCGCCCCGACCAACGCCGCGGAGAGACCTTCGCCGGAGAACTCCGCCTGCTCGCCGACGCCCTTGCGCGTGCCGGCGGACACCACGAGCGCGGCGACCAGCTGGATCGCGCGCACTCGCATGTCGGTGACCTCCGCGGCGAACGCACCGCCGACGGTCAGGGCCTGGCGATGCAGGACCGTCCACGACTCGCGGTACTCGGCGACGAAGCGGTAGAAGGACCGCAGGCCGTGCCAGAGCTGCATGTCCGGCGACAGGTCGGGCTGCACGCCGGCCTGGATGGCCTCGAGCAGGCGCGTCGCCTCCCGGCGGATGCACGCGCCGAAGAGGTCTTCCTTCGAGCCGAGGTAGGTGTAGATCATCGGCTTCGAGACGCCGGCGACGTCGGAGATCTCGTCCATCGACGCGGCGTGGTAGCCGTGGCGCGAGAAGACCTGGACGGCCGCGTCCAGGATCTGCCGCTCGCGCACCGCTCGCGGCAGCCGTCTGGCCCGTTCGGGCGGACGCTGATCTTCCTCTGACACGCTCGACCTCCTCGTTGCTGCCCGGAGACGGTACCGGTCGTGGCCACGCCCGGGTGATTTCGGCACGCTTGCCCGCCTACCTACTGGCGGGTAGCCTTACGCGTGAGTAGCCGGAGAGGGGGCATCGTGACCGAAAACGCCGGGATGACCAGCGCTGATCGGATCGCGGAGCTCCGCGGGACGGCGCTGCTCGACGCGCTGGAGCAGCTCGACCCGCTGAGCCCCGAGGCGCACGCCCTCGACGTCAACGAGCTCACTCTCGACCCCGGCGACCTCCGCAAGGACGACTTCCGGCGGCTCCTCAACGCACTGCTGAGGCTGGCCGAGCGCGCCCCGGCGTTCGACCTGAGCAAGGTCGAGCCGGCCCGCTTCGCGTCCCTGGTGGCTTCGGCATCGCGCGCGCAGCTGGAGTGCGTCGTCGCGGATCGGCCGCTGCGCGAGCGCGTGCTGGACGAGATCTTCGCCCGCATGGGCGCGCACATCAGGCCTGATCGTGCCCGCGACCTGGAGGCGGTGGTCCACTGGCGCTTGTCGGGTGGAACGGGCGAAGGCGGCTTCGACCACTACGAGACGGCGATCGCGCATGGAGCGTGCACGGTGAGCCGCGAGAGGCACTCGCCTGCGCGAGTGACCATCACCATCGCCCCAGCCGACTTCTTCCGGCTCATCACCCACCAGGCGACACCGGCGGTGTTGTTCGTCACGGGGAGGATAAAGGTCAACGGTGACCTGGCCTTCGCGGCGGGGTTGATCGGTTTCTTCGACTTACCCCACCCCGTATAGTCCGCCCGTGCCCCGAAACGCAAAATGGCGCCGCCCCCGCACCCCTCGCGGTGGCCACGTGGTGAACGCGTTCGCGGAGAATCTGGTCCTCGGCAACCTGACGCCGTCCCAGTTCACCCAGGTGCTGGAAACCTTGCACATGCTGGGCGAAGCCGGCGCGGGCATCGAGCTGAGCTCGTTGTCGACGGACGTCCTGGTGGGCGTGGTCCGCCGAGCATCCCGCGACCAGCTGAAGGCGATCGCGGACCACCCGGAGCTGCGTTCGGTGTTCTTGGACGAGATATTCCGCCGGATGTCGGAGCATTTCTCGCCGACCCGCGCCCGCCACGTGGATTTCGTGGTGTCATGGCGCTTTTCGGAGGGATCGGGAGAGGACGGCTACGACCGTTTCCAGACGGTGATCGAGGACGGCGTGTGCGTTTCTTCGACCGACCTGTCCAGGACCCCGGACACCACGATCACGCTGTCGGTGGACGACTTCATCAGGATAGCCACGGGCAATGCGGCGGTAGCGGCGATGTTCGTGACGGGCCGGGTGAAGGTGAAGGGCGAGTACGCGCCGGCGGTGCGGTTCTCGAGCTACTTCGACATCCCCAAGCCGACGGGGGCCTAGCTGCAGCTCACGTCGTCTTCGGCTACTCTCGCATCCGGGCTGTAGGCGAATGCTTACGGAGGGGTGTATGGCTCAGCTGACGGTCGATTTTCCGTTTTGCGGACGTTGGTGGGTGATCTCGGTGCCCACATCGACAGCACGGACCAGAGCCTCGACGAACTGGGAAAAATCGTCGCCGATCTGGCATCTCTCTGGGTGGGGGCCGGTCACGACGCGTTTCACGAGGCGATAACCGAGTGGTTAGAGCATGTCTCATGTGGTGAGTTTGCGGAGTTTCTTGTAGCAGGTAAGGCTGGCTCCGAGGATGAGGAAGGCGAGGAAGTGTTCGGCTTTGCGT
>NZ_JBEZYB010000012.1:0-158079 GCF_040638285.1 Amycolatopsis sp. NPDC026612
GACCAGCGCGATCCCGCTCGCGTACCCGCCCAGTGCGACGGCGAGCAGCCGTCCCGGGGTGGGGGGGGGGGGCCGCGGCGCGCCCCACAACCGGCCCCCCCCCGCGCCCCCCGCCCGCCCTTTCACGGATGGATCGTCACGCGCCGATGCCGATGGCGAACACGTGGAGCGCACCGCCGCTGACGTTGTCCGGCAGCGTCACGCTCGCCACCGTTTTGCCCGCGGCCAGGGTGATCGGGTTGGTGCCGAACACCATCGTGCGGATCTGCTGCGGGTCGCTGCCCGAAGCGTTGCGGTACGGCGTCGACAGCACGATGCGGTTGCCGAACGCCGGCTGCGCGCCGCCGCCACCGAGGGTCCAGTCGGAGAACCCGATGGTGGCGGTGGACGTGCTGCCGTCGGTGTAGGTGATGGTCAGCGTGCCCGAGGCGTTGCCGTTGGACGCCGAGCCGAGCAGCGCGAGCCGCCCGGAACCCGTGACGTTCACCGTCTGGCCGCCGGCGACGACGTTGTCCGGGTCGCCCGCCGGGAACGACGGCCAGGTGAACTTGATGCCGTCACTGGTCACGGTGCTGCCCGGCGTCGCCCCGGCCGCGGCGAGGGCGTCGGCCGAGTAGCTCCAGCCGCCGCCGTCGAAGTTGGCCGCGCCCGAGTTCGAATCCGGGGAGATGCCGGCGTTGTTCACCGTGGCCAGCCAGCTGTTCGGCTGGGCCACCAGCACCGTCAGGACGGCCTGCGAGGAAGCCACGCCCGGTGCGGAGAACGTCACCGGGATCCGGCGGGCGCCGTCGGCCAGCCCCGCCGGGACCGAAACCGTCAGCTCCGCGCTCGCCTTGCCCGCGGCGGGCACCGCGATGGTGCCGGTCGCCGGGGTCAGCGTGATCCCGTCGACGCTGCCCGCACTGTACGTCCAGGTCCGGGCGGTGCCGGACAGGTCCTGGACCCCCACGGACGCCTTCGACGTCGACCCCGCGGGCGTCACCGCGCGCGCCGGGTCCACGAAGGACAGGCTCGGCTTTTCCTGCTCGCGGAACGACGGCGGGGCGTCGGCCGTCGCGCTGCCCCACGCGGTCGCCGTGGCGGAGCGGGTGTAGTCGAGCGTGCCGCCGCCGGAGATCAGCGCCTCCGGCAGCCACGCCTTCGCGGCGGCACTGCCGTTGACCTTCAGGCTGCCCACGTAGTCGCCGGTGCCCGGCGCGTTGATGGTGACCTTCTTGCCCGAGCCGGTGGTGAGCACGGCGTGTTCGAAGCGCGGCGTGACGAGCAGCGTCTCGGCGCGGCCCGGGATCTCCGGGTAGATGCCGAGCGCCGACCACACGTACCAGGCCGACATCTGGCCGAGGTCGTCGTTGCCGATCAGGCCTTCGGGACGCGGGTTGTACAGCTCGTCCATCGAGCGGTGCACGATCGCCTGGGTCTTGGCCGGCGCGCCCGCGTACGAGTAGACGTACGGTGCGTTGGAGTTCGGCTCGTTGCCCATGAAGGCGTACGGCTCCTGCGTGCCCGCGTTCAGCTGGGTGAAGAAGGTGTCCAACCGGGACTGGGTCGCGGTGTTCCCGCCGAACGCCGTCACGACGCCGCCCAGGTCGTAGGGCACCATCCACTCGTACTGCGCGCCGTTGCCCTCGACCCAGCCCTGCGAGCTGGCGGGGTCGTAGGTGCCGGCGAACGAGCCGTCCGCGTTGCGCGGCTGCAGGTGCCCGGTACCCGGGTTGTAGAGGTTCTGCCAGTTCTGCGCGCGCTTCATGAACGTCGTGTACGTCGCGCTGTCGCCGAGCCGCTTCGCGAACTGGGCGATGGAGAAGTCGGCGCTGGTGTATTCCAGGGTGTCCGCGCCGGCGCCCGGCACGTAACCCAGCTTCTGGTAGTCGTCCAGCCCCGGCCGCTCGGTGTAGCCCTGGGTCGGCTGGGTGGCGCCCTTGATCATGAGCAGCAACGCCTTCTGGGCATCGAAGTCCCGGGCCCCGAACGCGTACGCGCTGGACACGATGATGTGGTACGGGTCGCCGTTCATGACGCCGGTGTAGTCGTTCGCGACCGTCCAGCGATCCCACGAGCCGCCCTGCTCGGCGTAGGCCATCATCGACCGGACGATGTCCGAGGTCTCGTGCGGCGCGATCGTCGCCAGGAGCGGGGCTTCGGAGCGGTAGATGTCCCAGCCGGAGAAGTTCGTGTACATCGCGTGGCCCTTGTCGGCCGTGTGGATCCGGCCGTCGAAGCCGACGTACTGGCCGTTGGCGTCCGAGAACACGTTCGGCTGGATCAGCGAGTGGTACAGCGAGGTGTAGAACGTCGTCAGGTCGGCGTCCGAGCCGCCGGTGACGGCGATCTTGCCGAACTGGTCGTTCCACGCCTTGCGCGCGCTCGCGGCCACCGTGTCGAACGACTTCTTGGTGTTCTCGGCCTTGAGGTTGGCCTTCGCGCCGTCGACGGACACGAAGGACAGGCCGACCTGGACGTTCACCTGCGCGCCGTTGAGGTTGGCGAAGGTGACGTACCCGCCGCTGCCCGGCCCGGACACGGTGGTGTCCTGCGTCTTGGCCTTGGCCGGGCGCGCGATCGACGCGTCGACGCCGTTGGGCTGCGCGACCTTCGCCTTGGCGCCGCCCGTTTCGGCGGCCTTGTTCGGCGTCACGGCGCCGTTCTTCCACGTGCCGATCGAGGCGAACGGCGTGTCGAACTTCGCCGAGAAGTAGACGCGGTAGCTGTTGCGCGCGCCGCAGAAGCGGCCGCTCGTGGCCCAGCCGCTGATGGTGTCCTTGCCGATGGTGATCGACGCGTCGTCGGTGCCGTTGACCGAGCCGGAGGTGTTGACCAGCAACGTCGAGGACGCGCCGGCCGGGTAGGTCAGCCGCGCGGAGCCGGTGCGCTGGGTCGCGCTGAGCTCGACCTTCGCGCCGCTGTCGAGGGTGACGTCGTAGGCGCCGGCCGTCGCGTGTTCGTTGGCGTGCGAGAACTTCGACGTGTAGTGGGAAGGGTCGGTCGCCGGGGAAGTCGTCACTTCACCGACATACGGGATGAACGGGATGTCCTGATAGGTCGAACAGCCCGCCCCGGAAAGGTGCGTGAGGCTGAACCCGGTCAGGGCGTTGTCGTCGTAGAAGTAGCCGCCGGGCTGGGATTTCACCGTGTCCGGGCTCCACTGGACCATCCCGAACGGTGCGACCGCGCCCGGGAACGTGTTGCCGGCACCGCCCCCGGTGCCGTGGTCGGCCCCGCCGGGCCGGGTGCCCACGAAGGGGTTGACCCACTTCGCGTAATCCGTGCTGGCTGCCGCCGCAGCGGGCACAGCGGGAGCTACCGCCGCCGTCACCGCCAGCGTCAGGAAGGTTAAACCGGCTCTTAAGCGCGCTCGCGCCATGGCCATCGCCTCTCCACCTCGTCAGCGCGACCAGAAACGGTGTGATGACAACCTTGTCGCGCAGTCGGTCGAACCCGGCCACCTTGGGCAGCGGCTCACCGGACAGTCAAGCGTGTGGTCAAGACCTGTCCGGTTCCGGACAGGGTGCTCAGCCGTCTGTCCTACGCCGTAGGTAGCCGAATCGGCACAATCCACGCCCAGGGCGTTGACAAGCCCCCGGGGCGTGGCGTTCAATCCCCGTCACTATGACAACGTTGTCTCCCCCTGGCCGGGACCCCGGCGGCAGCACGCGCACCGCGAGCAGGCGAGCCACGATGAGCGACGTGGCCCGGCTGGCGGGCGTGAGCATCAAGACCGTTTCCCGCGTGGTCAACGACGAACCGGCGGTGCACCCGGACACCGCCGAACGGGTCATGGCGGCCATCGAGCAGCTGGGTTTCCGGCGCAACCTGGGCGCGCGGAACCTGCGGCGCGGGTCGACCACCGGCACGATCGGGCTGATCGTCGAGGACGTCGGCAACCCCTTCTACTCCGAGCTGAACCGCGCGGTCGAGCGCATCGCGACGTCGTTCGGGCGCCAGGTGCTGACCGGCTCGTCCGAGGAGAACTCAGACCGCGAGCGCGAACTCGTCCTGGAGTTCTGCGCGCGGCGGGTGGACGGCATCCTCGTCGTCCCGGCCGGGCTGCAGCACGGCTACCTGGTGCCGGAGATGCGCGCGGGCACGCCGGTGGTGTTCATCGACCGGCCGGCCGGCGACATCGTGGCCGACACCGTGCTGGTCGACAACCTCGGCGGCACCATCGAAGCCGTCACGCACCTGGCGAAGCACGGGCACCGGCGGATCGCGTTCCTCGGCGACAGCCCGGACATCTTCACCGCGGCCGAGCGCCTGCGCGGGTTCCGCGAAGGCTGCGTGCGCAACGGGATCTCCTACGACGAGTCGCTGGTCACCATGCGCACGCCGACGCCGGACGGCATCGGGGACGCCGTGAAGCGGCTGCTGGACGGGCCGGACGCGGCCACGGCGGTGATCGCCGGCAACAACCGGATCGCCGTGCACGTGCTGCGCACGCTCGCGCACGCCGAGCGCCGCCCGGCGATGGTCGGGTTCGACGACTTCGAGCTGGCGGACCTGCTGAACCCCCCGGTCACCGTGGTCGCGCACGACGTGAGCGCGCTGGGCCACGCCGCGGCCGAACTGCTCTTCGCCCGCGTCCAAGGAGATCAGTCCCCGCCGAGAAAGGTCGTCCTGCCCGTGCATCTCGTCGCCCGCGGTTCCGGTGAGGTCGCCCCGTGACGCTCGCACCGATCCGGCTCGCCGCCAACCAGCCGCCGCAGTTCTACCGCGGGGGCGACGCCATCGCGGCGCTGCGCGGCGCGGCGCCGGACAAGAAGTTCGGCCCGGAGGACTGGGTCGCCTCGGTGAGCACCATGTTCGGCCAGGAGACCAACGGCCTCACCCGCCTGCCCGGCGGCGCTTGGCTGCGTGACGCCGTCGAAGCGAACGCGAACGGCTGGCTCGGCGCGAAGCACGTCGAGGCGCTCGGGACGTCGACCGGGCTGCTGGTGAAGCTCCTCGACGCGGGCCAGCGGCTGCCCGTGCACTTCCACCCGGACGACACGTTCGCGAAGCGCCACTTCGATTCCCACTTCGGCAAGACCGAGGCGTGGATCGTGGTCGGCACCTACGGCGACGACCCGCGCGTCTACCCCGGCTTCAAGGAGACGCTGGCGAAGGCGACGGTGTCCGAGTGGACACGCGAGCAGGACGTGCCGTCGATGCTGGGCGCGCTCAACAGCGTCCCGGTGTCCGCCGGGGACACCGTCTACATCCCGGCCGGGCTGCCGCACGCGATCGGCGAGGGCGTGTTCGTCGTCGAACTGCAGCAGCCGACGGACTTCTCGCTCACCATCGAGTGGCGCGACTTCCTCGCGTCGCCGGAGAAGGGCCACCTCGGCCTCGGCTTCGACACCGCCATCGAGGCGCTGGACACGTCCGGCTGGGACGCCGACCGGCTGGACACCATCATCAAGCGCACCGCGGGCGACAGCTCGTCCACTGTGGACCTGCTGGCCGGCGGATCGGAGCGGTTCTTCCGAGCCGAACGGCTGTGTACCGACCAGTTGACAACGTTGTCACTCGATCCTTCGTTCGCGGTGCTGGTCGTTCTCGACGGCGATGGCACCCTGCGCACCGAGCACGGCGGCGAGCACCCGCTGGCGAAGGGCGACACCTACGTCGTCCCGTTCGACGCCGGCCAGACCGAGCTGTCCGGCACGGCGACGGTGATCCGCTGCCGGCCGCCGGCGCCCGAAGAGAGGCACGGATGAGCGAAATCCTGCTGGACGCGATCGACCTCACCAAGCACTACGGGTCCGTCGAAGCCCTGCGCGGTGCGTCGTTCCAGGCGCGCGCGGGCGAGGTGACGGCGCTGATCGGCGACAACGGCGCCGGCAAGTCCACACTGGTCAAGTGCCTCTCCGGCGCCGAACAGCCGACGTCGGGGAAGATCCTCCTGGACGGCGAGGAGGTCCGCTTCGACTCGCCGACGACCGCGCGGCGGAGAGGCATCGAGACCGTCTACCAGGACCTCGCCGTCGCGCCGGAACTCGACCCGGCGGCGAACCTGTTCCTCGGCCGCGAGATCCACCGCAAAGGCATCCTCGGCAAGCTCGGCATGCTCGACAAGGCCGAGATGCGGCGGCGGGCAGTCGAAGAGTTCCAGCGCCTCGGCGTGACGCTGCAGAGCACCGACGTCCCGATCGGCTCGCTGTCCGGCGGCCAGCGCCAGAGCGTCGCCGTGGCGCGCTCGGTCGTGTGGGCGTCGAAGGTCGTGTTCATGGACGAGCCGACGGCCGCGCTCGGGGTGGTGCAGCGCGAGCGCGTGCTCGACGTCATCAAGAAGGTGCGCGACAAGGGCATCGCCGTCGTGCTGATCAGCCACAACATGCCCGAGGTCCTGTCGGTCGCCGACCGCGTCGAGGTGCTGCGGCTCGGCACGCGCGTCGCCCGCTTCACCGGGACGGACACCAAGCTCGAAGACCTCGTCGCCGCGATGACCGGCGCCCTCGTGCAGGAGGAGGCCGCGTGACCGAGCCTGCGAGGTCCGCAATAGACACAGCAGCGTCGGTCACGACGCCGACGAGCGCAAGCGAGGAGGCGGCGTGAGCGTGTCCAGCCCCGCGAAGAAGGACATCCAGGAAACACCCGAGGCGGGCTTCGGCAAGCGGCCACTGGGCAAACGCCTGGTCGGGGCGAACACGTTCTGGATCGCGCTGGTGCTGCTGGCGCTCATCGTCGTGTTCACCGCCATCGCCCCCGGCGAGTTCGCCACCCTCTTCACCTTCCAGACGCTGCTCATCGAGACCGCGGTGCTGCTGGTGCTGTCGGTCGGGATGACGTTCGTGATCATCACCTCCGGCATCGACCTGTCCGTCGGCTCGGTGCTGATCTTCGCCGGCATGGTCGCCGGCAAGGTGATGGAGGCGATGTCCGGCGGCAACGCGTCGAACGCCGGCTGGGGCGTCATCACGGTCGGCCTGCTCGCCGCGGTGCTGGCCGGGACGGCCTGGGGCCTGGTCAACGGGTTCCTCATCGCGGTGGCGGGCATCCCGCCGCTGATCGTCACCCTCGGCACCATGGGCGCGGCGCTCGGCGCGGCCTACCTGCTCAACAACGGCTCGGACGTGCGCAGCGTGCCGGTCGTGCTCAACCAGACCCTCGGCTACGGCACGTCGTTCGGCATCGTGCCGAACCTCGTCATCGTCGCCGTGGTGATCACGGGCGTCGGCGCGTGGCTCCTGCACACGACGAAGTTCGGCCGCTACACCTTCGCCGTGGGTTCCAACGCCGAGGGCGCGCGGCGCGCCGGCATCGGCGTCACCCGGCACCTGCTGAAGGTGTACACGCTGACGGGTTTCCTGGCCGGGATCGCCGGCTTCCTCTCGCTGGCGTACTACGCGTCGACCACGATCTCGGCGCACACCACCGACAACCTCAACGCCATCGCCGCGGTCGTGATGGGTGGCACGAGCTTGTTCGGCGGCGTCGGGACGGTGCTGGGCACGGTGATCGGCGTGTTCATCCCGGCGGTGCTCAAGAAGGGTTTCAACATCACCCACGTGCCGGACTTCTGGCAGATGATCGCCGTTGGCGCGGTCCTGATCGCCGCCGTCTGGTTCGACCAGCGACGCCGCCGCCGTCGCAACTCCCGCTGAGTTCCCCGAGTACGAAGAGGTGCTTGTGTCATGAAGCTTTCCCAGACTCTCGTGGCCGTGGGAGCGCTGGCGTCCGCCGCTGCGCTGCTCACCGCCTGCGGATCCGGCACGGTCGGGCAGACCGGCTCGGGCGCGTCCGCCCAGCCGTCCGGCAGCAAGAAACTGGCGCTGATCCCCGGCGTGCAGGCCGAGCCGTTCTACATTTCCCTCCAGTGCGGCGCGGAAGCCGAGGCGAAGAAGCTCGGCTACGAGCTGACCACGCAGGCGCCGCAGAAGTTCGACGCGGCGATGCAGACCCAGCTGGTCAACGCGCTCGGCTCGAACCCGCCGGCCGCGCTGCTCGTCGCCCCGACCGACGACACGGCGATGCTCGCGCCGATCCAGCAGGTCAAGGCGCGCGGCGCGAAGATCGTCGAGGTCGACACGTCGCTGAAGGACACCGGGGTCGCCGTGTCGTCCGTCTCCTCCGACAACGCCCAGGGCGGCAAGCTGGCCGCGCAGACGATGGCGAAGCTCGCGGCCGGCAAGAGCGGCTCGGTGCTGATCCTCGACACGATCGCGGGAACGTCCACGACCGCCGCGCGGGCGAAGGGCTTCGAGGAAGAGCTGAAGAACTCGCCGAACCTGAAGTCGATCGGCGTCCAGTTCACCCAGAACGAGCCCGACCAGGCGGCGTCCAAGGTGACGGCGGCCCTGTCGTCGACCCCGGACCTGATCGGCGTCTTCGCGACCAACCTCAACACCGGTGAGGGCGCGGCGACCGGCCTGCGCAACGCGGGCAAGGTCGGGGCGGTCAGCCTGATCGGCTTCGACGCCAGCCCGGCCGAGGTCGAGGGCCTCAAGAACGGCCAGTACCAGGCCCTGATCGCCCAGGACCCGGCCGCCATCGGCACCCAGGGCGTCGACCAGGCCGTCGCGGCGATCGAAGGCAAGTCGGTGACGCGCACCCTCACCGCGCAGCTGCACTCGATCACGAAGGCCGACATGGACGCGAATTCGCAGTACTTCTACAAGCAGAGCTGCTGACCCGTCCGTCAGGGTCCTGGGAGCGGTGCGCGCCCCGCTCCCAGGGTCCTGACCAGCGGTTCACCGGCGGCGAATCGCCACTGCCGGTCACCGCGGTGGGGTAACCGCTCACCGCACGACCCGTGCCCCGGACGGGTGTCCCCCGTCACACTCATCTGCACATGCATTGGCACATGCATGTTCGCAGGGAGGGTGCGATGAGGTACCGGCCGGCTGTCCACCGCACGATCGTCGCGGTCGACGTCGAGGGTTACGGCGACCAGCGCAGAACGACGCCCGACCGCCTGTTGCTGCGCGCGGGCCTCTACCGCGCGCTGGACCGGGCGTTCGACGACGCCGGCGTCCCGTGGCGGGACTGCCGGCCCGGCGACTGCGGAGACGGCGTCTTCGTCCTCGCCCCGCCGGAGATCCCGAAGGGGCTCTTCGTCGAGTTCCTGCCCGCCGCGCTCGCCGTCGCCCTGCACCGGCACAACCGGACGCACGACGCCGGGGCCCGGATCCGGCTCCGGATGGCGCTGCACGCGGGCGAGGTCGCCTACGACGACCACGGCGCCACCGGCCCGGCGATCAACCAGACGTTCCGGCTGCTGGAGGCGGCCCCGCTGAAGAAGGCGCTCAAGGCGTCGCGCGGCGTGCTGGCGCTGATCACGTCGACGTGGTTCTTCGACGAGGTCGTCCGGCACAGCGACGGTCTCGACCCGACGACGTTCCGGCCGGTGCCGGTGGCGGTCAAGGAGACCCGCACGACCGGCTGGATCTCGCTGCCGGACCGGCCGTACCCGGCGAACGCGAGCCTGCTGGGCGAGGCCACGGCGACCGACCAGTACCGGACGTGGCGCCGGTTCCGCCGCCACGCCCAGGTGCTGGCCGACCGAGGGGACGCCGCCTGGCCGTAGGATCTACTCCCCAGCCGCCGAGGGAGGCTCGATGACCGCGCTGCACCTGCGCCCGGCGTCCCGCGCCGACCCGCTGCCGGTGCTCGCCGCCGCCCGCCGCATCACCGACGACCTGCGCGACGGCCTGTCCGGCACCCGCGCCCGCCGCGCCGCGCACCGCCTGCGCCGGCTGTTCGGCTTCCCCGGGCTCGGCCTCACCGACCTCTCCGGGTCGCTGCTGTGGTCCGGACGGCCGGGGCCGGACGCGGTCGTGGCGCAGGTGCTCGACGGCGTCCTGCACTCCGAGGAACCGGGCTCCGCGCCGGCTGTCCTCGTGCTGCCGCTGCACGTCCGCGACGAACTCGTGGGGGCCCTGCTGGTCGTCGGCGACGTCCGGGACGCGGTCGCGGGCGAGGCCGCGGACCTTGTCGTCCAGTCCCTCGAACGCGCCCGGCTCGAAGCTTCGGCGGAACAGGCGGCGCAGGCCGAACTGCGGGCGCTGCGGGCGGAGATGTCGCCGCACTTCGTCTACAACGCACTCACCGTCATCGCGTCGCTGGTGCGTTCGGACCCCGACCGCGCCCGCGACCTCATGCTCGACTTCGCCGACTACACCCGCTACAGCCTGGCGAGGCACGGCGAGTACACGGTGGTCGCCGAGGAGTTCCGCGCGATCGAGACCTACCTCGCGCTGCAGCGGGCGGTGCTCGGCGAACGGCTGCGCGTCCAGGTGCGGGTCGCGCCGGAGATCCTCGCCGTCGCCGTGCCGTACCTCGTGCTGGAACCGCTGGTGGAAAACGCGATCCGGCACGGCATCGAGCCGCGGTCGGGCACCGGCCTGGTCCAGGTGCACGGCCAGGCGGAAGGGAACGACTGCGTGATCTTCGTCGAGGACGACGGGGTGGGCATGGACCCGAAGCGGGCCGCGGACATCCTGGCCGGGCGCACCGGCGAAGACGATCCCGCCGGTCTCGGACTGGCCAATGTGGACAGACGGCTGCGGGACGTCTACGGCGCCTGGTACGGCCTCACCGTCGAAACCGAGGTCGGTGCGGGCACCCGGGTGATCGTGCGGGTGCCGCGGTTCCAGCCGGGGGTGCTGCCGTGACCGGCCTGCGCGTCCTCGCCGTCGACGACCTGCCACCCGCGCTGGACGAGCTCTGCCGCATGCTGCGCGAAGCACCCGAAGTCCGCGAAGTGGTCGGCGCGGGTGACGCGCTGAACGCGTTGAAGCTGCTTCAAGCCGACCGCTTCGACGCGGTGTTCCTCGACATCTCGATGCCGGGCCTCGACGGCCTCGAACTGGCGTCGCTCCTGGCGAAGCTGAGCGAGCCGCCGGTGATCGTGTTCGTCACGGCGCACGACGGGCACGCCGTGGCGGCGTACGGCATCGGCGCCGTCGACTACCTGCTCAAGCCGGTCCGCGCCGAACGGCTGTCCATCGCCTTGGCGAAGGTGCTCCGGATGGCGACCCCGGCTTCGCGGCCGACCCCGGACGCGATGGCCGCGCTGCCGGTCGAGTCCGGCGGGCGCACCCGGTACGTCCGCCGCGACGACGTCCTGTTCGTCGAGGCCCACGGCGACTACGTCCGGCTGCACACCCGCGGCGGCGTCCACCTGGTGCGGATGCCGATCTCGCGGCTCGAGGAGTACTGGGAGGGCACCGGGTTCAGCCGGGTGCACCGCGGATTCCTGGTGGCCGTCGGCGCGGTGCTGGAGCTGCGCAGCGACACCGCGGGCGGCCTGCTCGCCCACACCGAGGCCGGCGACGTCCCGGTGAGCCGCCGGCACGCCCGCGACCTGCGGGACCGGCTGCTGGAAGCCGCCCAGCGCGGCCAGCTCGGCTCGGATTCGCGATGAGTGCGGTCCCGGGCCCGCGATGAGCAAGATCCGCCGGGTCGCCGTCACCAGCCCGCAGACCCGCCTCGCCCACGCGCGCCGCCGGTCGCGCGGCCGCTGGCGCCAGCCGCGCCTCCCCGCGGGCGACACCCAGCGCGCCACCGCCCTCTACACCGCCCAGCGCCGCGGCGGCATCCCCGCGCTCGTGCTCATGTTCGTCCTGCTCCTCGGCCTGCCGGGGGTGTTCGCGCTCTTCCCCGCCCTGGACACCGCGCGGCTGCTGGGAATTCCGCTGTCCTGGCTGCTGCTGGCGGTGCTCCCGTACCCCGCGATGGCGCTGCTGGCCCGCTGGCAGCTGCGCCGCGCCGAACGCGTCGAGGACGACTGATGGGCGTCGCGCTCGCCGTCGCGCCGGTCGTGCTCGTGACGCTGCTGATCGGCGTCCGCGGGGTCGCCGCGATGCGCACGACGTCGGACTTCCTCGTGGCGTCCCGGCGGATCTCGCCGCTGGTCAACTCGGCCGCCGTCTCCGGCGAATACCTGAGTGCGGCGTCGTTCCTCGGCGTCGCCGGGCTCGTCGTCAAGGACGGCATCGGGGCGCTCTGGTACCCGGTCGGCTTCACCGCCGGCTACATCGCGATGCTCGTGCTGGTCGCCGCGCCGATGCGGCGGTCGGGCGCGCTGACCGTCCCCGACTTCGCCGAAGCGCGCCTCAACTCCCCCGCCCTGCGCCGCCTCACCGCCGTGGTCGTCTTGGTGATCGGCACCATCTACGTCGTCCCGCAGTTCCGCACCGCCGGCCTGGTGCTCACCGCGGTCGGCGGCACCCCGTACTGGGTCGGTGTAGTGCTGGCCGGCGCCGCGGTCAGCGTCACCCTGGCCCTGGGCGGCATGCGCGCGGCGACGTACGTGCAGGCGTTCCAGTTCGTGCTGAAGCTGCTGCTGTTCCTCATCCCGGCCATCTGGCTCGTGCTGCAGGCCGGCGCGGTCAACCGGACCGATGCGCTCAACCCGGTCGAGTTCACCCACTTCGCCCGCGAGACGCCGGTGAAGTTCGAGGTCGACGTCACGATGGAGATCCGCGAACCGACCCTCGTGCGACGCAACGGCGTCGCGGAAGCCTTGCCGCCCGGCGAATTCACCGCACACAGCCAGGACGAGGTGGTGTTCGGCGAAGGCGCGGCGGTCCCGGCCGTCCGCGGCGGCGCCCCGCTCGGCGGCGCCGACTGGCGGCGCCCGCTGCTCGACCTCGGCGACCAGGGCTATCCGCTGCTCGGCACGTGGGCCGTGCTGGTCGCGACCATGCTCGGCACGATGGGCCTTCCCCACGTGCTGATGCGCTTCCACACCAGCCCGGACGGCCGCGCCGCGCGCCGCACCGCCGCGATCACCGTCGCCCTGCTCGGCGTCTTCTACCTCTTTCCGGGTGTCTACGGCGTTCTCGGCCGCGTGCTCGTGCCGGGGCTCTACCTCTCCGGCGCGACCGACACCGTCGTCGTCGCGCTGCCGTACCAAGTGGACAGTGGCTGGGCCGGCGGCCTCTTCACGGCGCTGCTGACCGCGGGCGCGTTCGCCGCGTTCCTGGCGACGTCGCTCGGCCTGCTGCTGGTGATGTCCGGGGCGATCGCCCACGACCTCGTCCCCGGCGGGCTGCGGCGGCTGCGGATCGCCGTGTTCGGCGTGGCCGGGGCGATGGTGCTGCTGGCCCTGCGCTCGGCCGAGCTCGACGCCGGAGTCCTGGTGACCTGGGGGTTCACCGTGGCCGCGTCGACGTTCTGCCCGCTGCTGGTGCTCGGCATCTGGTGGCCGCGGCTGACCGCGACCGGCGGGATCGCCGGCGTGCTGGCCGGGCTGGTGGCGTCGTCCGGCTCGATCCTGTTCGCCCTCGCCGGGCCGCCGCTGCACGGCTGGGTGGCGATCTTGGTGCAGCAACCGGCACCCTGGTCGGTACCGCTCGCGTTCGGCGTAATGGCGCTGGTCTCGCTCCGGGGGCGGCCACCCGCGTGGTCGACGGCGGCGATGCTGCGCCTCCACCTGGACGAACCCCGCTCAACGGGACCGCGCGACCGTTCGTCAACCGTTCGTCGTCTGGCCCGGCTGTTGAGCCGCTGAATCTTCACGCGAGCCTCACGCGTCCCTACGGTGTCGCAGGTCACTTTCCGCAACGTCGCAGGGAGCAGCGATGAGCACGACGGACACCGGCGGGCCCCCGGACACTTCGGACACCGTCTGGGAGCGAGCCCACGAAAGCACGGAGTTCCGCGAGCTGCGCAGCCGCCTGCGCCGGTTCGTCTTCCCGATGACGGCGGTGTTCCTGCTCTGGTACCTGCTGTACGTGCTCCTCGCGGACTACGCGCACGGCTTCATGAGCACCAAGGTGTTCGGCAACATCAACGTCGGCCTGATCTTCGGCCTGCTGCAGTTCGTCTCGACGTTCGTGATCACCGGCCTCTACGTCCGGTACGCCAACCGGAAGCTCGACCCGGTCGCCGAGAAGATCCGTGAAGACATCGAAGACGGCCCCGCGAAGGAGCAAGCATGACGACACTCGCCGCGGGTGTGGAAGGCAGCAACCCGCTTCTCAACATCATCATCTTCGCCGCCTTCGTGCTCATCACGCTGGTGATCGTGTTCCGGGCCAGCCGCAACACCAAGACGGCGTCGGACTACTACGCCGCCGGCCGCGCCTTCACCGGCCCGCAGAACGGCATCGCCATCTCGGGTGACTACCTGTCGGCGGCGTCGTTCCTCGGCATCGCCGGCGCGATCGCCATCAACGGCTACGACGGCTTCCTCTACTCCATCGGCTTCCTCGTGGCGTGGCTCGTCGCGCTGCTGCTGGTGGCGGAGCTGCTGCGCAACACCGGCAAGTTCACGATGGGCGACGTCCTGGCCTTCCGGATGAAGCAGCGGCCGGTGCGGGCCGCGGCCGCGACGTCGACGCTGATCGTGTCGTTCTTCTACCTGCTCGCGCAGATGGCGGGCGCCGGCGGTCTCGTCGCGCTGCTGCTCGGTGTCGAAGGCAAGGGCGCACAGGCACTGGTGATCGCCGTGGTCGGCGTGATCATGATCGCCTACGTGCTGATCGGCGGCATGAAGGGCACCACCTGGGTGCAGATCATCAAGGCCGCGCTGCTCATCATCGGCGCGCTCGTGATCACCCTGTGGGTGCTCGGCAAGTACGGCTTCAACTTCTCCCAGCTGCTGCAGGCCGCCGTCGACAAGGCGGGCAAGGCCGGGCAGACGCTGCTCGGCCCGGGCAAGCAGTACGGCGCCACCGGGACGTCGAAGCTGGACTTCCTCTCCCTCGGCATCGCGCTGGTGCTGGGCACCGCGGGCCTGCCGCACGTCCTGATGCGCTTCTACACGGTGCCGACGGCCCGCGACGCGCGTCGCTCGGTGGTCTGGGCGATCGTCCTGATCGGCGTGTTCTACCTGTTCACGCTGGTGCTCGGCTACGGCGCCGGTGCGCTGGTCGGGCCGGACACGATCAAGAAGGCGCCGGGCGGGGTCAACTCCGCGGCTCCGCTGCTCGCGCTCGAACTGGGCGGCCCGGTGCTGCTGGGCCTGATCTCCGCGGTCGCCTTCGCGACGATCCTCGCGGTGGTCGCCGGCCTGACGATCACGGCGTCGGCGTCCTTCGCCCACGACGTCTACGCGAACGTCGTCAAGCGGGGCAAGACGTCGCCGGACTCGGAGGTCAAGGTCGCCCGGATCACCGCGGTGGTCATCGGCGCCCTCGCCATCGGCGGCGGCATCCTGGCCAACGGGCAGAACGTGGCGTTCCTGGTCGCGCTGGCCTTCGCGGTCGCGGCGTCGGCGAACCTGCCGACGATCCTCTACTCGCTGTTCTGGAAGCGGTTCAACACCCAGGGCGCGCTGTGGTCGATCTACGGCGGCCTGGCCATCACGATCGTGCTGATCGTGTTCTCGCCGGCGGTGTCCGGCAAGAGCACGTCGATGATCAAGACGGCCGACTTCGCCTGGTTCCCGCTGAGCAACCCCGGCATCGTCTCGATCCCGGCCGCGTTCATCCTGGGCTGGCTGGGCACGGTCCTGTCGAAGGAACACGACGAGAAGAAGTACGTCGAGATGGAGGTCCGTTCCCTGACCGGTGCGGGCGCCGAAAAGGCGGTTTCCCACTAGCTCCACCGACCCCGAAGGCCGCCGCGAGGGTGTTCCCGATCCCCTCGCGGCGGCCTTCGGCCATCAGTCCGTCAGTACGGCAGCTTGCCCTTGGCGACGCCCTCGACGACCGCTTCGAACTGCGCCCGGACGTACTGCCACAGCCCGCCGCCCAGCGAAATCCTCGCCACCCCCAGCTCGGCGAGGCCTTCGAGGCCCGGGCTGCCCGGCCACGCGGGCGCGTTGACCGCACCGCCGGCACCCCGCACGAACTCCGCGATCAGCTCCGGCGTGCGCAGGTGGATCGGGTAGACGCAGTCGGCGCCCGCTTCCAGGTAGGCCTTGGCCCGGGCGACGCCGGCTTCGAGAGCTTCTTTCGGGTCCACTCCGCGGAAGGAGTCGACCCGGGCGTTGATCACCAGGCCGTCGCCCGCCGCCTCGCGCAGCGCGGCGATCCGGGCCGCCTGCTCGTCGACCGGCCGAACGTCGCCGGTCGCGTGGTCGGTGTCCTCGAAGTTGCAGCCGACGGCGCCGGCGTCGAGCAGCCGGCCCGCCAGTTCGGCCCCGGACAGGCCGTAGCCCGACTCGGCGTCGACGGTGACCGGGACGCCGACGGCCTTCGCAATCCGCGCGGCGGCGGCGAACATCTCGGCCGCGGGCGCCTGCTCGCCGTCGGGGAAGCCGAGCGCGGCCGCCACGGCGACCGAGCTGGTCGCGATGGCGGGGAACCCGGCGGCCTCGACGACCTTCGCGGTGTCGGCGTCCCAGACGTTCGGCAGCACGAGCGGTTTGCCGGGGACGTGCAGTGCCCTCAGCGCGGCGGCGGTCATGCGTCCAGCTCCGGCAGGGGGGTGTGGCTGGTGATGGTCATCCGGTTCCAGCTGTTGATCGCGATGATCTCCCACGCGACCGCGCGGTACTGGTCTTCGGTGAACACCTTCACCGCCTGCTCGTAGACGTCGTCGGGCACGGTCTGCGTCACCGGCAGCTTGGTCATCGCCTCGGTGAGGGCCAGGGCGGCCTGCTCCTGCTCGCTGAACAGGTCGGTCTCGCGCCAGCCGTCGAGCACGAACAGGCGCCGCGGCGACTCGCCCAGCTCGAGCGCGTCACGGGAGTGCATGTCGAGGCAGAACGCGCAGCCGTTGAGCTGCGACGCGCGGGTCTTCACCAGTTCCAGCAGCTTGGGGTCGAGCCCCGCGTTGGCGGCGGCCTTGTTCACCTCGGCCTGCAGGTTCGCCATCGCCTGGTACAGCCCGGGAGCGCCCCCGAGCCCGATTCGGTTGGTCATGCCGTCCACGCTACTGCGAACTGGTCCACCGGTATGGTCCAGTCACATGACGGAATCGTGGTCCAGTTCCGGCTTCGACGTCCACCTCGGGTGGCAGCCTTCGACGGGCCGGAACGGGCTGGCCGCGGCGATCCGCCAGGCCATCCGGGAGGGCCGGTGGCAGGCGGGCGCGGCGGTGCCCTCGACCCGGTCGCTGGCCCACGACCTGGGCGTCGCCCGGGGCACGATCACGCGCGTGTACGCCGATCTCGCCGCCGAGGGCTACCTGCGCACCGCCCAAGGCGCGCCGACCCGGGTGGCGACGGCGGGATCGCTGCCCCAGTCCGCGCCACGGCAGGCACCGCGCGACCCGGCGCCGCGCTGGGACCTGCGGCCGGGCCGCCCGGACCTGACGGCGTTCCCCCGGCAGGCGTGGATCACCGCCACCCGCCGGGCCCTGCTGCGGACCCCGGCGTCGGCGTTCGGCTACGAGTCGGAGCTGGGCGCGCCGGAGCTGCGGGACACCCTCGCCGGCTACCTGGCCCGCGCCCGCGGGGTCGTCGCCGACCCGGCTCGGATCGTGGTGTGCCACGGGTACTCGCACGCCATCGCGGTGGTGTCCCGGGCCCTGTCCGGCCTGGGCGTCGGCGAACTGGCGTTCGAGGACCCCTCGTCGGGTTTGTACCGGGCCATCGCGGCGGCGCAGGGCCTGCGGTTGGTCGGCGTGCCGGTCGACGAGCACGGCCTCGACGTGTCCGCTTTGGACAGTCCGGCGGTGGTCGTCACCCCGGCGCACCAGTACCCCACCGGCGTCACGCTGGCCCCGCCCCGCCGGGCGGCACTGGCCCGGTCCGGCGCCATCGTCCTGGAGGACGACTACGACGGCGAGTTCCGCTTCGATCGCCAGCAGGTGGGCGCGCTGCAGGCCCTCGCACCGGAGCGCGTGGTGTACGCCGGCACGGCCAGCAAGACGCTCGCCCCGGCCCTCCGGCTGGCGTGGCTGGTCCTGCCGCGGTCACTGGTGGAGCCGGTCCGCGCGGCGATGGCCGACAGCGGCTCCCGCCCGGCGTTGCTGAACCAGCTGGCGCTGGCCGAGCTGATCGACTCCGGCGCCTACGACCGGCACGTCCGCCGCAGCCGCGCGGAATACCGCTCCCGGCGCGCCCGGCTGCTGGCCGCCCTGCCGGATTCGGTGCGGCCACACGGCATCGCGGCGGGCCTGCACCTGCTGCTGATGCTCCCACCGGACGGCCCGTCCGAGGCCACGGCCCTGGCGGCCTGCCGCCGCCGCGCGATCGGCATCGAAGGCCTCGCCGGCCACTGGATGACCCCCCACGGCCCCGGCGGCTTGATCGTCGGTTACGCGGCAACGCCGAAACACGCGTTCGCCGGCGCCACCCGGACCCTGGTGGAGGCCCTCACCGAAATCACCCCTGAGTCCCGCCCCCAATCACGCAAGTCCCGCCCCCAATCACGCAAGTCCCGCCCCCAATCACGCGAGTCCCGCCCCCAATCACGCGAGTCCCGCCAAGCAAGCAAGATGCCGCGGGCCGCCCACCGGAGCGGCCCGCGACCACCGTCAGAACCAGAGCCCGGCCGGGCTCAGAACCAGCAGCCCGGCCGGACGCGGAGCAGCTCCGTCCGCAGCGCCGGCGTACCGTCGACCGGCGCCGGGTCGTCCGCGGTCGGCTGGATCCCGCCGGCGGCCACCTTGTCCAGCGTCTTCAGCCCTTCGGCACCGACCGTGCCGAACACCGTGTAGTTGGGCCGGAGCGCGGAATCGCCGTACACGACGAAGAACTGCGAGCCGTTCGTGTCCGGCCCCGCGTTGGCCATCGCGAGCAAGCCGCGCGCGTAGACCTTGCGCGCCCCGGTCGGGTCGGTCGGCGCCGGCGGCAGGTCCACCGGCAGCTCGTCCTTGTACTTGTAGCCGGGGCCGCCCTCGCCGGTCGCGGTCGGGTCGCCGCACTGCAGGACCTTCAACGTCGGGTACGCGGTCAGCCGGTGGCACACCGTGTGGTCGTAGAACCGGTGCAGAGCCAGGTGCAGGAAGCTCTGCACGGTGCACGGCGCCTTCGCGCGGTCGAGCCGCAGCGGCAGCGCGCCCTGGCTGGTCGGGATCGCGACGTCGACCTTGCCGTGGCTCGGGGTGTGCCGCGGGTCGGGTGGCAGCGGCACCGGCCGCGCGGGCGGTTCGTCCGGGGTTTCGGTGTACTGGCACGGCCCGTGGGTCGTCTTCGGTGGCGGAGCGTCGGCCGCCGCGGCGACGCCGCTGCCGGCGACGAACAACGCTCCCGCCGCCAGCGCGGTGACGAGTGTCTTCTTCATCCTGCACGCCCTCCCAGTGATCGCCCGGTTCCGGAGCGCCCCGCAGTCTAGGGCCCGGCACCGACAGCCAGAACCCGCGAAAGTAGCCCCCGTCAGCCCATCGGGTGAACGTCGCGGCCGGGACCCCGGAAATTGTCGGACCCCCGGAGCACGATGTCGAGCACGCGGCAAACCCGCCGCAAGCACCGGGAGGGCATCATGGCATTTCGGCGAGGACCCGTTGTGGTGGCACGGTTTCTGCTCGCGCGGCTCGTGTCGGCGGTCAGGACCGCGCTAACCCCGCAGGTCCGCGATCAGTTCGTCGGCGGCGGCGAAGGGATCGAGCTCCCGCGCCACGACCCGCTCGGCGACCCCGGCGAGCCGTCCCCCGCCGCGCAGGTCCACCAGCTCGGCCCGCAGCCGGCGGAGCGCGATGGCTTCGACCTCGTCGCGGGCCCGGGCCACCCGGCGCCGGGTCAGCTCGCCGTGCTCCACGAGCCAGCCGTGGTGCGCGGCCAGCGCCCGCACGACCTCGTCGACGCCCTCGCCCTTCGCCGCGACGGTCCGCACGATCGGCTGGCGCCAGCTCGGCCCCCGGATCTCCCGGCGGGCCAAGGAGATCATCTGCTTGAGGTCGTGCACCGTGGCCTCGGCGCCCTCGCGGTCGGCCTTGTTCACGACGAAGACGTCGGCGATCTCCAGCACGCCGGCCTTCGCGGCCTGGATGCCGTCGCCCATGCCCGGCGCGAGCAGCACCACCGTGGTGTCGGCCAGTTTCACGACGTCCACTTCGGACTGACCGACGCCGACGGTCTCGATCAGCACGACGTCGAAGCCTGCGGCGTCGAGCACGCGCACCGCCTGCGGAGTCGCCCACGAGAGCCCGCCGAGGTGCCCGCGCGTGGCCATCGAGCGGATGAACACGCCCGGGTCGGTGGCGTGCTCGGTCATCCGGATCCGGTCGCCGAGCAGCGCCCCGCCCGAAAACGGCGAAGACGGGTCGATCGCGAGCACCCCGACCCGCTTGCCCTCCGCGCGCAACGCGGTGAGCAGCGCCGACGTCGAAGTCGACTTGCCGACACCGGGTGGTCCGGTGAGCCCGACGACCCGGGCCCGCCCGGTGTGCGGGGTCAGCGCCCGCGCGATCTCGGCGACGCGGGGGTGGGCGTCCTCGACGAGCGACAGCAGCCGCGCGACGGCACGGGGCTGTCCGTCCCGCGCGCGGCCGACGAGGTCGTCGAGGTCGAGTGGGGCGGCCACTTACGCGGACGGCACCCGCAGCAGCAGGGCGTCGCCCTGGCCACCGCCACCGCACAAGGCGGCCGCGCCGAGCCCGCCGCCGCGGCGGCGCAGCTCGTGGATCAGGTGCACCGCGAGCCGGGCGCCGGACGCGCCGATCGGGTGGCCGAGGGCGATCGCACCGCCGTTGACGTTGACCTTCTCCGGGTCGAGGCCGAGCTTCTCGGTGGAGATGAGCCCGACCGCGGCGAAGGCCTCGTTGATCTCGACGAGGTCGAGCGCGTCGGCGGTCAGGTTCGCCTTCGCCAGCGCGGCGAGGATGGCGTTCGACGGCTGCTCGTGCAGGCTCGCGTCGGGCCCGGCGACGACACCGTGCGCGCCGATCTCGGCGAGCGGCGTGATGCCGAGCTCCTCGGCCTTCGCGCGGCTCGCCACGACGACCGCGGCGGCACCGTCGGAGATCTGCGAGGCCGACCCCGCGGTGATGGTGCCGTCGGAGGCGAAGGCGGGGCGCAGCTTGGCGAGGCCTTCGGCGGTGGTGTCGGCGCGGACGCCCTCGTCGGTGTCGAAGACGACCGGGTCGCCCTTGCGCTGCGGGATGGAGACCGGCGCGATCTCGTCGGCGAAGTAGCCGTTCTTGATCGCCTCGGCGGCGCGCTGGTGGGAGCGGGCGGAGAACGCGTCCTGCTGCTCGCGGGTGAGGCCGTAGCGGGCGTTGTGCTTCTCCGTCGAGGCGCCCATGGCGACCTGGTCGAAGGCGCAGAAGAGCCCGTCGTAGGCCATGTGGTCGACGAGGGTTGTGTCGCCGTACTTGAAGCCGGAGCGCGACTTGGGCAGCAGGTGCGGCGCCTGGGTCATCGACTCCTGGCCGCCGGCGACGACGAGGTCGAACTCGCCGGCGCGGATGAGCTGGTCGGCGAGCGCGATGGCGTCGAGGCCGGAGAGGCAGACCTTGTTGATCGTCAGGGCGGGCACGCTCATCGGGATGCCCGCGGCGACCGCGGCCTGGCGGGCCGGGATCTGGCCGGCGCCGGCGGTCAGCACCTGGCCCATGATCGTGTACTGCACCGCGTCCGGGGAGACCCCGGCGCGTTCGAGGGCCGCCTTGATCGCGACCCCGCCCAGCTGCGCCCCCGTGAAGTCCTTGAGGGAGCCCAGCAGGCGCCCGATCGGCGTACGGGCGGCACCCAGGATCACGGAACCGGACACGGCGTCCTCCAAGCATCGGCGCATGGGCAGTTTCGCCGACCATACCCGGGAGCAGGTCTTCTTGATGGAGCCAGTGTGAGGCGAGGCACGCGACGATTCCGGCTCGACGCGGTGCCGCGGCCCCCTATTCTGCCTCCATGAATGACGCCCTGCGGCCGTTCGTGACGGCCATCGACCACGTCGGCATCGCGGTCCCGGACCTGGACGCGGCCATCGAGTTCCACCGCGCGCACTTCGGCTTGGAGGTCGCGCACGAGGAGGTGAACGAGGAGCAGGGGGTGCGGGAGGCGATGCTGCGCGCGCCCGGCACGGCGGGCACGGAAACGCAGATCCAGCTGCTGGCGCCGTTGCGCGAAGATTCGGCGATCGGCAAGTTCCTCGGCAAGAGCGGCCCGGGACTGCAGCAGCTGGCGTACCGGGTGTCCGATGTGGACGCCGCGGCGGCGGCGCTGCGCGAAAAGGGCCTGCGGATGCTGTACGAGCAGGCGAAGCGCGGTACGTCGAACAGCCGGGTCAACTTCGTCCACCCGAAGGATGCGGGCGGCGTCCTGGTGGAACTGGTGGAGCCGGCCAAGGACGGCACCGCGCACTGAACGGCGGCCCCGGCCGGCGCACCGGCTCCGGCGCGAGGCAGCCGCACGCTCAGGACAAGAGCCGGCGGCCCGGGCTGGAGTCGGTCGCCAGCCTGTGCCGCCCGGCGGCCAACCGGCCGTGCGGCCAGCCCGGCCGCCCACCCGCCCGCAACACCGTGGGCGCACCGGCCCAGCGGCTACGCGGGCGTTGCCTTGGCGGCGAGGGCGTCGGCGATGAAGGTCAGCTCGCCGTCGAACTCGGCGGGCAGGTCGTCTTCCGAATGGCGGGCCGTCGCGTGCCGGTGGCTGACCGCGCGGGCCAGGAGGCCCGATGCGCGGTCCACGTCGGCCGCCGGCAGGCCGCCGGCCGTTGCCGCGAGGATCACCGCGCGGACCTGGCGCACCAGGACCTGGAAGCGGTCGTGGAGGGCGTCGCGGACCACGTGGTGGGTGTCGGCCTCGCGCCACAGCAGGTGGGAAAGGCCGAGGGACCGGCTGAAGCGGTGGTCCAGTTCGTGGACCAGCCGCCGCAGGCTGCCGGCGAGGTCGCCGGGGACGACGACCACGGCCGGCTCGATGCGTTCGTCCGGCAGCCGGGCGACGAGCGCGGTGAGCAGGTCGGACTTGTGGCGGAAGTAGTAGTGCACCAGCCCCTTCGGGACCCCGGCGCGCTCGGCGATGCGCGATGTCGGGGTGGCGTCGAAGCCGGACTCGGCGAAGAGCGCCTCGGCGGCGCAGAGGATGCGCTCCTTCGCCGAATCCTCGGTCATTCCCGTGCCTCCTGCGTGGTCAGTGCTGGCCTGCCGTGCGGTGCGCGGCGTTCGCGACCGGCATCGCTGCCGCGCCGGCGACGACCGTCAGCACCCCGGCGATCCAGGACGTCCAGGAAGCGCCGTTGAACTCGGTGTATCCCATCACCCACGGCGCGATGAAGAGCAGCACGCCGAGCGCGATCTGGATGCCTTCGCCGTAGACCATGCCCGGCATCGCGAGCGAGACCAGGCCGTCGAGTGCGATCAGAGCGCCCAGGACGACCATCGTCCACATCGCGGTCGAGTCCGCGCTCAACCAAAGGGGTGAAAGAGCGGCGACCACCCCGATGACGACCTCGGCCCAGTCGTGCGGCCGGGTCCAGGCGCGCGTAGAGACTTCACTCATTCGTGCTCACCTCCGTTTGGCGAAACTGCTGTTCGGGTGGGTGTCCCCGCTGCCGATGATCCGCTTGACTGGCCAGCCGGTCAAGATCGGTGGGTCACAGTTCTAGGTGTAATGGTGCTGTCCGTCTCGTACAGTTGTGGGCGCGTGTTACCGGCGAGTAATTTCTGCCGCCAACGCCGTTGACCCCCATTTCCGCGGAGGAACCGATGACGCAGCTCGGCGAGATCCAGCAAGCCATCCTGACCGGCGAGTCCGCCGCGGTCGGGTCCTTGCCCGTGCCCGAGAGCTACCGCGGGGTGACCGTGCACGCCGACGAGGTCGACATGTTCGAGGGCCTCGAGAGCCGGGACAAGGACCCCCGCAAGTCACTGCACGTCGACGACGTTCCCGTGCCGGAGCTCGGGCCCGGCGAGGCGCTGGTCGCGGTGATGGCGAGCGCCATCAACTACAACACCGTGTGGACGTCGATCTTCGAACCGATCCCGACGTTCAAGTTCCTCAAGAAGTACGGGAAGCTCTCGCCGCTGGCGAAGCGGCACGACCTGCCCTACCACGTCGTCGGTTCCGACCTGTCCGGCGTCGTGCTGCGCACCGGTGCCGGCGTCCACAACTGGAAGCCGGGCGACGAGGTGGTCGCGCACTGCCTGAACGTCGAGCTCGAAAGCCCGGACGGGCACAACGACACGATGCTCGACACCGAGCAGCGGATCTGGGGCTTCGAGACCAACTTCGGCGGGCTCGCCGAGCTCGCGCTGGTCAAGGCCAACCAGCTGATGCCGAAGCCGGACCACCTGACCTGGGAAGAGGCGGCCTCGCCCGGCCTGGTCAACTCGACGGCCTACCGCCAGCTCGTCTCGCGCAACGGCGCGGACATGAAGCAGGGTGACGTCGTCCTGATCTGGGGCGCTTCGGGCGGCCTCGGCTCCTACGCGACGCAGTACGCGCTGAACGGCGGGGCCATCCCCGTGTGCGTCGTGTCCAGCCCCGAGAAGGCGGCGATCTGCCGGAAGCTCGGCGCCGAGCTGATCATCGACCGCAGCGCCGAGGGCTACCGGTTCTGGAAGGACGAGCACGAGCAGGACCCGAAGGAGTGGCAGCGCTTCGGCGCGAAGATCCGCGAGCTGACCGGCGGCGACGACCCGGACATCGTGTTCGAGCACCCGGGCCGGGAGACCTTCGGCGCGTCCGTCTACGCCGCGCGCAAGGGCGGGACGATCGTCACGTGCGCGTCGACTTCGGGGTACATGCACCAGTACGACAACCGCTACCTGTGGATGAACCTGAAGCGGATCATCGGCTCCCACTTCGCGAACTACCGCGAGTCGTGGGAGGCGAACCGGCTGATCGCGAAAGGTCTGATCCACCCGACGCTGTCGAAGACCTACGCGCTGGAGGAGACCGGGCAGGCGGCCCTGGACGTCCACCGCAACGCCCACCAGGGCAAGGTCGGCGTGCTCGCGCTCGCCCCGCAGGAAGGTCTCGGCGTGCGCGACGAAGAGAAGCGCGCGAAGCACATCGAGGGGATCAACGCGTTCCGCGGCGCCTGAAACCGCGTGCACGCAGGCGATCTGCGAACGGCGGATCGCCTGCGTGCGGCCAGGTTCTCTCGCCGCACGAGGCGGCTCGTTCGGCGCACCGCACGGGTGCTCACCCTTCCGTGATGCGGCTGCGGCTACGGTAGGGCCCATGAGCCTTGGCGATGAACGGGAGCTTGTGCCGCTGGGAGCCGGCTTCGACGTGGCGAAGCGCGGGTACAGCCGGGCGCAGGTCGACGAGCACCTCGAACGGCTGGACGCCGATCTGAAGATGCTCACCGCGGATCGGGACGCCGCCATCGCGCAGGCGGGCGACCTCGCCCGCCAGCTGGAGATCGCGCGCGGCGAAATCGCGGACCTGCGCGGGCAGGTCGACCGGCTGGCACAGCCGCCGACGAGCGTCGAAGGCCTGTCCGAGCGGCTCCAGCGGATGCTGCGCCTGGCGCAAGACGAGTCCGCCGACACCCGCGCCCGCGCCGAAGCCGAGGCCGGGCACATCCGGGCCAAGGCCGAGACGGACGCGAGCGCCATGCGGGCTCGCTACGAGCAGCTGCTCACCGAGCTCGACCTGCGCCGCAAGGAGATGGAGGCGGAGCACCGCAAGGTGCTCGAGGACGCCCGCGCGCAGGCCAAGGAGATCACCGACAAGGCCGACGCGGAGCGCAAGCGGCTCGACACCGAGTCCCAGGAGCGCCGCACCAAGGTCGAAGAAGACTTCGACATCGCGATGGCCTCGCGCCGCACCGAGGCGATGCGGGTGCTGGCCGAGCAGGAAGCGGCGAGCAAGGCCGAAGCCGCGCGGCGTGTCCAGGAGGCCACGCAGGACGCCGCCGACATCCGCGCGAAGGTCCTCGAAGAGGAGAAGGCGGCGAAGGCGGACATCGACCGCCGTCAGCGGGAGTCGGTCGCGGAGGCGAACAAGCGCCGTCAGGACTCGATCACCGAGGCCAACGCCCGGCTCGCGGAGGCCGCCGACGAGGCGCGGCGCCGCGTGACGACGGCGACCGAGGAGTCGAACCGGCGGATCACCCAGGCGAACGAGCGGGTCGACGCGCTGCGGAAGGTGCGCGGCGGGCTGGCCGAGCAGGTGCGCGCGGCGCGGGCGGTGCTGGCCGAGGCGCACACCGTCCTCGGCGACGAGGTGAAGGTGCCGGCCGACGTCAAGACCGACCGCGCCGCGGACAACGCCGACAACGGGGACAACACGGCCAAGGCCGGCGAATCGGACGCCGCGGCCGTGGACGAGACCGAGAAGACGGTCCGGGTCACCGACGTCGAGGAGACGATCCGGATCCGCGCCTCCGACGTGCCGAAGCCGAAGTCCGGGCCCCGGCCCGGGGCCAAGCCCGCCCCCAAGCTGACCCCCAAGGCCACGCCGAAGCCGGCTCCCCGGCCGAGCGGAGCGCGGAAAGCGACTGGCGAGTAACCTTCCACCCGACACGGGCTCGGACGGGTCTGCACGGTCGTCGACGACCGGCTATCGTCCCTGCTCACGCGGGATCACCTGGAGGTTTTGCGCATGGGTGCGGCATATCGGACCGTGGTGGTGGGCACGGACGGCTCGGAGTCCTCGTTCGCGGCGGTGGACCGCGCGGCGGCGGTGGCCGGCGACGCGGGCGCCACGCTCGTCATCGCGTGCGCCTTCTACCCGGCGAGCCAGTCCGACGTCGACAAGGCCCAGGACATCCTCGGCGAGGAGGCGTACCAGGTCGTCGGCTCGGCGCCGGCCGAAGACACCCTGCAGTCGGCGCGGGACCGGGCCACGCGCGCGGGCGCGGAGAAGATCGACACGGTCGCGGTGAAGGGTGACCCGGTCGACTCGCTGCGCAAGGTGGTGCGCGAGCGCGAAGCCGACCTGCTGGTGGTCGGCAACCGGGGGCTGAACACGATCGCCGGCCGGATCCTGGGCTCGGTGCCGTCGGAGGTGGCCCGCAAGTCCGGCGTGGACGTGCTGATCGTCCACACGACCTGAGCCGTGACCGATTCGAGCGAGGAACTTCAGCAGCGGCTCGAACGCGTCCTGCTCGGCGGCAGGCGGAAGTACACCCGGCTCGAAGTGGCGGAGAAGGCCGGCGTGCCCGACGAGCGGTCACGCCGGCTCTGGCGCGCACTGGGATTCGCGACCGTCCGCGACGACGAGGTCGTCTTCACCGACGCGGACGTCGAGGCGATGCGGACCGCCGACCAGCTGGTCCAGTCGGGACTGATCGAGCAGGGCATCGAGGTGTCGGTGACGCGCGCGCTCGGCCAGCACCTGTCACGGCTGGCCGAGTGGCAGGTCGACATGCTGTGGGAGCTGATCAAGGAACAGCCGGAACTGGGCGGCAGCGAGCGGCAGGTGACCCGCCTGGTCGACCGCTTGCTGCCCGAACTCGAGCGGGTGCAGAACTTCGTCTGGCGACGGCACCTGGCGGCGTACGCGGGCCGGGCGTTCGCGGCGGCGGGCGACAACGTCGAGGCCCGCACGGAAGTGGTCGGGTTCGTCGACATGGTCGGCTACACGCGGCTGACGCGCCAGATCGGCGAGGAAGAGCTGAGCCGCGTGCTCGATGCGTTCGAGAGCGTGGCGACCGAGGTGATCGCCGAGCACCACGGCCGGGTGGTGAAGATGATCGGCGACGAGGTCCTGTTCGTGGCGGACTCGCCGGTCGACGCGGCGGAGATCGCCCTGACGCTGACCGAGCGCACGTCGGCGGACGAAACCCTGCCCGCGGTCCGCGCGGGCATGGCCTCGGGCCGCATCCTCGCGCGTTTCGGCGACGTGTACGGCTCGGTGGTCAACCTGGCGGCCCGCCTGACGTCGGTGGCCCGCCCCGGGACGATCCTGGTCGACCGCGAACTGGCCGCGGAACTGGCGGACGAGAAGGCGTACGAGCTGCGTGCCCGCAGGCCGGTGACGGTCCGGGGGTACAACCGCCTGCGGCCGGCCGCGCTGCGCCGGGCCCCGGCGGCACCGACGGGGATGTTCGCGAGTTCGCAGGAGCTGGCGGCGGAGATGCTGGGACTCAGGGAACCGGCCGTGCGCGAGCCGGCCGGGAAGGAACCCGAGGACGCCGGAGAGCCGGCGCCCTCGGAACGCCCGCGCCGTCGCCGACGGGGACGCCTCCTCTGAGCGGCCGGCACCGATCCCCCGCTCGGTAGACTGCCCCCTTTCGCGGGACGAGGCTGGGAGGCGTGCGTGGCGGGACACTCCGGTCCCGGTGAGCCGGAAGCCGGACCGCAGCCGTCCGGGGTGTTCATCTCGTACGCCCGGGAACCGGACGACCCGTCGCACGAGGAGTCCGTGCTCCGGCTCTGGGAGCTGCTGCGGTCCTGTGGCGTCGACGCGCGGCTCGATGTGGGTGAGGCGCCGCAGCGCCGGGACTGGGCGTTGTGGCGGGCCCAGCAGATCCGGGAAGCCGCCTACGTGCTGGTGATCGCGTCCCCCGCGTACCGCCGGCACGCCGAGGGCCGCGGTGACGCGAGTGAGGAGCGCAGCGTCCGATGGGAAGCCCGGCTGATCCGCGACGCCTTCTTCGCCGACCAGCACGCGCTGAACCGGGTCGTTCCCGTTGTGCTGCCCGGCCGGAGTGAACTCGACGTGCCGGACTTCCTGGGACCGGAGGCGTATCCGGTTTCGGACTTCACCGTCGAAGGTGCGGAGCGGCTCCTGCGGCTGCTCACGAACCAGCCCGCGATCCTCGAGCCGCCGCTGGGACCGAAGCCGGAACTGAAGTCGCGGCCGGCTCCGCCGTCCACTCCGGCGCGGCGACCGGCCACCGGAATCCGGAACGAGATCACCGGCACTGTCTCCGGATCGGTGGTCCAGGTCGGGAGCGTCGGGTCGATGACGGTTCCGGGCCCGTCCGCCGCACCCCGCATCGGCGTCGGCGAAGGTGCTGATCCACGAACGAAACGGGCTTTCGAAGTTGCCTTCCGACGGGCCGGAGGCCGGCTGGGCGAGGCGACCGATCGTGCCTTTCCAGAGGGACCTGGCTGGGTCCAGCACTTCACCGGCGACGCCGTGCTCTGCGCCGTCGCCGGCCGGCAGGCCGTGGCGGTCGCCGGTGCGGTGTGGGACGACCTCGCGGCCCTGCCGGGTTTCCCGGACGGTCCGGGGTTCCCAGCCACGGACCACCTCGATGCCACGGCCCGCGTAGTCGACCTGGACGGCGGGACGTGGAAAGCGGGTGTCCTGCCCCGCGATCCCGAACCACGGTGGCAGCCCAAACCGCGGCTGAGCATGGAGGCGCGGCAAGCCTTCCGGCTGCCGGTGGCCGGGCCCGCGGACCTGACCGTGCGAGCCATCGCCACCCTGCCGTGGCAACTGGACGAAGACCTCGAGATCACCCGGCAGACCCGCGAGCAGCTCGAATCGGCCCTCCCCCAGGCCGAGATCAGCGCGCAGATACCGTTGCTGTTCCGCTGGTGGGACGGACCGATCCCGCCACCCCCGTGGGTGCGGGCGAGTGGACCGGACGTCCGCCAGACGGGACGGGACGCTCGGTACGACCAGTCGGCCGGCGAGAGCATGCGCGCGGTCGCGCGCGTCATGCTGCCGAACAGCCTGACGTCGGCGATCACGGTTTCCGTCGAGTTCCAGGCGAATCTGCGGATCACGGCGAGCGAAGTCGTCGAGTTGTGGACGGCGGCGTGGGACACCGCGGCCGTCGTGGTCCCCGGGGCGCTGGTGGCCGAGCCCGGGAACGCCGTGCTGCTGGCCCCGCCGACGGTGGAACTGCAGGTCAAGGCCGACGTTCCGGAGGCGGTCGACCTGTCGGTGTTCGGCAAACCGGAGGGCCGGCCGAATCCCCAGGGCGCAGTGACCGTGGTCGCCCCGATCGGCCTGGACCGCAACGAACGGCGGGCCTGGGCCACGAAAGCCCTGACCCGCCTGGCTCGCGACTGGGGCTTCGTGGACGCTGAGGAAACCGATCTCGGCTGACCTCAGGCGTCGAAGTCGACCGTGAGCGTCTCCGACACCGGGTACGACTGGCACGTCAGCACGAATCCCGCTTCGACCTCGGCCTTCTCCAGCGCGAAGTTGCGCCGCAGGTCGACCTTGCCCTCCGTCACGCGGGCCCGGCACGTCCCGCACACCCCGCCCTTGCACGCGAACGGCAGGTCCGGGCGGAACTTCTGGGCCCCGTCGAGCACCGACGAGGACCGGGGCAACGTCATGGTCGTGGCCCGGCTGTCCAGGACCACGGACACCTCCGACGACTCCCCCGCCACCGCCGGATCGAGATGCTCCACCGGGGCCGGGGGCGTGTCCACGTAGAACAGCTCCTGGTGCACCCGCGATCCGGGCACGCCCAGCGAGGCCAGCAGCTCCTGCGCGCCCGTCACCATCTCGAACGGGCCGCACAGCCACCAGTGGTCCACGGAGGACACCGGCACCAGCGAAGAGAGCAGCGTGCGCAGCTTCGGGACGTCCAAGCGGCCGGTGAACAGCTCCGCCTCGCGCGGCTCGCGCGAGAGCACGTGGATCAGCTCCAGCCGCGAGGGCGCCCGGTCCTTCAGGTCCGCCAGCTCGTCCGCGAACATCACCGTGTCGGTGCGGCGGTTGCCGTACAGCACCGTCACCGTCGCGTCCGGGGTGTCCAGCAGCGACGCCACGATCGACAGCACCGGCGTGATGCCCGAGCCCGCCGCGATCAGGACGTGGTGGCCGCCCGCGGACAGGTCCGGGGTGAACGAGCCCGTCGGCGGGGCCACCTCGATGGTGTCGCCGGGCCGGACCTCGCTGACCAGCCACGACGAGAAGAACCCGTCCGGCACCAACCGCACGCCGACCCGGGGAGGGGAACCGGCCGGCGCGCAGATCGAATACGACCGGCGCTCGTCGCGCCCGTCGATCGACCGCCGCAGCGTCAGTGACTGGCCCGGCTTGAAGGCGTACTCCGAAGCCAGCGACGCGGGCACGTCGAAGGTCACCGCGACGGCGTCGTCGCACAGCCGCTCGACGCCCGCCACCGTCAGCTCGTGAAACCGCGCCACTTCAGATCTCCTTGACGTGCTCGAACGGCTCCAGACACGCGCGGCAGCGCCGCAGCGCCTTGCACGCCGTCGCGCCGAAACGGGACTGCTCCTCGGTGTCCGCGGAACCGCAGTGCGGGCAGCGCACCCGCGACACCGGCGCCGACAGCGTCAGCGGGATCGGTCCCGGCGACCGCTGCGGCGCCGCGCCCGGGGGCGCGATCCCGGCCGAGGCCAGCTTGTGCCGTCCCGCGGCCGAAATCCAGTCCGACGTCCACGCCGGCGACAGCTGCGTCCGGATCTCGACGTCGTCGAAACCCGCCGCGAGCAGCGCGTGCTCCAGGTCGTCGCGCATGGTGTCCATCGCCGGGCAGCCGGTGTACGTCGGCGTGATCGCGACGACCACCCGGCCGTCGGACTCGGCCACCGAGCGCAGCACGCCCAGGTCCGCCAGCGTCAGCATCGGCAGCTCGGGGTCGGTGACCGTGGCGGCCACCGCGGCCGCGGTCACCACTTTTTCGATCACCACTTTTTCGATCACCACCGCGCGTCCGGCATGGCGCGGGCGACGCTCTGCAGCTCCGCCAGCAGGAACCCCAGCTGCTCGGTGTGGACGCCGTCGCGGCCCGTCCGGCCGGAAACCCCGGCGAGCTCGCCGGACGACGGCCGGGACAACGTCGAAGCCACGAGGACCTGGTCCAGCACCGCGTCGAACTCCGGCCGCAGGGACGCCGCGTCCACGAATTCCGTGGGGTGCGTGCGGAACAGCTCCCCCACGTACGGCCAGACCGCGTCCAGGCCCTCCTGCATCCGCGAGTGCGACAACGGCGTTCCGTCGCCGAGGCGGACCAGCCACTGCGCCGCGTAGTCGCGGTGGTAGGTCACCTCCTTGACGCCCTTGTCCGCGATCGCGGCCAGCACCGGGTCGACCCCGGCCACCAGCCGCTGCAGCAGCGCCAGCCGCCACGTGGAAAACACGAACAGGCGCGCGATCAGGTGGCCGAAGTGCCCGCCGCCCAGCTCCGCGAGCCGGACGTTGCGGAACTCGTTTTCGGCGCGGGAGAACGCGAACTGGTCCTCCGTGCGCGATGAGCCGTCGGCCTTGCCGGCGCGGGCGAGCAGTAGCCGCGCCTGCCCCAGCAGGTCCAGGGCGATGTTGGCGATGGCGACCTCGTCCTCCAGCTCGGGCGCGTTGGTGCACCACTCCTGGAGCCGGTGGGAGAAGATCAGCGCGTCGTCGCCGAGCATCAGGCAGTACGCCGCCAGCCGCGCACCGTCCACACCGGACGGGACCGAGGTGTCCACTCCGGACAGCGGGTCTTCGAAACCGGTGCCGAACGCCCAGCGGGCGTCGTTCTCCTCGGTCAGCGACTCGTACACGTTGTCGAAACTCATATGTGCGGCACCTCCTCGGGGATGTCGTAGAAGGTCGGGTGCCGGTAGACCTTGTCGCCGCTCGGGGCGAAGAACGGGTCCTTCTCGTCCGGCGACGACGCCGTGATGTCCGCCGCGCGCACGACCCAGATCGACACGCCTTCGTTGCGGCGCGTGTAGAGGTCGCGCGCGTGGTGCAGCGCCATCTCGTCGTCGGCCGCGTGCAGCGATCCGACGTGCACGTGGTTCAGCCCGCGCTTGCCGCGGACGAACACCTCGTACAGCGGCCAGTCGTGCTTGATCGGGCCCGGGGCGGCGGGGACGCCGTCCAGCGGGACGGCGCCGTGGCCGCCTTCGGCCGTCAGGTCGGTCACTTGCGCTCCTTCTTTCCGGCGTGCGCGACGGCGGCTTCGCGGACCCAAGCGCCGTCCTCGTGGGCCCGGCGCCGGTGCGCGATCCGCGAAGCGTTGCAGGGCCCGTTGCCCTTCAGCACGTTCTTGAACTCGTCCCAGTCCACCGCGCCGAAGTCGTAGTGGCCGCGCCCGGGGTTCCACTTCAGGTCGGGGTCCGGGAACGTGACGCCGAGGGCTTCGGCCTGCGGCACCGACATGTCCACGAACCGCTGCCGCAGCTCGTCGTTGGTGTGGCGCTTGACCTTCCACGCCATCGACTGCGCGGTGTTCGGCGAATCGGCGTCCGGCGGTCCGAACATCATCAGCGACGGCCACCACCAGCGGTTGACGGCCTCCTGGACCATCGCCCGCTGCTGGCCGGTGCCCTTCATCATCGTCATCAGCAGCTCGTAGCCCTGCCGCTGGTGGAAGGACTCCTCCTTGCAGATCCGGATCATCGCCCGCGCGTACGGCCCGTAGGAAGACCGGCACAGCGGCACCTGGTTGCAGATCGCGGCGCCGTCGACCAGCCAGCCGATCACGCCGACGTCGGCGAAGGTCAGCGTCGGGTAGTTGAAGATCGACGAGTACTTCTGCCTGCCGGTGATCAGCTTGTCGGTCAGGTCGGCCCGGTCCGCACCCAGCGTCGCCGCGGCCGAGTACAGGTAGAGCCCGTGGCCGGCCTCGTCCTGCACCTTGGCCAGCAGGATCGCCTTGCGCCGCAGTGACGGCGCCCGCGTGATCCAGTTGCCCTCCGGCTGCATCCCGATGATCTCCGAGTGCGCGTGCTGCGCGATCTGCCGGATCATCGTCTTGCGGTAGCCGTCGGGCACCCAGTCGCGCGGCTCGATCCGCTGGTCGCGCTCGATGGTGTGCTCGAACAGCGCTTCGAGTTCGGTCTCGGGCACAGTGGCGGTCACGGCTGCTCCTTCGACACGAGGGTCAGGACGTCGTACTTCGCGACGGACTCGCCGCCGGCGTTGGTGACGTCGGCGTCCCAGCGGACCTCGCCGTAGTCCTGGTCGATCCGCGGGGTGATCTGCTTGGCGGTCAACGTCACCGTCAGCGCGTCGCCGACCTTGACCGGGGTGAGGAACCGGAGGTTCTCCAGGCCGTAGTTGGCCAGCACCGGGCCCGGCTCGGGCGAGACGAACAGCCCCGCCGCGAACGAGACGATCAGGTACCCGTGGGCGACGATCCCGCCGAACAGCGGGTTCGCGGCCGCGGCCGCGGGGTCGGTGTGCGCGTAGAACGTGTCGCCGGTGAACTCGGCGAAGTGGTCGATGTCCTCCTGCGTGACCGTGCGCGGCCCGGCGACGACGGAGTCACCGATGCGCAGCTCCGCCAGGGACTTCCGGAACGGGTGGACGTCGCCTTCGGTGCGCGGCGCGCCGGCGACCCAGCGGCCGGTGACGGCCGACAGCACCGTGGGCGAACCCTGCACGGCGGTGCGCTGCATGTGGTGCAGCACGCCCCGGATGCCGCCCATCTCCTCGCCGCCGCCGGCCCGGCCCGGCCCGCCGTGGACCAGCTGCGGCATCGGCGAACCGTGGCCGGTGGACTCCTTCGCGTCGTCGGCGTCGAGCACCAGCAGCCGTCCGTGGAACGGCGCCACGCCGAGGACGACCTCGCGCACGAACTCCTTGTCCGCCGACACGACCGAGCCGGCCAGGCTGCCGCCACCGCGCGCGGCGAAGTCGACGACCTGCTCGGTGGACGTGTAGGGCATCAGCGTCGAGACCGGGCCGAACGCCTCGACCTCGTGCGGCTCGGAGCGCTCGGGGTCGGCCTTGAGCAGCACCGGGGAGATGAACGCGCCGCGCTCGGCGTCGGCGTCCACGACGTCGACGTGCTCGGGGTCGCCGAAGACGACGCTCCCGGCGTCCAGCAGCGCCTTCAGCGACCGCCGGACCTCCTCGCGCTGCTCCAGGCTGGCCAGCGCCCCCATCCGGACGCCCTCCGACGACGGGTTGCCGACCGTCACCTTCGCGAGCCGCTCGGACGCGGCGGCGGCGACGTCGTCCAGCAGCTCCGCCGGGACGAACGCCCGGCGGATCGCGGTGCACTTCTGCCCCGCCTTCACCGTCATCTCGGTAATCAGCTGCTTGACGAACAGGTCGAACTCGGTGGTGCCCTTGACCGCGTCCGGACCGAGGATCGAGCAGTTCAGCGAGTCGGCCTCGGCGTTGAACCGGACGGCGTGGCGCACGATCGCCGGGTGGGTCCGCAGCTTCTGCGCCGTCGACGCCGAGCCGGTGAACGACACGAGGTCCTGCGCGGTGACGTGGTCCAGCAGGTCGCCGACACTGCCGGCGACGAACTGCAGCGAGCCCTCGGGCAGGATGCCGGACTCGACGATCAGCTCGACCACCCGCGCGGTCAGGTACGCCGTCGAGCTGGCCGGCTTGACCAGGCTCGGCACACCGGCGAGGAACGCGGGCGCGAACTTCTCCAGCGGCCCCCAGACCGGGAAGTTGAACGCGTTGATCTGCACGGCGACGCCCCGCAGCGGGGTCGCGATGTGCTGCGCCACGAACGTGCCCCCGCGCGAAAGCGGCTCGACGGCACCCTCGACGTAAACGGTGTCGTTCGGCAGCTCGCGCTTGCCCTTCGAGGCGTAGCTGAACAGCACACCGATGCCGCCGTCGATGTCGAACTTCGAGTCACCGAGCGTGGCGCCGGTCTTCGCGGAGAGGGCGTACAGCTCCTCCCGGTGCTCGCGCAGGTGCGAGGCCAGCGCCTTGAGCAGGGCCGCACGCTGGTGGAACGTCAGCTCCCGCAGGGCAGGGCCGCCCACCCGGCGGCCGTGCTCGAGGGCGGCGGCGAAGTCGACCCCCGCGGAGGAGATCCGGGCGACCTCCTCGCCCGTGGCCGCGTCGTGCAGCGGGAGGCCTTCGTCCGCTGCCGTGTGCCACTCCCCGGAGACGTAACTGCGCAGCACTGCCATCAGGTCCCGACCTCCACCGAATTACCTACCGTACGTTCAGTTAATCGCATGGTATCCGCTGCGGCCGAAGATCGGAAGGGCGAACGCTTGACACCGGGGCCGACCTCTGCCTTTACTGAGCCGCACCGCCAGGTGACCGTCCATTCGGTAAGTCAGCACGGAGCACGAATGACCAACGCCGCGCACGCGATGTTCGCCGCCGACGAGGCGTCCCGCGCGCTGGGCGTCGAACTCGTCGAAGCGGGCGACGGCCACGCCGTGGCGACCATGACGATCACCCGCGCGATGGTCAACGGCCACGACATCGCCCACGGCGGGTACGTCTTCCTGCTGGCCGACACGGCGTTCGCCTGCGCCTGCAACACCCACGGCCCGGTGACGGTCGCCGCGGGCGCGGAAATCTCCTTCGTCGCGGCCGGCCGGCTCGGGGACCACCTCGTCGCCACGGCCACCGAGCGCACCCGGTACGGCCGCAACGGCATCTACGACGTCACGGTGCACCGGGAAACCCCCGCGGGACCCGAGGTCGTCGCCGAATTCCGCGGCCGCAGCCGCGTCCTCTCCGCGAAACGGGACCCAGCATGATCGAGACGGACATCGGCGCGGACGAGCTGGCCGCCCTCCAGCTGGAACGTCTGCAGTGGACACTGCGGCACGCCTACGCGAACGTGCCGGCCTACACGCGGAAGTTCGACGACGCCGGCGTCCACCCGGACGACTGCAAGGAACTGGCCGACCTGGCCAAGTTCCCGTTCACCACCAAGCAGGACCTGCGCGAAAACTACCCGTTCGGCATGTTCGCCGTGCCGCAGGACCAGGTGCGGCGCATCCACGCCTCCAGCGGCACCACCGGCAAGGCCACCGTCGTCGGGTACACCGAGCGGGACATCGACACCTGGGCGACGGTGATGGCCCGCTCCATCCACGCCGCGGGTGGCCGGCCGGGGCACAAGGTGCACGTCGCCTACGGTTACGGCCTGTTCACCGGCGGCCTCGGCGCGCACTACGGCGCCGAAAAGCTGGGCTGCACGGTGATCCCGGCCTCGGGCGGGATGACCGCGCGGCAGGTGCAGCTGATCACCGACTTCCGGCCCGAAGTCATCATGGTGACGCCGTCGTACATGCTGACGCTGCTCGACGAGTTCGAACGGCAGGGCATCGACCCGCGCTCCAGCTCGCTCAAGGTCGGCATCTTCGGCGCCGAGCCGTGGACCGAGCAGATGCGCGCCGAGATCGAGGAGCGGTTCGCGCTCGACGCCGTCGACATCTACGGGCTGTCCGAGGTGATGGGCCCGGGCGTCGCCCAGGAGTGCGTCGAGACGAAGGACGGCCTGCACATCTGGGAAGACCACTTCTACCCCGAGGTGATCGACCCTTACTCCGAGCAGGTCCTGAGCGGCGGCGAAACCGGCGAACTGGTGTTCACCTCGCTGACCAAGCAGGCGCTGCCGATCATCCGCTACCGCACCCGCGACCTGACCGAGCTGAACCCGGGCACCGCGCGGCCGGCGTTCCGGCGGATGGCCAAGGTCACCGGCCGCACCGACGACCTGATCATCCTGCGCGGGGTCAACGTCTTCCCGACGCAGATCGAGGAGATCGTGCTGCGGACGCCCGCGCTGAGCCCGCACTTCCAGCTCGTGCGGTCCACGCGCGGCCGGCTCGACCACCTCACCGTGCGGGTGGAGGCGCGCCACGACGCTTCGGCTCCCGATCGCGAAGACGCGGCGGCCGCACTGGTCGCGGGCGTCAAGGACGGCGTCGGGGTGACGGTGTCGGTGGACGTCGTCGACCCGGACACCCTCGAGCGGTCCATGGGCAAGATGCGGCGGATCGTCGACCAGCGGGAGAAGCCGTGACGACCCCTCGCCGCGGGCGCCCCGGCTACGACCTCGAATCGCTGCTGCAGGTCGCGGTGAAGCTGTTCAACGAACGCGGCTACGACGGCACCAGCATGGAGGACCTCTCCCGCAAGCTCGGCATCACCAAGTCGGCGATCTACCACCACGTGCCCAGCAAGGAGGAACTGCTGCGGCTGGCGGTGGACCGGGCCCTCGACGGCCTGTTCGAGGTCGCGTCGTCGACGGCCCAGCTCGACGGGCGCGCGATCGACCGGCTGGAACACCTGGTGCGCGGCAGCGTGCTGGTGCTCGCCGACCGGCTGCCGTTCGTGACGCTGCTGCTGCGCGTGCGCGGCAACACGAAGGTCGAGCGGGCGGCACTGGCCCGGCGGCGCGAGTTCGACCGGCTCGTGACCGACCTGGTGAAACAGGCCGAGGCAGAGGGCGACATCCGCCCGGACGTCGATCCGGCGGTGACCGCCCGGCTCGTCTTCGGCATGGTGAACTCGCTGATCGAGTGGTACAAGCCCCGGCGCGGCTCCGCGGCGGCCGAGGTCGCGGACGCGGTATGCAAAGTGGCGTTCGAGGGCCTGCGCACCGGGTCGTGAGTGGTAAGGAGGGTGAGAACCCTCCTTACCACTCACGACGGGTTCTCGGCCCGCACGCGGTCCAGCGCCGGGTGGAGGTCCGCTTCGAGGGCCTCTCCGATGTGGACCGCCGCCACCCGCTGCCGCTTGTCGATGATCAGCGAGATCGGCACGGCCGCGAGCGGGAGCCCGCGCAGCCGGAGGGCGATCCGCCCGGAATCGTCGAAGATCGACGAATAGCCGAGCTGGAAACCGCGGACGAAGTCGGCGGCGTACTGACGGTTGTCGCGGACGTCGAGGCCGAGCACCTCGACGCCCTCGCTCTTCCCGCGCGCCGCGATCGCCTTGAGGGTGTGGGCCTCCGAGCGGCAGGGCGGGCACCACGCGCCCCACAGGGTGAGCACGACGACCTTCCCGGCGTAGTCGCTCAGCGCGATTCGCCTGGACGGGTCGACGACATCGGGACCGGCCAGCTCGGCGACCCGCTTCCGCTGAGCGGGCTCGTAGAACAGGTTCGTCTGCCCGCCGGGGGAGACGAACTCGAACGTGTCCGGCGGCCCCACGGCGTCCCGGCCCGTCGAGCAGGCGGCCGGAGCCAGCAGCGCCACGACCAGGAGGATGCGCCCGAGCAGCATGGCCCTCACCCTAGCCAGGGCTCACTCCGCAGTGCTCACTCCTCGGCGGCCTGCGGCGGATGGCGCGCCTGCCACAGCAGGGCCTCGCGCAGCTGGCCGATGAGCCGCTCGTCGTCCGCTTCGGACGGGTCGATGCCGAGCGGGATCCAGCGCTCGGAAACCTTCTCGCCCCGGTCGTAGCTGGAGATCACGATGCCCGAGTACGACAGGGACGCTTCGTCCGCGCAGTCGCCGTCGGGCAGCGGCTCGTCGGCTTCGAAGCCGTCGTCGAAGCTGACGTGGCGATGCTGCAGGCGGACGCTCACCCAGCGCCCGGCCGGCCGGATCGGTGCGCCTTCGTCGTTCATCTGCTCCTACCCCCGGTCGCGGGCCCCAGCCGTCTCGTCGCATCCGGGCGCCGCGGAGTTACCGGCGGGTTGTTCCGGTTGCATAACGACAAAGGTTGGCGCGAAACACCCCGTGGCCGCTACCGGAGTCACTCTTTTGACAATGGGTCAACTACTTGTTGACAGCCTGCCGGTCCCCCGGCGAGGCTGGGCGCATGACCAGTGGGACCCGGCCCCGGCGCCGCCGGCTCGAACCGGCCGAGCGGCGCGCGGAGATCCTCGCCGCCGCCCGGCACCTGTTCGGGGCGGGCAGCTACGCGTCGGTGTCCACTTCGGACATCGCGGCGGCGGCCGGGGTGGCGCGCCCGCTCATCAACCACTACTTCGGCGGCAAGCGCGAGCTGTACCTGGAAGTGGTGCGGCAGCTGATGATCGTGCCCGCACCGGTCACCGAAGCACTGCCGGACACCACGATGGAACAGCGGCTGTCGATCGGGGTCGAGCGGTGGATCGAAGTCGTCGACCGCAACCGCGACGCGTGGCTGACCGTGATCGGGCCGGAGGCCGCCGGGCGCGACCCCGAGATCGAGCGGATCATGCTGGAGGCCGACGAAATCGCCGCCGACCGGGTCCTGGAGGCCGCGCTGATGACCGGCGTGACCGAGGGGCGCGAAGAGCTGCGCGCGATGATCCGGTCGTTCGGCGGGATGCTGCGCGCGGCCTCGCGGGAATGGCTGATCCGCGGCACGCTGGACCGCACGGCCCTGCGCACCTTTCTCACCGATTCGCTCCTCAACCTGCTGAAGATCACCTACCCGGCAGTGCTCGCCGAGCGGCGCGGAAGCGACGGGCGAACGCCGCCGGGGTCATCCCGGTCCAGCGTTTGAAGGCGTGGATGAAGCTCGACGCTTCGGCGTACCCCAGCCGGTAGGCGACGTCCTCGACCGACAGCGCGCCGGTGTCGAGCAGCTCTTCGGCGAGCGTCTGGCGGACCTCGTCGACCAGCGCCCGGTAGCTCGTGCCGGCTTCGGTCAGGCGGCGGCGCAGGGTGCGCGTGCTGAGCGTCAGCTGCCGGGCGATCTCGTCCATGCCGGCGTCGACACCGCCCAGCCGCACCAGGCGTTCCCGCACCTGCTGGGAAACGCCCGATCGCTGCCGTCGCCGGGCGACGAGCGCTTCGCACTGCGCGGCGCACAGGGCGACGGTCTGCTCGTTGGCCTGCGGCAACGGCCGGGCCAGCAGCGCCGGGTCGAGCGTCGCGCGGCAGGCGTCGGCGCCGAAGCGCGGCAGCACACCGAACGCGGCCAGGTACGGCTCCGGGGTGGACGTTGCGTGCCGGAAGGCCAGCTCGTCCGGCACGATCCCGGGCAGGAGATCCCGCAGGACCGCGAAGATCGCGGCCAGGTCGCGCAGGACGAGGAAGCGGGCGACGTCGGCGGGCACGCGGCTGTCGTCCAGTTCCAGCGTCAGGCGATCGGCGCCGAGGACGACGTGCGGGATGCAGAAGGCGAAGCTCAGGTCGAAGTAGCGGAGGGCGAACAGCATCGAGTCCCGCAACGTCGGGCTGCTGATGCAGGCGAAGCCGAAGATGCCGAAGGTGGTGACGCGGTAACGCCGGCCGAGCTCCAGCGCCGTCGCGTCCGAACCGTCCCGTTCGGCCAGTGCCCGGACGACGGCCAGCTCCTCGCGCGCGTCGACCTGAACGACCGGGTCGGCGAGCAGCTCCGGCGTCAGCGTGGTCGCGGCGAGCAGCTCGGCGCCGTCCAGGCCGCGTTCGGCGGCGAACCGGGTCATCAGCTCGATGCTCGCGGTGCCGCGGGGAAAGTCCCAGTCGCCGACGGCGGGCGCGGCGAGCTCGGCCATGGCCGGAATTCTGGGTCACCGGCGGAGAACGTGTCCAATCGAGGACCGGAACTGTCCTGGGTGATCGTTAGGGTGACGACGTGGAGACCTTGAGCCGGCGAGCGTTGAACCGCGCGACCCTGGACCGCCAGCTGCTGCTGCGCCGGGCGAAGATGTCCGCTTACGACGCGGTGGAGCACCTGGCCGGGCTCCAGGCGCAGGCGCCGTTCCCGCCGTACTTCGGGCTGTGGTCCCGGCTGGACGGATTCCGTCCGGAGGAGCTGGCGGAGCTGCTCGAAAGCCGGCGCGTGGTGCGGATCGCGCTGATGCGCGGCACGGTCCACCTGGTCACGGCGGCCGACGCGCTGGCGTGGCGGCCGGTGGTGCAGGGGATCTACGACCGCGATCTGAAGCAGAACGCGCTGCACGCCCGCGAGCTGGCCGGACTCGACCACGATCTCGTCGGCGAGGCCGCGCGGAAGCTGCTCCTCGCCGGGCCGATGCCGGGCACCGAGCTGGGCGCCGAGCTGGCGCGAACCTGGGACGTCCCGGCGGCCTCCCTGACCCACCTGGCCCGGGGCCGGCTGCCGCTGGTACAGACGCCGCCCCGGGCGATCTGGGGCAAGGCCGGGCAGACGACGTACGCGTGCCTCGAAGAGTGGGTCGGCGCTCCCCTGTCGCCGCCTTCGCCCGATTCACTGATTTCCCGGTACTTGCGCGCGTTCGGTCCGGCCACGGTGGCGGACGTGCAGACGTGGGCGGGCATCACGCGCCTGGGTGAGGTGGCCGCTTCGATGGACCTGCGCCGGTACCGCGACGCGGACGGCCGCGAGCTGCTGGACCTGCCCGAGCTGACGCTGCCCGGCGAGGACGTCCCGGCCCCGCCGCGGCTGCTCGGACCGTTCGACCAGATGATCCTGTCGTACGCGGACCGGACGCGGGTGATCTCGGACGCCTGTCGCAAGCGCGTGATCTCGCAGAACGGCCTGGTCAAGGGCACGCTGCTGGTCGACGGTGAGGTGCGCGGCTTCTGGGAGATCAAGGCGGCGCGCAAGGCGGCGGTGATCGAGCTGACGCCGTTCGAGAAGCCGCCGAAGCGGGACCTGGCGGCGCTGGAGAAGTCGGCGGCCGAGCTGGTGAAGTGGGCCGAGGCGGCCGCGGAGACGCACGAAGTCAGGGTGTTGCCCGTAGCGTGACGCCGGCCCGTTCGAAGACTTCGCGGACGTGCGGCACCTCGGGTCCCACGACGGTGAACGGCGGAGTCGCGCCGAAGCCCCCGCGCAGGCAATCGGCGAGCGCGTCGAGGTTCCACCCGAAGTACCCACCCGGGCCGTTGACCGCTTCGCCGAGCGCGCAGTAGTAGCTCGTGACGTCGGTGACGTGCGCACCGTCGACCCGGTAAGCCCGGCCCGGCGGCCGGTCGGGCCCCTCGGCGCGCCGGTGCGCCAGCGCGGCCCGCAGCCATTCGACGCGGTCGTGGCCGGCCCAGAGGTTCGCCACCGGTGGCCGCCCGGCCGACCACAGCTGCCAGATCGGGCGCGCGGCCGGCGACGGCGGGTCGTGCAAGGGCTCCCGCAGCACGAGGTCGGCCTGGTTGCCACCGTGCAGCGACCAGCCGGCGATGTCGAGCTGCACCACGCTCAGTTCGGTCTCGATCCCGAAGCGGTCGACGGTTTCGAAGAAGAAGAGCGCCGGCTGGATCTTTCGCCCGGTCCGCAGCCGTTCGTCCAGCTCCGCCGGCAAGGTGCAGCGTCGCAGCCGGAGCGGCTCCCCGGCCGGCCCGGTGAACACGCCCTCGGCGTCCGCGCACGGGATACGCCGCTCCCCGTTGTCTTCGACCAGCACGTATCGCGGCACATCCGCACCCTACGCTGGCCGGAAATCTCGATTGAGTGACCGTTCCTGGCCTGTTGTCACAGGCGTTCGGTGCGTAGCTTTTCCGGCATGGGTGGTTCGGCGAAGGGGCCGTCGGTGCTGATCGTGGGCACCGGGTTCGGCGGCATCGGGACGGCGATCGAGCTCAAGCGCGCGGGGTTCACCGAGTTCACGATCCTGGAGAGCGCCGCCGGACCGGGCGGGGTCTGGCGGGACAACACCTACCCGGGCGCCGCGTGCGACATCCCCTCGCCGCTGTACTCCTTCTCCTTCGCCCCGAACCCACGCTGGCCGAAGCGGTTCTCGCACCAGCCCGACATCCTCGCCTACCTGCGGCGCGTCATCGCCGAGTACGGGCTCGAGCCGCACATCCGGTACCGGACCGAGGTCACCGGGGCCGCGTTCGAGGGCGGCGTCTGGCGGGTCGAGACCAACGGCGGGGAGACCTTCGAGGCGGACATCTTCGTCCCCGCCGTCGGGCAGCTGTCGCGACCGGCGCTGCCCGCCATCCCGGGCCGCGAAAGCTTCGCCGGCGACGCCTTCCACTCCGCGCGGTGGGACCACGACGTCGACCTGACCGGCAAGCGCGTCGCCGTGATCGGGACCGGGGCCAGCGCCGTGCAGTTCGTGCCCGAGCTGCGCAGGCACGCGGCCCACGTCACGGTCTTCCAGCGCACGCCGCCGTACGTCCTGGCGAAGTCCGACCCGAGCTACCGGCGGTGGCAGCACTGGCTGTTCGAGCACCTGCCGGCCACGCAGCTGCTCGGCAGGCTGCGGATCTTCCTGCTCGCCGAGTACGCCACGTACGCCATGACACGCCACCCCGTGCTGGCGAAGATGTTCGAGCTGCGGACCGCGCAGCTCCGGCGCCGCCACGTCAAGGACCCCGAGCTGCGGGCCAAGCTCAAGCCGGCCTATCCCCTGGGCTGCAAGCGGATCCTCTTCACCAACGAATACCTGCCCGCGCTCGCCCAGCCGGACGTCGACGTCGAGACGCGGCGGATCCGCGAAATCACCGAACGGGGCGTGCGGGTCGAGGACGGGACCGAGATCGAGGCGGACGTCCTGGTGTACGGCACCGGGTTCACCGCAACGGACTTCCTCGGCCGGATCGCGGTACGCGGCCTCGGCGGCCGGTCGCTGCGGGACGAGTGGGCCGGCGGCGCGCGGGCGTACCTGGGTATGACGGTGCCCGGCTTCCCGAACATGTTCTGCGTCTACGGCCCCAACACGAACCTCGGCGCCGGGTCCATCATCTACATGATCGAGCGCCAGGCCCGCTACATCCGGCAGGCGGCCGAACAGCTCACCCGCCCCGGCGTGTCCTGGTTGGACGTCCGGCCGGAGGTCGAAGAGCGGTACGACCGGGAGGTGCAGCGCCGGCTGGGCCACAGCGTGTGGAGCGCCTGCCGGAGCTGGTACCGCCAGGCCGACGGCCGGGTGACGACCAACTGGCCGGGGCTGGTCACCGAGTACGACCGCCGGACCCGGCGGTTCGACGTCGCGGACTACCGGGTGGTGGGTGAAGGGGCGTAACGGCCCTCCCGGCCGCGCCGCCGGGAGGGCCTCTCAACGCGCGGTTACGGCAGGCCCGCGAGCCCGGCCGACACCGTGTTGGCGAACGCGTACCCCTGTGACGCGTCCCAGTTGATCGACCACGTCATCGCGCCGCGGATCGACGGGTACGTCGCCGACGGCTTGAAGCTGCCGCACGACGTGCCCTTCGCCAGGCAGTTCAGCGCCGACACCGTGTTGGCCGGTGCCTGGTAACCGCCGCCCGCCGCCTGCGGGGACGCCGGCAGGCCGAGCCCGACCTGGTCGGCACGCAGGCCGCCCTGCAGCTGGATGCAGGCCAGCGCGGTCAGGAAGTCGACCGTGCCCTGCGAGTAGACGTTGCCGTTGCAGCCGTTCATCGAGCCCGAGTTGTAGTACTGCATGTTGACGATCGTCAGGATGTCCTTGATGTTCAGCGCGAGCTGGAAGTAACCGCTCTGGGTGGACTGCATGTCGATCGTCTGCGGCGCCATCGTGATGACCTTGCCGCCGCCGTTGTGGATGCTGCGCAGCGCCTGGCCCATGTACGTGGCGTTGATGCCGTTCTCGAGGTCGATGTCGACGCCGTCGAAGCCGTAGCTGGCGATCAGTGACTTGATGCTGTTCGCGAAGTTGTTCGCCGACGTCGAGTCGCTGACGCTGATCGTGCCGTTCTGGCCGCCGACCGAGATGATCACCTTCTGGCCGCGGGCCTGCACCGTCTTGATGTCGGCCTTGAACTGGGCGTCCGTGTAGCCGCCGAGCTGCGAAGACAGGCCGGAGTCCAGGGTGAAGCCCACCGCGCCCGGCGTGCCGGTGGCGTCCGCGAACGAGACCGCGATGACGGTGTACTTCGTCGGGACGTCGGCGAGCTTCAGCGCCTTGGCGCCGTTGTAGAAGTTCTGCCAGTAGCCGGTCAGGACGTGCTTCGGCAGGTCACCCTGCGTGGGCGGCGTCGTGGTCGTCGTCGGCGGGGTGGTCGTCGTCGGGGTGGTCGGCGTGGTGGGCGTGGTCGGCGTCGTCGTCGGCGGGGTGCCCGGGCCGTCGAGGCTGACGTCGTCGGCGTAGTACACCGGCTGGCCGTACCAGCCGTGCAGGTACACCGTCAGCGACGTGCTCGAGCCGGTCGTGAAGCTCAGCGACAGCTGCGCGTAGCCGCTCGTGCCGGGCGTCCAGGTGCTGGCCGTCGCCGAGCCGGAAACGCCCAGGTAGACGTAGCTGCCCTGGACCCAGCCCGACAGCTTGTAGGCCGTGTTCGGCGAGACGGTGAGCGTCTGCGAGCACTGGGCGTTGTCCGACGACGTGGGCGTCGCACCGAGTGCCCGGCTCCCGCTGTGCACCGGCGTGCTCACCGCGGCCGGGGTGCCGGTGCACGTCCACCCCGTCGTGCCGGCTTCGAAGCCGGGGTTGGCCAGGATGTTCGCCGCCGAGGCGCTCCCGGCGAGGACGAACGTCACTCCGAGGCACAGTGTGACCACGGAAAGTAGCAAAAACAGAGCGAGACGAACCTTGGGGACCACGGGCGACCTCCGCGACACTGGTGAGGCAGGTCACCACAAAATGGACTAGACCAATACTCTTGTCAAGGACACCGATGTCAGCCCCATCCGAAAGTCGGGGTGGCGGAAACGGCAGAATGGGACGATCGGATCCAGGCCAATCGGGAGCGTGTTGCAGTGAGCGTGTCGGTCCAGCAGAAGATCGCCGAAGAACTGGGCGTGCGCGAAGGACAGGTCAAGGCCGCCGTCGAGCTGCTCGACGGCGGCTCGACCGTGCCGTTCATCGCGCGCTACCGCAAGGAAGTCACCGGCATGCTCGACGACGCGCAGCTGCGCACGCTCGAGGAACGGCTGCGCTACCTGCGGGAACTCGACGAGCGCCGTCTCGCCGTCCTCGAGTCCGTCCGGAGCCAGGGCAAGCTCGACGAGGCTCTCGAGGCCCAGATCCTGGCGGCGGACACGAAGTCCCGGCTCGAGGACATCTACCTGCCGTACAAGCCGAAGCGCCGCACGAAGGCCATGATCGCGCGCGAAGCCGGGCTCGAGCCGCTGGCCGACGGGCTGCTGACCGACCCGTCGACCGATCCGCAGGCCGCGGCGGCGGTGTTCGTCGACGCCGACAAGGGCGTCGCGGACGCGCAGGCCGCCCTGGACGGCGCCCGCGCGATCCTCGTCGAGCGCTTCGCCGAGGACCCCGACCTGATCGGTGAACTGCGCGAGAAGATGTGGGGCCAGGGGCACCTCGTCGCCAAGGTCCGCTCCGGCAAGGAGGAGGAAGGCGCCAAGTTCTCGGACTACTTCGACTTCTCCGAGCCCTACACCAAGCTCCCCTCCCACCGGATCCTCGCGATGCTGCGCGGCGAGAAGGAGGAGGTCCTCGACCTCACGATGTCGCCGGCCGAGCCCACCGACGAGCCGCAGGTCGGCCCGACCGACTACGAGACGCGCATTGCGGCGAAGTTCGGCATCACGCAGCAGGGGCGGCCGGGCGACAAGTGGCTCGGCGACACCGTGCGCTGGGCCTGGCGCACCAAGATCCTCCTGCACCTCGGCATCGACCTGCGGATGCGGCTGCGCCAGGCCGCCGAGGACGACGCCGTGCGCGTGTTCGCCGCCAACCTGCGCGACCTCCTGCTGGCCGCGCCGGCCGGCACCCGCGCCACCATGGGCCTCGACCCGGGCTTCCGGACCGGCGTCAAGGTGGCCGTCGTGGACGCGACCGGCAAGGTCGTCGACACCCACGTCATCTACCCGCACCAGCCGGCGAACAAGTGGGACCAGTCGATCGCCGAGCTCGCGGCGCTGTGCGCGCGGCACAAGGTCGACCTGATCTCCATCGGCAACGGCACGGCGTCGCGCGAGACGGACAAGCTCGCGATCGAGCTGATCAAGAAGCACCCGGAGCTGAAGCTGACGAAGGCGATCGTGTCCGAGGCGGGCGCGTCGGTGTACTCGGCGTCGGCGTTCGCCTCGGCGGAACTGCCGAACATGGACGTCTCGCTGCGCGGCGCGGTCTCGATCGCGCGGCGCCTGCAGGACCCGCTGGCCGAGCTGGTGAAGATCGACCCGAAGTCGATCGGCGTCGGGCAGTACCAGCACGACCTGTCCGAGGTTTCGCTGTCGCGCTCGCTCGACGCGGTGGTCGAGGACTGCGTGAACGCGGTCGGCGTGGACGTCAACACGGCGTCGGCGCCGCTGCTGACCCGGGTCTCGGGCATCACGACGGGGCTGGCGGAGAACATCGTGGCGCACCGCGACACGAACGGGCCGTTCCGCTCGCGGATGGCGCTGAAGGAGGTCCCGCGGCTCGGCCCGAAGGCGTTCGAGCAGTGCGCGGGCTTCCTCCGCATCCCCGACGGCGACGACCCGCTCGACTCGTCGGCGGTGCACCCGGAGGCGTACCCGGTGGTGCGGCGGATCCTGTCGAAGACGGGCACCGATCTGCGCGGGCTGATCGGCAACACGCGGACGCTGTCTTCGCTGCAGCCCGCACAGTTCGTCGACGAAAAGTTCGGCCTCCCCACGGTGACGGACATCCTGGCGGAGCTGGACAAGCCGGGCCGCGACCCCCGCCCGGCCTTCAAGACGGCGACGTTCGCCGAGGGCGTGGACAAGATCGGCGACCTCAAGCCGGGCATGCGGCTGGAGGGCGTGGTGACGAACGTGGCGGCGTTCGGCGCGTTCATCGACGTGGGCGTGCACCAGGACGGGCTGGCCCACGTTTCGGCGCTGTCGAAGAACTTCGTGAAGGACCCGCGCGAGGTCGTGAAGCCCGGGGACATCGTGAAGGTGAAGGTCCTGGACGTGGACGTGCCGCGGAAGCGGATTTCGCTGACGCTGCGCCTGGACGACGAGCCGGGCGCCCCCTCGGGCAACCGCGGTGGCGGTGAGCGCCGGGACCGCGGCCAGGGCGGTGGCGGTGGTCAGGGTGGTCAGGGTGGTCAGCGCCGTGGCGGCTCCGGTTCCGGTTCCGGCGGCTCCGGCGGCGGCGACCGGCGCGGTGGTGGCGGCCGGGATCGCGGCGGCGACGCCAGCGGGTCCATGGCCGAAGCGCTTCGCCGGGCCGGGTTCGGCAAGTAAGCACGCGTTGTCCGTGAAGGCCACCTCGATGCCTCGGGGTGGCCTTCACGGCTTTCAAGACCTGTCACCCGTCAGAGCTAATTCCGGTGACGGAACGGAGACGGACGCCCCAAGATCGTAACGCTGCGCGATGAACGGCCGAACTACTCACCGTTCAGCCCGCGCGCCAGGGATTTCCCCCCTGCTCGATCCAGGAGACGCCGCCATGACCGCTCCCTACTCGCCGTCACCGACCGGCGCCCCGTACCCGGCTCCGGCACCCGCCCGGAAGCCCGCGAAGTTCGCCGCTCTCGCGTGGACGGCCTTGATCCTCGGCATCGTCGGAGTGGTCGGCTCGCCGGTCATCTTCCTCAACAACCTCACCGCCGTCGTGGCCGCCGTCGGGTTCGTCCTCGGTGTCATCGCCCTCTTCGGCAGCAAGAAGGTCCTCGCCGCCATCGGGGTCGTGCTCAGCGTCCTGGCGATCGTGTTCACCGTCATCGCGCAGAACGCCGCGGTCGAAGACCTGAAGGGCAAGCTCGGGCTGCCCGCCGGCGACGACAACGCCACCGGGCAGACCTACCAGGTCGGCCAGACCCACCGGGGCACCGACGTCGACATCACCGTCGCCGACGCCAAGGCCTTCACCACCAGCGACACGGCCGCGCCGAAGCAGAACGCGCCGGCCATCGGCTTCCAGGTCACCATCGCGAACCACTCCGCCAAGCCCTGGTCCGCTGGCATGCTCATCGTGCAGGCGACCGCCGGCAACACCACCGCCGAGCAGGTCTTCGACACCGGCATCGAGGGCTCGCCCAGCCAGGACGTCTTGCCCGGCAAGGAACTCACCTATCGCATCGGCTTCCTGGACGCCCCGGGCGACCTGACCATCCAGGTCGGCACCGTCGGCGGCGACAAGGTGTACTTCGTCGACAAACGCTGACGCCCGGGTGGTGCGGCCCCGTCGAGTGGTGGCCCGCACACGCGCATCCTCAGCGGAGCGCGAACAAGCCCACCGCGAACAGCGCCACCGGGACCACCGCGGCCGCCGAACTGATCAGCCAGGTGCCCCCGCGCCACCCCACCGGCGATGCGTCGAGAACCAGGCGTCGCACCAGGGCCGCCTCCACCACGGCCGCCAGCAGGAATCCCAGACCCACGCTGAAGATCGCCGCCGCGCCGACGAACAGCAGGCCGGAGGTCGACGCCGCCCCCAGCGGGGCCGCGATCTCCCAGCGCACCACCCCCGCGGCCGCCGCCAGCAACGCCAGGAGCAGCACGAACGCCACCAGGAAGCCGATCCGCGCCGTCAGCGGGTGGGGGCCGTGCGCGAAGAACCAAAAGCCCGCGTCGAGCCCCGCCACGACCACGGCGAGCAGGACGAAACCCGCACGGAAGGTCAGCACGTCGTCACTCCAACGGGGTCGATGAACCGCGCTTCCACGCTCCCCAGCGCGCCGAAGTCCGCCACCACGTGGCCGCCCGCGTGGATCGGGCACGGCGGGGTCGCCGTACCCGTCGTCACGACGTCGCCCGGGCGCAGGGCCCGGCCGTGGCGGGGCAGTTCCATCGCCAGCCAGTGCAGCGCCAGCCGCGGGTCGCCCAGGACCAGGCGGCCGCTGCCGCGGGAGAACTCCTCGCCGTCGGCGTGCAGCACCACCGGCTGCCGGGGCAGGTCGAGGTCACGCCACCCCGGTACCGCGCGGCCCTCGACGAACCGGCCCGCGCACGCGACGTCGGCCAGCAGCTGCGGGCCGCCCGCCCGGCGGTGGTCGGTGTAGCGGCTGTCCGGCAGCTCGATCGCCAGCACCATCGCGTCGACCGCGTCGAGCACGGCGGTCAGTGACGGCGACCGGCCCGGATCGGCCTTGAACCGGAAGGCGAACTCCGGTTCGGCGACGCCCATGGTCATCGTGTCGGCCGGCACCGGTTCGACTTCGCCGTGGCGGAACCGCTCGAACATCGCGCCCGGCAGCGGCCCGGGAACGTCGAGGTACTGCCGGGCGTACACGGTGGTCGCGGCGATCTTCCAGCCGGACACCGGCCCGGCCAGCTCGGCGAGCGCCGCCTGCGCCGCCATGCCTTCGGCGAGGTCGCGCGGGCGGACGTCGTCCGGGAGGCCCTCCAGCCGCTTGCCGGTCAGCCACGCGTCCCAGATCAGCTCCGCCGCCCGCGCTCCGTTCACGCCCGCGATCTTGCCAACCGGAACACCGGGTGTCGATCGGCTTCCGCGGTGAAGGCCTCGGCCGGGTCGGTCAGCTTCGCGTCGAAGAACGGCGCCGTCACCGGCAGCTTGCGGACGTACGCGCGCAGCACCGGACCGGCCGTGGCGGCGTCCGCCTCCTCGACCTCCCACGTCTCGCGCACATCGCCCCGCCACAGCCGCGCGGTCGTCTCGGCGCGCAGGTTGTGCACCCAGCCGACCCGCCCGTACGGCGACACGAGCCAGCGATCGCCGCCGAACTCGATGACGTTGACCGGAGTGGTCCGATCGACGCCGCTCTTGCGGCCCCGGGTGGTGAGCAGGAACCCGGTACTGCCCGAGATCGCGATCCCGCGCTCCAAACACGCCTGCACGACGACGTTCGCGGCCTTCCGCGTCACGCCCATCCGGTACTTCCGCGCCATCACGGATGCATAGCGTAGACCCCGGAGAGCTCCCGCACGCGTGCCCAGACGTTCTCGAACCGCCCGGCGTCGACCACCGGCTTGCGCAGCGCGGCCAGCGCGATCGCCTGCTGGGCCTCGGTCGAGCTCGCCTTGCCGTTCAGGTCCACCGCCGCGGCGCTGAAGTCCTGCACCAGCACCGCGAAGATCTGGTCGACGACCTCGTCGTCCAGGCCGGTGATGCCGGCCTGCTCCAGGATGAGCTGGCCGTACACGATCAGCGTGAACAGCTCGGTCAGCGCGAGCCCGAAGTCGAGGTCGACCTGCTGCGCCTCGTCCGGCGCCGCTTCGGTGAGCAGCTGGACGAGCGAGCCGGCCTGCTCGGTGAACAGCGTGACGTTCGGGATGTGCGCGGCTTGCGCGTAGGCGGTTTTCCAGTCGTGGAACCGGACCTTCGACAGGCCACGTGCCGGGCCCTGGCGGAAGAGGAACGCGTCGTCCGCGGCGTCGGTGCGCGTCGGCACCGGCGCGTAGTCCTGCGGCGCGAACAGGTAGTTCGGCATGAACTTCGCGATCAGCGCGAGGTTCACGGCCACCGTGCCTTCGAGCTTCGGCAGGCCGTCGATGTCGTTCTTGGACATCGCCAGGTAGGTGTCGGCCTCGAAGCCTTTCGCGGCCACAACATCGGCGACCAGGCCGATCACCTTCTGCGCCTCGGTGGTCACCTTCATCTTGGTGATCGGGTTGAACAGCAGGTAGCGGCGGTCGTCCGGGTTCGCGCTGCGGAAGTAGTCGACGGCACGGTCGGAGAACAGCTTCATCCCGGTCAGCCGCGCGTATGCCTCGACGAACTCGCGCCGGACGTGCGGGAAGTCCGTGACGGGCTTGCCGTAGAGGACGCGGTTGTGCGCGTGCGTGATGGCTTCGTACAGCGAATGCGTCGCCATGCCGATGCCGCCGAAGCAGAGGTTGAACTTGCCGATGTTGACGGTGTTCAGCGCGGCGCTGAAGGCTTCGGCGCCGACGTGCAGGATGTCGTCGGCGTGCACCGGGTAGTCCTCGAGCCGGAACTCGGCGACGTACATCTGCGACGGCACGACGTTCTTGACCACGTGGTAGTTCGGGTGCTCCGAGTCGGCGTAGAAGAAGACGTACTGGCCGGGGCCCTCGACCCCGTCGATGCGGCCGAACACCGACACCGTGCGCGCGCAGTTGCCGTTGCCGATGTAGTACTTGGAGCCGGTGGCGCGGTAGCCGTCGCCGTCCTTCGTGAGCACCATGTCCGACGAGTAGATGTCGGCGCCGTGGTCCTTTTCGGACAGTCCGAACGCGCCGACGCCGCCGGCGTCCAGTGCCTCGGCCGCGCGCTTGCGGGCGACGGCGTTGCCGCTCTGCCACACCGGGCCGAGGCCGAGGATCGTGACCTGCCACGGGTACCAGTAGTTCAGGCCGTAGAACCCGAGGATCTCCGACAGGGCCGCGACGCGGCTGGTGTCCCAGCGCTTGTCCGGGTCGCCCGCGGCGTCGGCGGCCGGGGTCAGGAAGGTCGAGAACAGGCCTTCCTTGCCCGCGAACTCGATGAAGTCCGCGTAGAAGGTCCGGTTGTGGTAGTCCTCGGTCAGCTTCGCCTTGCCGCGCTGCTCGAACCACTCGATCGTGGCCCGGAGCAGCCGGCGCGTTTCGGCGTCGAAGTGGCTCGGGTCGTACTCGTGCGGGTTCAGCAGCATGGTGGTCCTCCTCGATTACCGACGGGTAACTTAGCAAGGCGATCCGAGTGCGGGCAATCTCACTGGGACTACGTCACCCTCGCCAGCTACACTGATCTTGCGGGCCGCTCAGTTCTGCCTCGGCCCGCTGTTGTTGTCGACTACCACGCGCCGCGGCCGTACGTAGGTCTGCGCCGGGCAGGACAACCCTTCTCAGGTTATGGAGACCAGGGCGCCACCGCGTCCGCATGCACTTATGAGCACTTTTCTCGAACTCGGCCTGCCCGCCCCGCTCGTGACCGCGCTGGCCGCGCAGGGTGTCACCGAGCCCTTCCCGATCCAGGCGGCGACCCTGCCGCACACCCTCGCCGGGCGCGACGTGCTGGGGCGCGGCCGCACCGGCTCCGGCAAGACGTACGGCTTCGTGCTGCCCGTGCTGGCCCGCCTCGCCGCGGGCCCGACGCGGCGCAGGCCCGGCCGTCCCCGCGCGCTGATCCTGGCGCCGACGCGCGAGCTCGCGACGCAGATCGAAGCGTCGATCCTGCCGCTGGCGAAGCCGCTGGGCCTCAAGACGACGACCATCTTCGGCGGCGTCAGCGCGAACCCGCAGATCACGCGACTGCGTGACGGCGTCGACATCGTCGTCGCCTGCCCCGGCCGGCTCGCCGACCACATGCGCTCCGGGCACGTGAAGCTCGATGCCATCGAGATCACCGTGCTGGACGAAGCCGACCACATGGCCGACCTGGGCTTCCTGCCCGAGGTGCGGCGGATCATGGACGCGACGCCGTCCCGCGGGCAGCGGATGCTGTTCTCCGCGACCCTGGACAACGGCGTCGACGTGCTGGTCAAGCGCTTCATGACCGACCCGATCACGCACAGCGTCGACTCGGCGCAGTCGCCGGTGTCGACGATGGAGCACCACGTCCTGCACCTCGAGGAGACCCACCGGCTGCCGGTGCTGGTCGACCTGACCGCGGCGCCGGGCCGCACGCTGGTCTTCACGCGGACCAAGAGCCGCGCGAAGGCGCTCACGCGGAAGCTGGTGGCGTCGGGTGTCCCGGCCGTGGAACTGCACGGCAACCTGGGCCAGAACGCGCGGACGCGCAACCTCGAGGCGTTCTCGTCCGGGACGGCTCGCACCCTGGTGGCCACGGACATCGCGGCCCGCGGCATCCACGTCGACGACGTCCGGCTGGTCATCCACGCCGACCCGCCGGTCGAGCACAAGGCGTACCTGCACCGCTCGGGCCGCACGGCACGCGCCGGGGCGTCGGGCACGGTGGTGACGCTGATGACCGACGCGCAGGTCCGCGACGTCCGCGACCTGACCCGCAAGGCGGGCATCAAGCCAACGACCACCCAGCTCGGCCCGGGCCACCCGCTGCTGGCGGAACTCGCCCCGGGCGAGCGCTCGTTCACCGCGGCCCCGGCCCGGCCGCCGGTCGACAACCGGCCGAAGAAGGTCTCCGCCACGGGGTCCGCCCCGGGCGGCGGCCGCGGCCGCCGCGGCGGCGCCCCGGCCACCCCGAAGGAGAACCGGGGCGGCCAGCGCTCCCGGGCGAACGGCCAGGAACGCCGCACCGAGCAGCAGCAGCGTTCGACGGACGCCGGCCGCGGCGCTTCGGGAACCAACCGCCGCTCGGGCGGAGCGGCCGGTGCGGCCAAGACCGGCGGCACCGGTCGCGCGGGCGCCCCGGCCCCGGCCACGGGCACCCGCCGCAGCGGCGGCCCGGCGGCCTTCTCCGCCGGCAGTCGCGCCGGTGGTCGCCGCCCGCGCTGAGCGGGCTGGGACTTGTGCTCGGGCGGCGGCCTCCGCTGCCGTCCGAGCGGTCCCAGACGGCGGTCTGTCGACGCGGAAAACACCCCCGCCCTCCCCGGGGGGCGTGCCCTTGTCCAGTCTATCGCCGCTGACCTGCAAAAACGGGTGGCCGCGAAATCTGTGGACAACCGTCCCCATTGTGGATAACTAGGCTCGGCCCACGGCGACCGGATGGGTCAGGATCTGCCCCGTCCGCTCCGCCTCCGTCCCCACCGCGTCGATCCCGCGCCACTCCTGGACGACCAGGTACAACGTGTCCTCGCTCAGCGCGCACGCGAAACACCCGCGGTCGAACGTCAGCCTCTCCAGGACCTCGCCGCCCTCCCGGACCCGCGTGCACGATCGATGCGGCACGTCCGACACCCACACCGCGCCCGAAGCGTCGAGCGCGATGCCGTCCGGCACCCCGTCGCCGAGGTCCGCCCACACCCGCCGGTCCGCCAGGCCGCCGTCCGGGCGCAGCGAGAACGCCGTCAGGCGGTTCGCGTACGACTCCGCCACGATCAACGTCGAGCCGTCCGGGGTGACGGCCATGCCGTTGCCGAACGCGATGTCGTCCGCCACCCGGCGGACCGCGCCGTCCGGGCTGACGTACAGGATCACGCCCGGCCGGTAGGGCTCTCCCGCCATCAGGTCGAAGCCGCCGCCGTTGACGTAGCAGCCTCCCGCCGCCGTTGTCACTATCTCGTTGAACCCGGCGCCGCCCAGGTCCGCGTGCGTGGTCAAGCCGGACTCCGCAAGCCGCAGCAGGAGCCCGTCCGAGGACGACACGATCACCGGCTGCCCGCCGAGGAAGTCGAAACACATCGGCATCGTCGGGAAGTCCGCGCGGAACACCACCTCGCGCTCGCCCGCCGGGGAGACCGCCACGATCTCGTGCGTCAGCCAGTCGGCGAACCAGAGGCGCCCGTCGTGCGAGCGCGGGGATTCGCCGAACGCGATCCCGTCGAGCAGCACCGCCGTCATCGCCACACCCCCACGATCATCGCGACCACGGCGATCTTCAGCAGCCAGTCTCCCGCGTGCAGCGCCGCCAGGCGAACCGGGACGCGCTCGTGCAGCACCGATCCCGCCAGGATCACCACCGGAAACCCCGCCCACGCCAGCACCGCCAGGCCGAGGGCACCGGGGACGCCGTCGACGCCGACGGCCCTGACCAGCACCGCGAACACCGTCACCAGCACCAGTGTCCGCGCGAACTCCGCGCCCATCCGCCACGGTGACGGCCGCGCCGTCGCCCCCGTCGCGCTCAGCCGGGCCCAGACCCGCCCGAACGCCGTGTACCAGGCCGAACTCACCACGAACGCCGCCACCGACGCCACCAGCACCGGGAAAACCATCGCCCACTCCCTTCGTCGACTTGCGAAGGGACGTCGACGCCGCGAAGGCGGCTTCGACATCCGGGGGCGAAAAGGTTCTAGAGCGACGAGGTGAGCCCGCGAGCACGCAGCACCGCGCGCTCCAGGGGCCGGAACACGATCAGCTCGATTCCCACGCCGACCAGCAGGATCAGGAAGATCGCCGCGATCACCGTCTCCATGCTGTTGAACGACGAACCCTGGTTCAGGTACGCGCCGAGCCCGACGCCCAGCTGCGGCGACAGCGCGATCAGCTCGGCCGCCATCAGCGACCGCCACGAGAACGCCCAGCCCTGCTTGAGCCCGGCGAGGAAGCCGGGCAGGGCGGCGGGCAGCAGGATGTGCCGGGCCGACGACAGCCGGTTCGCGCCCATCACCTGGCCGACGCGCGGGAGGATCGGCGGGATCTGGTCGATGCCGGACACCAGGCCGTTCGCGATCGACGGCACCGAGCCGAGCAGCACCACGAAGTAGATGGCCGCGTCGTTGATCCCGAACCACAGGATCGCCGCCGGCACCCAGGCCACCGACGGGAGGCTCTGCAGGCCGGTCAGCAGCGGCCCGATCGCCGCCCGCACCACGCGGACCTTCGCCACGACCAGGCCGAGCGGGGTGCCGATGAGCACGCCCGCGAAGAAGCCGAGCGCGGCGCGGTGCACCGACGTCCAGACGAAGCCGAACACCTGGCCGTCGGCGACGATGCTCCAGAACTCGCCCCACACCGCGGCCGGTGACGGCAGCTGCGCCTCCGGCCAGAAGGCGGCGGCCCAGAGGATCTGCCAGACGACGACCAGCACGGCGAGCGCGCCCAGCGGCGGCAGGAAGCCCCAGGCGAAGCGTTTCCAGAACCCCGGGCGGCGGTCGCCCACGGGAGCGTCGAGCGAATCCAGTCCCGCGCCGACCGCGTCCAAATCGGCACTGGCCTGGGGGGTCCCCAGGGGGGCGGAGCCCCCTTGGGCGGGGGGCTGGGGGTTCGACCCCCAGGCAGCCGAATCAAGCTGCGGCATGGGTGCTGATCACCTCACGCAGGTGCCCGGTGATTTCCTCGGTCAGTTCCGCGGCGTCGGCCAGCGGCACGTCCGTCCACTCGCGCACGACCCGGCCGGGCCGCGACGACAGCAGCACCACGCGCTGTCCGAGCCGGACCGCCTCGCGCACGTCGTGGGTCACGAACAGCACCGACGTGCCCGTGCTGCGGTAGACGCGCAGCAGTTCGCCCTGCAGGACGTCGCGGGTGATGGCGTCGAGCGCGGCGAACGGCTCGTCCATCAGCAGGAGCGACTGTTCCGGGTCGCCGCCGACGCGCAGCGTCGCGGCCAGGGCGCGGGCCAGCGCGACGCGCTGCCGCATCCCGCCGGACAGCTCGTGCGGCCGCTTGCCGCCCGCGCCGTTCAGCCGGACGAGCTCCAGCAGCTCGGCGGCCTTCGCACGGCGCTCGGCCCGGCCGAACCCGGCCAGCCGCAGCGGCAGCTCGACGTTGCGGGCCGCGGTCAGCCACGGCATCAGCGCGGCTTCCTGGAACATCACCGCCGGCCGGGAGGTGTTCAGCGTGATCTCGCCCGCGGACGGCGCGTCCAGCCCGGCGACCAGGTTCAGCAGCGTGCTCTTGCCGCAGCCGGACGCGCCGAGCAGGCAGACGAACTCGCCGGGCGCAACCGTCAGGTCCACTCCGTCGAGCGCGACGACGGCACGGCCGGCGGTGCCGAACGTCTTGCGCACGCCGTCGAGACGCACCGCGGTCGCGCCGGTGACACTGCCGCGGCCGGTCGGGAGGGTGGTGGTCATCGCTGGTCGCCTCTCCGGATCACTCTCTTGTGCGGGGGTTCCCGGTGGCGGAGCCCCGGGTTCACTTGGTCAGTTCGGGGGCTTCGACGGCGGGCAGGTTCTGTGCCTTCAGCACCTCGTTCAGCGGGCCGAAGTCGGCGAAGCCCTTCAGCGCCACCGCCGACTTCACCACACCAGCCGTCACCGAGTCCTGCGCGAGCTGCGGGAATTCGGCGGCGATGGGGTCGGTGGTCAACTCGATGCCGGAGAACGCGCGATCCAGGACCGCTGCGCTCAGGGTACTGCCGGCCAGCTCCTTGAGCGCGCCGTTGACCACGGTCTTCGCGTCCGCCGGGTTGGCCTTCGCCCAGTCGATCGCGGCCAGCTCGCCCTTGAGGATCGCGCGGACGGTGTCCGGGTGCTGCTGCAGGAACTCGCTGCGCACGATGACGACGGTGGTCGGGAAGCGGCCGCCCGGCCACAGCGTCTTCTCGTCGACCAGCACCTTCGCGCCGGCGTCGAGGACCAGCCGGGACGCCCACGGCTCGGGCAGCCAGCCGCCGTCGACCTCGCCCTTCTTGAACGCGTCGAGCGTCTTCGGGTTGTCGAGGTTGGTGATCTTGACCTGGCCGGTCAGCTGCTTGCCCGCCAGGAACTTCTTCAGTGCAACGTCCTGGGTGTTGGCCAGCTGCGGCGTCGCGATGTTCTTGCCCTTGAGCTGCTCGACGCTCGTGATGTCGGGCTTGACGACCAGCTGGGCGCCGCCCGAGACGGCGCCGGAGATCAGCTGGATGGCGCCCTTGGACTTGGTGAAGGCGTTGATCGCCGGGCCGGAGCCGAGGAACGCGACGTCGAGGGAGCCGCCGAGCAGGGCGTTGACCTCTTCGGGGCCCGCGTTGAAAGTCTGGGTGGTGAGCTTGGTCGAGCCGAGCTCGTTCTTGAAGAAGTCCTTCTTCACGCCGATCAGCGCGGGCGCGTGCGTGACGTTCGGGAAGTACCCGACCCGGACCTCGCCGGCGGCTCCCTGGTTGGCGGCCGGGGCGGCGGCGCTGTCCGCACGCGAACAGCCCGCGAGCACGCCCACGACCGTCAGGGCGGCCAGCGCCGAGGCCAGGGTTCTCCGTTGGGTGCGCACGTCAGCATCGCCTTTCGTCGGTGTCGGGGCGAGGTTCGCACGGTCACCCACTCAGGCGCATAGCCATCCGCATCCCGGGAATTCTGGTGAGATTTCTTGACATCGACGGCCTGCTGCGCTTAGGCCGCCGGAGAAAGTCGCCAAATCGGGCAACCACTCGCGTCACCCGGACGTGGTACAGGGTGGACCACGGATTTCGGGAGGAAGTCATGACGAGCAGGAGCCAGGGAGCCGTCGGCGTCCGCGTGGCGCTGGTCGTGTTGTTCATCGGGCTGGGCCAGGCGTCGTTCGAGTGGCTCCGGTCACTGGGGATGGATGCGGTGACCAGCATGGTGGTGTGGGCGATCCCGGTCGTCACGGCGGCGGCGGTGACGCTGGTGCTGTGGGTGGCCTCGGACCGCGCGTTCACGCTGCGCAACTGGCTGCCGGTGGCGCTGTCCATCCCGGTGTACCTCGGCGGGGCGTTCGGCCTGGCGACGGGCACGGCGAGCTTGGTGGCGTCGATCGTCAGCGGGGTCGGGCTGGGGGTCGCGGCGGTGGCGCTCTTCGGGGTGCTCCGGTCGCGCCGGCGGGCCGAAGCCCCGCAGTAGGGTCGAGTTGTCCACAGGGTGAGTGCGCTGTGGACAACCCCACCCGTCAGTGGCGCAGCAGCAGCGACACGTCGCCGAACTCGTGCCACAAGTACCGCTCCGCCACCGCCGCCTCATACGCCCGCTGCACGACCTCCGCCCCGGCCACCGCCTCGAGCAGCAGCAGGTGCGATGCCTCCGGGGCGTGCAGGCCCGTGACGATGCCGTCCACCACCCGGGCCGGGCGGTCCGGGCCCAGCACCAAGTCCGTCCAGCCCTCGGCCGCGCGGAGGTCGCCTTCGGAGGCCGCCGACTCCAGCGCCCGGGCCGCTGTCGTGCCCACCGCTATCACCCGGCCGCCGCGCGAACGGACCCACGACGCCAAGGCCGCCGTCGTCCCGGGCACCCGGAAGCGCTCCGCCTGGGGTGGCTCGGCCGCTTCCGGCGACGACACTCCCGTGTGGAGCAGCAGCGGGGCGACCAGCACCCCGTCCGTCACCAGCCGGGTCACCAGCTCCGCCGTGAACGGCCGGGCCGCCGAGGGCATCTCCGCGCTGCCCGGTTCGCGGGCGAACGCCGTCTGGTAGTCCGCCAGCGGCCACGCCCGCGGGACGTACCCGTAGCGGATCGGCCTGCCGGTCGCCGCGAGGAGCTCCGGCACCTCGACCGAGACCGCCGCCCGCCACAGGCGGGCCGCGCCCGGGACCATCGGGGCCAGCAACGTCAGCGACGCGTCCCCGGCCAGGGAAAGGCGCTCCCCCGGCCGGCCGTCGAGCAACGGGCCGCCCGGGGCGCGCAGCTCCACGACCCATGATCCGTCGTCGAGCGGTGTTGCGAAGTGGACGACGATCGGGCGGTCCGCCCGGCGCGCGTCGACCGCTGCCGGGAGCGTCCCCGACGTGTTCACCACCAGCAGGTCTCCCGGCCGGAGGTGCTCGCCCAAGGACGTGAACGCCGTGTGGTGGACGCCCGCCGGCGAAGCGACCAGCAGGCGGACCTGGTCGCGCGTCAGGCCGCGCGCCTCCGGCGGGGCCGACGCCGACAGTTCCGCGGGCAGGTCGAACCGGACGTTCATGCCGTCACCAGCAGGTCGGCGGCGCGGTACCGGCCGCTCGGCGGGCGTTCATCCAGCAGGCGCAGGAACGCCGGGACGGCCGTCTCCGGCAGCGGCCGGTCCGAGATGTCCTCGCCGGGGAACGCGCGCTGGTGCATCGCGGTGCGCAGGTCGCCCGGGTCGACCGCGTACACGGACAGGTCCGGGTGTTCCACGCCGAGGACGGCGGTCAGCTGATCGAGCGCGGCCTTCGCGGAACCGTAACCGCCCCAGCCCTCGTAGGCTTTGACAGCGGCGTCGGAACTGACATCGATCACGACGCCCCGGGCCGCGGTCAGCGCGGGCAGCAGCAGCTGGGTGAGCGCCAGGGGCGCGAAGACGTTGACGCGGTAGACGTCTTCCAGGTCCGCCAGGGGATAGCGCGCGAGCGGTGGCAGCGGGCTGACGCCGAGCGAACTCGCGTTGTTGACCAGCAGTTCGAGCGCAGGACAGGCTTCGGCGAGCGCGCCACGGTGGGCGGGATCGGTGACGTCGCCGGGAATGGCCGTGAAGCCGGCTTCCCGGGCGGCGGCCGCAAGCGCGGCCGCGTCGCGGCCGGTGCCGATGACCGTCCACTGGCGACTGACGAGAGCGGCCGCGAGCGCGCGGCCCAGGCCGGCGGAAGCCCCGGTGACGAGTGCGGTGGGCATGGTTCCTCCTTCGAGGGGTACCGCACCATCGTCAAACCTCGATATTACTCGAGGTCAACCGCGGATCGGCCGCGGAGCAGGAAATACGCTGCCAGCGAAACGACGAGCCCGACGTAGTACGCGAGGTCCGCCCCGTGCAGCGCCGCCGCGACCGGTCCGGTGTAGAGGGTCGTGTTCATGAACGGCACCGCGGCGCCGAATCCCACGAGGAAGGCCACCACCGCCGCCCACGGGCGGACGGAAACGGAAGCCAGGACGTCCACGCGCCGGCCGCCGCGGGTGCGCGCGAGCCAGTCCGGGACGACCACGCCGAGGAACGGCGGGATCCAGTAGCTCACGAACAGCAGCACGTTCTGGAACTTCGCCGACAGGTCGCCGCTGTGCATCCAGAGGATCAGCGCGAACGCGAGCACGGTGACGACCACCGCCGACACCGGGCGCCGCAGCCGGACGCCGACCGTCTGCAGGGCCAGCGAGCCGCTGTAGTCGTTCATCGCGTTAGACGAGACCGCCGCCAGCGCGATCACCGCCAGCGCCAGCGCGCCCAGGAACCCGCCGCCGAGCAGGTGGGCGACGCCCGCCGCCGTCTGGTCGCCGAGCGAGGACCCCAAGGCGAGCCCGAGACCTTCGCCGATCGCGTACGACACGACGAGCCCGAGCAGCGTCGCCCCGAAGACCGCCCGCGAAGACGTCTCCGCCGGCAGGTAGCGGCTGAAGTCCGACGCGTAGGGCGCCCAGGAGATCGCCAGCGACAACGTGATCGTCGTGAAGAGGACGACGCCGCCCGCGAGGTCGGCGCCCGAAGCCGTGTCGGCGGTGGCGATCGGGTGGCCGGAAAGGACCTTCACGGTGAGCGCGGCGAACGCGAGCACCAGCAGCACGCTCATCACCGCCTGCACGCGGTGGATCAGCGCGTAGCCGAACACGCCGAGCGCGCACTGCAGCACCAGCACGATCAGCACGGCCGCCCAGAACGGCAGCCCGGTCAGCTCGGCCAGTGCCTCGCCGCCGAACAGGCCGACCAGCGCGTCCCAGGCGATCGAGCCGAGCCACTGCACCAGACCGGGCAGCACGACACCGCCGCCGAACGGCAACCGCGCGAGCGGGAGCTGGCCGGTGCCGGTGCGCGGGCCCCAGGTGGACAGGTACGCCACCGGCAGCGAGCCGAGCACCGTCCCGGCGAGCATCGCGGCCAGGCCCGTCCAGAACCCGAGGCCGAGCGACGCCGCGAGGGTGCCGGTGAACACCGCCGTCATCGTCAGGTTCGGCGCGAACCACACGCTGAACAGCCGCCACGGGCGCCCGAACCGGTTGCCCGGGGGCACCGGCGCGATGCCGTGGGTTTCGATCGCCAGGTCCCGCCCGCCGGTGGGCATCCGCCCGCCGAAGACCTCGGCGTCCAGACCGCGTCCGCTCATGTCCCGCCTTCCGTCACGATCACCCTAAGTGGTCACCGTCGGAAGTCCTCCGGGGGTCTCGACGGCCCAGCTTCCCGCTGGACGCACGGCCGCAAGGTCCGAGTACAACCCGGTACGAGGACCTCGCGGTCGCACGCCCAGCGGAAACCTGGATCCGCCGAATGCCCCCGAAGGACTTCCGACGGCAACCACTAAGGCGCGGCCGCGTGGCGGACGCGACGGCCCGGACGCCGAAAGCCGTGAAGGCCCCCTCACCGGAGCGAGGAGGCCTTCACGGACTTCTGGACTAGACGAGCAGCAGGAACAGCAGCCCGTTGGGCACACCGAGACCGGTCACGTCGTCGTAGCCGGGGGTGGTGTGGATGGTCAGGCCCTGGTAGTCGAGCGTCCGCACCGAGTGGAGCAGACCGGCAGAGGCGTCGACCGAGTTCGCGTAGTCCACGCGAGCCACCGCGGCGTCCACGTGCTTCACGTCGGTGATGGCCGGCGTGCGGGACGTCAGCTTGTAGATCACCGGGTTGATGAAGCCGTGGTGGAAGTGGTCGAAGCTGTCGGCCACCGCCATGATGCCGGCGAACACCGGCGACGCGAGGCTCGTGCCGCCGATCCGGTACTGGTCGTAGTAGGCGCCGTCCGGGAAGGTCTGCGTCTGGCCGACCAGGAAGCCGGTGTTCGGGTCGCCGACCGCGGAGATGTCCGGCACGACGCGGCCCTTGTGGCCGGCCGTCTGGTTCTTCGTGGAGAGCGCGTCCGGCACGACACCCTTCTGGTAGAAGGGCTGCGGGAACAGCCGGCTCGTGCCGCCACCGGAACCGCTGGTGTAGTTGGCCGGGCCGTAGACGCCGTTGGTCAGCAGCGACTTGCTGGTTTCCCAGCCGGTCTCGAAGATCTTCTTGCCGTCCTTGCCGATGGCGATGGACGTGCCGCCGACCGCGGTGATCCACGGCGCGGAGGCGGAGAAGTCCGGCGACGGCGTGCCGAGGCGCGCAACCTCGTCACCGTTGTCGCCCGAGGAGAAGTAGACGCCGATGCCCTCGAGGACCGCCTGCAGCGAGATCTGGTTGAACACCTTGACCTCGTCGGCCGGGATGTCCTCGCCGGTGTCGCCGTAGGAGTTCGACACGATGTCGGCCTTGTGGCCGGCGATCACGTAGTTCAGCGCCACGTCGAGGGCGTTGTCCTCGCAGGACTCCCCGCCGACGTACAGGATGTCCGCACCCGGCGCGAGACCGTGGGCGGCTTCGACGTCGAGGGTCTCCTCGCCGTACCAGCCCGCCGCGTCGCACTGGTCCGCCGGCTCGAGGACCGGGTTCGCCGGGAAGACGTGCTGCTTGAACTGGCTCTGCTTCAGCGGGTGCTGCGGGTCGTTCTTCTTCGCGTAGGTGCTCGCGTCCGAGTAGATGGTCGGCGAGGCGAACGCGTCCACGATCGCGATCGTGGTGCCCTTGCCGTCGGCGCCGACCTTGTCGACGCCGTAGGCCGACCGCAGCTGCGCCGGGGTGTAGCCGCACGGGGCGTACGGCAGCTGCTTGCCGTTGTAGGCGGGATCGGTGGTGTCGATCTTCTCGCCGTAGTAGGCGCTGCACGGCCGGGCGTTGCGGAAGCCGGGGCCGGGCGCGACGTCCGACGGCGTGCCGGAACCGGTCTCGTGGTCCGGCTTGAACAGGTTGGTGGCCTGGTCGACACCGACGACGCCGAGCACGTCACCGGCCAGGTTGGCCGGCACCGACAGGTTCTTGTCGGCGGCGCGCAGCGTCTGGCCCTTGACCCGGTACTTGCCGAGGTCGACGGCGAACGCCTTCTCCGTCTGGTCGGCCGTGCCGGTGGCTTCGACGTAGGCGCGGTTCGACGGCACCTCGCCGATGCTGAAGCCGCTGCCGGTCAGCCACGCCTTGACGGCGTTCACCGTCGCGTCATTGGCGGCGAAGCGGTCGCGCACCTGGTCGGGGCTCAGGAACTGGCGGTAGGTCTTGCTGTCCGGGTCGGACACGGCCTGAGCCAGCGCCTCGGCGCCGGCGTTGTCGCGCTGGTTCAGGTAAACGCGGAAGCTCAGCTTCGCCGCGGGCGCCGTGTCGGCCACCTTGGCCTGCGCGTTCGCCCACAACGGGTGCGACTGCGGGATGTCCTGACGCCCCTGCGCGGACGCCGTCGCCGGCAGGGCGCCGGTCAGGCCACCCACCACCGCGAGCGAAAGGAGCAGGGTGGAGCTTCTTCGCACAGAAATCTCCCTCTTGGAAAGCGGCCCCCAGAAACGGGCCTGGAACAACGGAGTGAGACTAAGCCGGTGTTCCGCTCGCGGGGAAGTGCTTTCGGAACCGTTATCTCGCCGGGAATTGACGGCCTGTGGACCGTGGTACGGAAATCCGATTTGTCGGCCGCAATACGCGAGGAACATGCCCGGATGCACGTTAAGTCCGGTTCGGTCCGGGACCGTGGACCACGGGCGAAAGGCTCGCGCCACCTACTAAAGTCGGTCGCTCCGTCCACTCGGGACAGTCCCGGCGTGTCGGCACTTCGGCCGTCACCCGTGCGCGGCCAGCCGCCTGTCCACTTCCGCGGGGGCGAAGACGGCGTCGACGACCATTGCCACCGCGCCGCCGAGCGCGAGCCCTTCCCCACGGCCGCCGATTTCGACGCGCAGGTTCTGCGTCGCCCGCGGCAGCGCCCGCCGGTAGAGCACCTCCCGGACACCGGCGGCGAAGTGCGGCTCGGCGAGGTCGCCGGCGATCACCACCACCTCGGGGTTGACCACGCAGACCAGTGTCGCGAGCACCTCCCCCACCTGGCGGCCGGCGATCTCGGCGAGCCGGACGGCGGCCGGCTCCCCGGCCACGATCCGGTCGCGCACGCCGGAGCCCGACGCCGTCGGCAAGCCCAGCTCCGTCAGCCGGGCGGCCAGCGCGCCACCGCCGGCGACGGCCGCGAGGCAGCCGAGCGAACCGCACAGGCAGCGCGCCTCCGGGTGCCCGGGCAGCCGGATGTGCCCGATGTCGCCGGCCCCGCCGTCGACGCCCCGGTACACCTCGCCGCCGAGCACCAGCCCGGCACCGATCCCGGTGGACACCTTCACCACGACCAGCGCGGCCGAATCCGGGTACCGGGCGCGGTGCTCGCCCAGCGCCATCAGGTTCGCGTCGTTGTCGACCAGCACCGGGGCGCCGAAGCGCGCGCCGAGGTGAGTGTCGATCGGGTAGCCGTCCCAGCCGGGCATGATCGGCGGCTGCGTGACCCGGGCGCGGCCGGGCTCCACCGGGCCGGGGACGGAAACACCCACGCCGCACACCGGCCGCGCCACCTCGGCCAGCATCGCCTCGAACCACTCCGCGACCCGGCCGAGCACGGGCTCCGGGCCATCGGCGACCCGCAGCGCGCCGGCGCGGCGCGCCAGGACCCGCCCCGCCAGGTCGGTGACCGCGGTCTCGGCGTGCATCGTGTCGATGCTCGCGGCCAGGACGACGGCGTGCCGGTCGTCGAACCGCAGCTGCCGGGCCGGGCGGCCGCCGGTGGAGTCCTCCTGGTCGCCCTCGGCGAGCAGGCCCGCCGTCTGGAGCTGCTCCAGGCGCGCGGTGAGCGTCGAGCGCGACAGCCCGCTGCGTTCCAGGAGGGCCTTCCGCGTGCTGGCCTGGCCCGTCCGGACCAGCCGCAACAGCTCTCCGGCGCTGGTCGGCGCGGTCATCCCGGAGACCCCCTTCGGACTTTTGTCCATTGACAAGACACAAGTCGGAGATAGATTGGACATATGAACGTAACACGGGAGCGTGCTTCGACTGTCCTGGCGGGCAACTGGCTCGGTGCGTCGACCGTGCCTTCGCGTTCGCTCTACCCGCACCAGTGGAGCTGGGACTCCGCCTTCATCGCCTTCGGCCTGCGGCACCTGTCCCCCGAGCGCGCGCGGCGCGAGCTGCTGACGCTGTTCTCCGCCCAGTGGGCCGACGGCCGCGTGCCGCACATCGTGTTCGACCCGGACACCCCCGCCGAGGCGTACTTCCCCGGGCCGTCCTTCTGGCACGCCGGGCGGACGTCGGGCCTGGTCCAGCCACCGGTGCACGCCCGCGCCGCGTTGGCGGTGCACGAGGCCGAGCCCGACCACGCGTTCCTCGCCGCGCTCTACCCCCAGCTCGTCGCCTGGCACGACCACCTGCGGACCCACCGCGACGCGGGCGGGCGCGGACTGGTGGCGATCGTGCACCCGTGGGAGTCGGGGATGGACAACAGCCCGGTCTGGGACCGCTCGCTCGAGCGCGTCCCGCCCGCCACCGGGTTCGTCCGCCGCGACCTGGAGCACGGCGCCCCCGGCGACCGGCCGAGCGACGACGACTACGGCCGGTACGTCCGGCTCGCCGCCGAGTACCGGGACAGCGGCTACCGGGACATCGGGCGCTTCGCCGTCGAAGACCCCGGCTTCAACGCCTTGCTGGCCGACGCCGAACTGGCGCTGGCCGAGATCGCGGAGGAGCTCGGCCTGCCGTCGGCGGGCCACCGCGAGGCCGCGGCGCGCGTCGAGAAGGCGCTGCAGGAGACGCTGTGGGACGACGCCGCCGGCTTCTTCTTCGCCCGGGACGTCCACACCGGCTCGCTGACCCGCGAATACACCTGCGCGGGCCTGCTGCCGCTGGTGCTGCCGGGTCTGGCGGTCGCGCCTGCCCTGCTGGCGACCGCGACCGGCCCGCGCTTCCGGCTCGGCCGGGTGCACGGCGTCCCCAGCTACGACCTGACGGCGCCGGGCTTCGACCCGGGCCGCTACTGGCGCGGCCCGTCGTGGTTCAACGTCGGCTGGCTGGTCCGGCAAGGCCTGCTGCGCCACGGAGAGCACGTCCTCGCCGCGCGGTTGCGGGACGACCTCGTCGAAACCGCTTCCCGGACCGGCTTCGCCGAGTACGTCGACCCGCTGACCGGGGCGGGCCACGGCACCCGCTCGTTCAGCTGGACGGCAGCCTTGACCGTCGACCTGCTGTCCGAGCGGACCTGACGGGCGGGCCGGCCAGCCGCGATCGGGGGCGGCTGGGCGGCCCGCCCGTCGCCCCCTCAGTCCGCCGCGGTCGCGTAGGCCGAGCCCAGCCAGGTCTCGTCGATCCGCAGCCGCTTGTACCGCGAAGTGTCGCTCGACGCCGCGTACGTGCTCGTCACCTGCAGCCGCACGTACCGGGTCGTCACCGCGGAGAGGTCGACGAACTGGACGCCGCGGTGGCTCGGCAGCGTCCCGGACTTCACCGCGCTGCCCCAGTTCTTGCCGTCACTGGAGACGAACACCTGGTACGCCTTGATCCGCGCCGACTGCTCGGTGTCCGACCGGGCGTAGCTGACGGAGTCCTCCCGCTGGTTGATCCCGACGTACTGCACCTTCTTCGCCGCGCCGAGGTCGTAGTCCAGGTTGACCGGGAGCGTCTTGTTGTTGTCGAAGTACGTGAGGTAGCTGCTGTCGCTCGCGGACTGTCCACTGTGGCCGCTCGCCGACGCGCTCGCCTTGAGCGTCACGGTCTTCGGGTCGTAGGTGCCGGTGCGGCCCGCTGTCTCGACCTTGAACACCGTGTCGTAGGCGTCCCAGCCGGACAGGCCGCTCAGCGTCAGGCTGCCGCCGCCCTGGCTGAAGGAGATCGCCGCGCCGGTGCGGAGGTTCGTGACGCGGCCGACGCGGTAGCCGTTGTCGCGGATCTTCAGGGTCGACGTCGACGGCTTGGTCAGGACGTGCACGTACTGGTTGTCGCCCTTGATGGTGATGACGCCGTGGGCACCGTCGTTCCAGAAGCCGGGCTGCATACCGCCGTACATGTACCCCGCGCCCTCGGTGCCGTCGAGGGACTCCCGGATCGCGTCCAGGTACGTCTTCGCGAAGTTGTTGAACGCCTCCTGGTTCGACGGGAACTTCCCGTTCACCATCGCCGTTTCGGCCATCAGCGACTTGATCGACGAGCCGGAGTTCGTGATGAGCCTGCCGAGGTTGAGCATCTTGTTCACCGGCGGGTTCGACCCGCCGTACCACCACGGGCCGGTATCGGGGAGCTTGAAGCACGCCTCGGTGAGCCGGGGCATCGCCGTGTACGTCGCCTGCGGGTAGTCGTACGACGGCGTCATGCCGGTCTTCTGCTCGTTGCTGATCGTGTCCATGATCGGCGTGTCTTCGTTGTTGTTGCTGAGCAGGTAGTCCGGGCGCTGCTGGTAGATCTGCTGGTAGAGGTCGTGGGATTCCCAGTAGGCGTTGTCGTTGTCGATCCAGAAGCCGCCGAGGTCCGGGTAGTTCTTCATGACCTCGAAGAAGTTGTCGTAGCTGAACTGGCCGAAGCCGTCCTGGCTGTCGAGGTCCACGGTCTTGCCCTTGTACTTCGAGTAGCCGGCCGAGTCGAGCCACTCGTGGCCGCCTTCGTCGTGCCACTGGGCGTCGTTGGTCATGTAGAGGATGACCTTGAGCCCGCGGGCTTTCGCCGCGGCGACCAGCTCGCCGAGGAAGTCCCGCTTGGTGGTACAGCTGCCCGGGATCTTCGACGGCCAGGCCCGCGAGTAGCCGAGGCGGCTGTGGAAGGACGCGAGCACGAGGTACGACGCGTGCAGCTTCTCGGCTTCGGTGACCCAGTAGCCGGGACTCCACCCGCCGTCGGTGATCGTCTTCTCCCAGGCGCTGCAACTGGTGTAGCCGGGTGACGTGCGCATGCCCCAGTGCAGGAACAGCCCCGCCTGGCTGTCGCGCAGCCACTGCTGCGAGGGCTTCTGCAGATCGGCGGACGCCGGGGCGGTGACGAGCCCGGACACCGCCAGCATCGCCACGCACGCGACGAGCGCCCGGCGGAGGAACTTGGCTGCCATGAACGACCTCCAGTGGTCTGGTCCACCCGGTGGTGTACTCCTGGCGGCGCGGGCCGGTCAAGGTTTAGATCCGACCTTTCCGCGGAGTTTCGCTGGCCGGTACATACTTGTTGCGGCCGTTCGGGTTAAATATCTGATATATGACGCGAGAGATCCGATCTCTCTTGACTCGGCGTCCGAGAGGCGAGTAGATGTTTCCCTCGGAAGCGCTTTCGCTTCGACCATCGCTCCGGCGACACGGGCAGCACGCCGCGCCCCCCAGAGCTGGTCGGGATGCCGACGGACGGCGGATCGGCATCCCGGCCACCCTTCCCCGCGTCGCGGGGCCAGGTGAGGCTTGTTCAGCCGTCGGCCGCCGCATGACTTCGCGGCCCAGCTGCGGCGAGTGGGCGGGGCACGGCGGCCCAACCAGAACAAGCCTCAGCGCACGAAAGGGACGACGATGTCCGAACACCCCCTTCGCCCGACCCGGCGCGCGGTCCTGGCCGGCACGCTGGGCGCCCTGGGCACGCTCGCCGCGGCGGGTCCCCTCGCGCGCGCGGCGGACCGGCTCCCCCCGATCGGCGGCGCGGCGCCGCCGTCGGACTGGTCCCGCGCGGTGATCGACTCGACGATGCAGCGCTACACGCCCGACAAGATCGGCGGCTGGGGCTACACCCTGGGCCTGTACCTCTACGGGCAGTACCTGTTCTACAAGCGCACCGGCGAGAAGAAGTACCTCGACTACATCATCGCGTGGTACGACCGCTTCATCACCGACAGCGGCATCTCGAACAGCTTCACCAACCTCGACTCGATGCGCTCGTGCCAGATGCTGCCGCTGCTGTACGCGGAAACGGGCCGCAAGAAGTACAAGACGGCGGCCGACCAGCTGCGCAAGCGGTTCCCGGCCTACCCCCGGACGTCCGACGGCGGCATGTTCCACGCCACCAGCAAGGTCGGCCAGCTGTGGGGCGACGGCGTCTACATGGCCCAGCCGTTCCTCGCGCTGTACGGCGCGGCATTCGGCGACGGTGACTACTGCTTCGAAGAAGCGGCGAAGAACATCGTCGTGTACTTCAGCCACCTGCGCGAACCGGCGAAGGGCCTGCTGTACCACGCCTACGACGAGGACGGTTCCGAGTCGTGGGCGTCCGGGTCCGGGCACCACTCGAAGTACCACTGGGCGCGCGCGATCGGCTGGTTCGGCATGGCCACCATCGACATCCTCGAGGTGCTCCCGGCGAACCACCCGCGGCGGCCGGCGCTGATCGACGTCGTCAAGTTCCTGGCCGCCGGTTACCAGCGTTACCAGGACGCGGCGACCGGCCGCTGGTACCAGGTGGTCGACCGCGGCGGCGACCCGAAGAACTGGCTGGAGACGTCGGCGTCGTCGATGTACACGTTCACGATGGCCCGCGGCGTCCAGCGCGGCTACCTGCCGGCGTCCTACCAGGCGGTGGCGGATCGCGGCTACGCCGGCGTGCTCGGCAAGGTGTCACTCGGTTCGGACGGCCTGACGAACGTCACCGACATCTGCGAAGGCACCAACGTCGGCGACCTGTCCTACTACTACGGCCGGGCCCGCAAGACCAACGACTTCCACGGCCTCGGCGCGTTCCTCATCATGAACGAGCAGTACCAGCACTGACCCCTGTCCCGCCGCAGAAGGGGCCCCGGCCCCCCCCCCCGGCGCCCCCGCCGGGCCGGCCGCGCCGTCCCGGCAGCAGAGTGCCCGCCGCGCGGGTGGCCGCCAAGACGTCCCCGCCGGTGAGCAGGGCGTACGCGGTCGACGGTATCCCGCTCACCACCGCGGCGACGGCCCCGGCGCGGACCGGTTTCATCCGGCCAGGTACGCCGCCACCCGGATCCGCAGGCCGCGGACGTGGGGCAGCGCGATGGTGAACGCTCGGGCCGGCCGGTAGCCGGGCCACGGATCACGGTGGGTACAGGGCCCGGCGAAGTACACGAAGCCGTCTTCGTCGTCGTAGCGGCCGGGCGACCAGACCCGCGCGTCACCCGCGTAGCGGTCTTCGCAGGCGGCTCGCGCGAGCCAGTAGGCGTCGTTCCTCATGACGCGGCGCAGCTGCGCGGCGAACCCCGCCAGTTCCGCCTCCGGCAGGCCGAGACCGCGCCCGCTCCAGACCCGTGGAGTGCGTTCCGACGTGCGGGCGGGGCAGCCGAAGGTGACCGCGTGGCCGGCGTAGTACCGGGTCCAGCGAGGGGTTTTCGGGGCCGGCGCGGCGAAATCGGGTCCGCCGGTGAGTTCCAGCGTCATGGGAAAACGATAGTGGATCAAGCGTGAGCGGGTACCGCCGCGCGGGTGTTCACTGCTGCTCACATAGTGTATACAGTATCCAGTAGGCCGTGATTCCGTGAGCAGAGGAGGCCGCCATGGTGGACGAAATCCCGACCGCGGCCGACGAGGAGGCCGCGCCGCGGTCGACCGGGTGCACCCGCGGGTACGCGGCCTGGCGGCCCCGGCCGGTCGCCGACCTCGCCGCGATCGCGCTGCGCGCGGCGGAGCTGTTCGCCGAACGCGCCGACGAGCTCGCCGCGATCATGACGCTGGAAATGGGGAAGCGGATCAACGAAGGCCGCGGCGAAGCCGGCGTCGTCGCCACCATCTTCCGGTACTACGGCGAGCGGGGGCCGGAGCTGCTGGCGGACGAACCCTGGCGATCCGCGGCGGCGAGGCGGTGCTGTCGAAGGAGCCGATCGGGGCGCTGCTGGGCGTGATGCCGTGGAACTTCCCGTGCTACCAGGTCGCCCGGTTCGTGGCACCGGACCTGTTGCTGGGCAACACGATCCTGCTCAAGCACGCGTCGATCTGCCCGCGCTCGGCGGTGGCGATCGAGCGCCTGGGCGTGTCGCTCACCGGCAGCGAGCAGGCGGGCAGTTCCGTCGCGGCCGAAGCCGGGCGGAACCTCAAGAAGTGCGTCCTGGAGCTCGGCGGTTCCGACCCGCTGATCGTGCTGGACACCGACGACCTGGACGAAACGGTCAGGGTCACGGCAACGGCCCGGATGCGACCCGGCGAACCCGGCGACGACGTTGCCCCCCACTGGCCTCGACGGCGGCGGCGGACGAGGTGGCGGCCCAGATCGAGACGGCGATCCGCGAAGGGGCAGAACTACGCGCGGGCGGCCACCGCATCCCCGGCCCGGGCGCCTACCTGGAGGCAACGGTCCTCACCGACGTGACCCCGCAAACGGCGGCGTACCACGAGGAGATTTTCGGCCCGGTGGCCCTGCTGTTCCGCGCGGAGACGGAGGCCGAGGCACTGGCGCTGGCCAACGACACCCCCTTCGGCCTGGGCGCAAGCGTGTTCGCCACCGACCGCACCCGCGCGGCCCGCCTCGCTCGCGGCATCGAGCGGGCATGGTGTACGTCAACAAGTCGGGCGGTTCGGAGGCGGACCTGCCCTTCGGGGGAATCAAGCGGTCGGGGATGCCGCCGATTCCGGGATGCGGTTGGCCCACGCGCCCCGCTCGTACGCGCCGTCTCCGAGGACCATCGGGACCTGCGTCTTCGAGGTCAGTCGCATCGCGATCCGCCGAGGCAGCAGCTCCCGCACCGGCACCGTGTCCTTGGTCGGCTCCTGCACGTAGCCCCGCACGGTGAAGCCGAGGGCCCGGCCTTGGGTGGTCAGGATCGCGACCTTCTCCACGATGGCGTCGCGGGTCTTGCGGTCGGTGTACTTGGTCAGCGCGCCGATCTCGTCGAACTCCAGCAGCTCCACCGGGTAGTCGGTCGAGATCGGAACCTGCCGGGTGTGCCCGGCGAACTCGCGCTTGCGCTTCTCCAGCTCATCCAGGAGCGCGTCAAGGACCTGCACCGCTTCCTGCCCGCTCTGGCCGTAGCGGGCGAAGATGCCACGCCCGTAGGACAGCTCCATCGCCTTCGGATCGATCCCGGACACCCGCACCAGACCGGCCCGGATCGCCGAGGCCGCCGCAACCAGCGGGCACCACATGACCGAGTTCTTGCCCGACCCGGTGGCCCCGGCGACCAGGGTGTGAGCGCCGGTACCGACGAGCGGGAGCCGCCAGGGCTTGCCGTACTCGGTCGACCCGGCGAACACCGCCCGCAAGTCCACCCCGGTCCCGTCCACAGAGACCATCTCCGGCACCGGCAGACACGCGACAGGCGACGCGAGGAGGTCACGGCGCATGAAGTCGATCGAAACGACGTCGGGCTCGAGCTCCCGGATCTGGCAGCGGGTGACCTTCCGGGCGACCGCCAGCGCGCGGGCCCCGTCGTCGAAGTCCTCCGACTTCTGCCCCGGCACCAGCCGCACCCGGACCTCATCCCACGAGGCCCCAGAACGGACCGACAGCAGCGTGGGCACCGCGACCCCGGCGGAGCGGTCCTGACTGCGGGCAACCGTGTTCCGGCCCCGTCGACGTCCGACCAGCGACACCGTGACGTCGACCGGCACCGACGCGTCCCGGACCACCAGGCCGCAGGCGGTCAGCCAGCCGGCCAGCTTCCGGCCGTAGAGCGTCCAGCGCAGCCACCAGCCCCCGCAGCCACCGCCCGCACCACTGGTCATAGCCGACCGCGTCCAGCCGCCACCACACGAGCTGGACCAGGCCGAGCACCACGAGCGTCACCAGGAGGGAGAGCCCGCCCAGCCACCGGCACCAGGCCCACGCCGCCACGAGGGCGAGGCAGGTCCGCCAGTGCGTCACGAGTTGCCGAACAACCCAACCGACCGCCCGCGCCAGCCCCCAGAGCACCATCCCGACGACCGCGAGCGCGGCCAGCATTTCCGCCAGACCGGCCAGCGCACGGCCGATCTTCGCCAGCACCCACAGCACAACGGCCAGGCCGCCGCCGACCGCCATCAGCGTCATCACGCCGTGCGCGTCCATCAGCGACCACCCCGCACAGCGGCCGTGCGGAGCACCAGCGGCAGCATCCCCAGGCACGGGGCACACTTGGTCTCCCCGGGCAGCAGGCGCGCGAACTTCTTGCATTCCGCGCAGCGCATCCGGGTGACCCCGGTTGACTGACGTTGGTTGTCATCATTTATCGTTCGCATTGTTCACTTCTCCAGTGGACAGACGCAGAACCGGCGAAAAGGTTGGTAGCCAGGGACCCGGTTCTGCGTTCTTTAGGGTCGTTATGAAGCACGTGGGGACGCGTTTATCCGCCACGCGTCCCCACGTGCGGAATTGTCGATATTCAGTTTCTGGCGTTGCTACTGCCCAGGAATGCTCGCGTGTCCCCGCAAGGCCAGCAGGGCAAGCACTACACGGTCCTCGCCGAGCGCATCAGCGAGTGCTGCGATCACGTGCAGCGAACCCGCGCCACGCGATCCCGTCTCGATCGCCTGCAAGGTTGATTTCCGATCTTTGCGTGCGCCGCGACGGCCGTGAGGCTCAACGACTTCTGTTCCCGTACCGCCCGCAGGTATGCACCAAATTCGACATCCGGTAGCGGCGGAAGCTGTTCCTCATTGGGGCGTGCCGCCGGAGAAATTTGCACACCTGCGGGCTCTACTCCCTCCCGTCCGTAGTCCGATTTCCACTCGGGTTTCCTGGTCAGGGTCTCCACCTCGCGCCGCTCCCGGTCAGCCCAGTAGAGCGCTTCGTGATGGTGTCCACGGTCAAGGTCGGCCACGGCCTGATACATCCGTGCGTTCGCCCGCCGAAACGCCACCCATGCCGACACTGGCGCGTCGCGTTCCGGCATCCGCGCATACGAGCTTTCGTGCGCCTCCTGCAATGTCCGAGGCGCGCCAGCCTCAGCCTTCACCGTGCCCATCACGCCTGCCCGGGGCCGCCACGCGAGCCGCCAGCAGTGCTGCCAGGTCGTCCACTCCGTCGCGGAGCCGGAGAAGGAACGCCACGCAGGCCGGCCACTGCTCCAGGTCCTCCGGCACCGCGAGAGAAACCACGGTCGCGCCGGTCACGACCAGCATCGGCGGACTGGCCGGATGCGGGCCGGTCTCCTCCACCGTCACCGACTCCTGCGGTTCCACTGTCCACGTCACGCCGAACCCGTCGACCCGAAGCACCATCACCGTCTGCCTTACTCGCCCAATCCCGTGCCAACTCGGCGAACCCTTCGGCCGCCGACTCCAAAGCCGCGACACACCAACACGGCAGACCACGCGACCGCGCCAGCTCATGCCACGCCCGCGACACCCGCCGCGCCGCATTCGACGTGTTGAGCGACGACGTCGGCGAGAAGACCCGCGAGCCGTGCTCCCACGCCGCCATGTACTCGCGGTACGCCGATTCCCACGCCCGGACCAGCTCGCTGAACGCCGCAGCATCGCGAACCGGACCGGACGCGTTCATCCCGCTCACGCCGCCTTGGTCGCAGCTTCGCCAGCCGTGGCGGAGCGCGCCGACTTCGAACCACTCCCGGCCGCCTTGAAGCCCGTCGCGCGGAAGGCATAGGACTGGTACTTGAACTCGCCCTGGCCCGCCACCTTCGGCTCGGCCGTCAGCCCGTCCAGCTCGATCGGGCGCATACCCGGCAGTGCTTCCGAGGTAGCCGGGACCGGCTGGACGTCCGCCAGCAACGTGATCTCGAACGAAGCCCGCTTCGCCTTCGTCTCGTCCGGGTCGGTCACCGTCGCCTTCCACTGCCGCTTGCCGGTCACTTCGTCCACCCGCTGCCGAGTCGGGCGGCCTGCCGTCCAGTCCTCGCGAGACTGGTACTCCGTGTCCGCCGTAATCTCTCCCACCATGACGAGTCCCTGAGGAAACGCCTGGTCAAACGCGATTTCGAACCTGAAACCCTTGGTGATAGCCATTTCATTAGCCCCTAGATGTCGTTCTCAGTCAGTAACTTCTGGCGTCTCGTCGCCACTGTCGACTTGTGCCGCTGTTGAGTTCAGGACCGCTCGAACCTCTTCGAGTTCTCTGCTCAGCACTGCGATGGCGTCCGAATCCACGAGCAGGACTACCGGGAACGCCTTGCCGAACCGGATTTCCGCTCGGTTCGCGTAGGCGAGGGCGCGCACCCGGATGGGAAGGTCTGCCGTGACGTGGATCTGGACCGTGTCGCGCATGTCGGTCGCGCCTACGCCGCAAGTCGGCAGAGCGCCCGTGTTCCCACATCGCGTGACCGGCTGTCGCGCACGGACCCCGCGCTTCGAGTCGTCATGCCTGCCTTCCTTTCGGCTCTGTCGCCGGGCGGATCCCGGCAATCTGCCTTCCAATCTCCGGCAAAAGGCGGGACATGATCACCACGTGGCGGGACATCTCGGGACGTCCCTGGTACGGTCGAAGACGTCCCTAAAAGTCCCAGGGGGTGCTGATGCCGAACGAACGCCTGCGTGACGCGCTACTGCGCAACGGTCTGACCTTGGAACAGGTCGCCAACGCCGTCGGCGTCGACCACAAGACAGTTGAACGCTGGATCACCAAGGGGCGCCTGCCGTACCCGAAGCACCGGCACAAGATCGCCGCGATGGCGCGCGAGTCAGAGACCTACCTATGGCCGGACTCGGTCGCACCGGAGCGCAAGGCCGAGACGGCGGCCGCCGAAGTCGTGCGGGTTTTCCCGCACCGCAACGCCATCCCGGTCGAGCTATGGGACCGGCTGATCAAGGAGGCGTCGGAGACCGTTGAGGTCCTGGTGCACGCCGCGCTCTTCCTGGTCGAGCGCCCACGGTTCATCAAGGATCTGACAGCCAAGGCAGCGGCCGGCGCGAAGATCAGACTTGCCTTCGGGGACCCGGAAGGTGACAGCGTGGCGCTACGCGGCGAGGAGGAGCAACTTGGGGACGGGACGCTTGCGGCGCGTATCCGCAACGCCCTTGCGTCTTATCGGCCGCTGGTCGGCGTCGATGGGGTCGAGATGCGATTCCACAACACGACGCTCTACAACTCGATCTTCCGGTTTGACGACGAGATGATCATCAACACGCACGTGTACGGGTTCCAGGGAGCCCACGCCCCGTCGCTCCATCTTCGGCGGCTCTCTGCAGGGGACCTCTTCGAGACGTACTCAGAGAGCTTCGAGTCAGTCTGGAATCTCGCCAAGATGGCCAGCTTCTGAGGAAGCGATGGTGACCAGGCAGGCCGACGTCGATCGAACACCCGCAAGTTTTCCCTATGATCGCACTGGCCCTGAGGCCCCAAATAGCTAGGAGGCCACAGCGTGACGCGCGTCGACTACTACAACAACCCGGGCGCCCCCAAAGCGAACAGTATCGCCGTTGCGGTGTCTGCGTACATCCAAGACGACGAAGGTCGGATTTTGATGATCCGGAGAACGGACAACGACCTGTACTCGATCCCCGGCGGTCAACTCGAGGTCGGCGAGACGCTGGCGCAGGCAGCGGTACGTGAGGTCCGCGAAGAGACCGGTGTCGAGTGCGAGATAACCGGTGTCATAGGCCTCTATTCCAACCCCGGTCACGTCATTGCCTACGACGACGGCGAGGTCCGTCAAGAGTTCTCGATCTGCTTCCGTGCCAACGCAACGGCAGGCGACTTGCGCACCAGCAGCGAGAGCAAGGAGGTCTTCTGGGTCGCGCCTTCAGGGCTGGCCAACCTGAATATTCACCAATCGATCCGGTTGCGACTTCAACACGCTATGGATAACCGATCAGCTGTCTACTTCACATAGCCCGTCTATGTCCCAACTGGTCGGGTGCATTTTCGCTCGTGCTCGACTCTGCGTCGGGCAGGCTCGTCAAATCGCCGCTTACCACGACGCCCAGCCCGTCTCGTCGCAAGTTCGGCAGACGGATGAGCGCGAAGGGTGGCGGCCACAATGTGGCCTGATTGAGATGCCGCCAGGCGACGGGGTGACCATCAAGTGGGTTGCTACTGTAACCCCTCTTGATTATCGGGGTAGATCCTATTCACTTCTTCAAGCCAGCCCTTGTAGTGACTCCGCGATTCGTAAAACATCAACAGTCCCGCATTCATGCGACTCAAAACTTTATCGAGGTCCTTCGAGAATCCCTTCCCGCCTTCAATCGATGTCATCATGGACTCTGTGGTGTCTGTAGCCTCAAGCGACTGCATTGCCATTTCGCGAACAGTTTTGAGAAAATCTAGAACATCTCGATTTTCAGGGTTGGCGGCTTCGCCGCTGGCACCAATCATGCGAATTATGGAGATAATTCCTGGTCCAACTCCCTGAATTACTTCACGTAGCTCTTCGCTAATCCTGAACGAATCGTCAACAACTGGTTCAAGCTTCTTGGCTAGGCTTCTGGCTACGGCAAGTCGTTGGCCAAACGACGTCGCACTTGCAAAGGATGCAGTTGCATTCGAAATAAGCTCGTTAAACTGATTGATCTTCTCGCCGTAGGTCCTCACCAGGGTGCCCACGTGGGGCAGGTCTTCCTCCGCTCTGGCTATCTCCTCAAGGGTGCCTTCCCTTAATTCTGGATCTTCAGTATTGAAACCCGTGTCGGTGTCAATGAGTGTGCTTGAACTATCGATAGTTGACTGTTCGTCAAGCGCTTCTTCGATTCGCTGGGAGATCTGTCCGACAATCAACATCCATGACGAAGAACCGACTTCCTCGCTGCGGAGATCAGACGCGTCTTTCCATTGCAGCTGTTTAATGTCAGACCATTGTTCATCATTGGGAAAGAGGCGGTCAATCCGATCTTGAGGAAATAAGAGGATTGGGATTACAAGCTTGCGGCCCTCGCGACTAGGCAAGAACGCAAAGAAGCTTGCCAGTTCCTCTCGGCATGCAGGACTTCGAAGGTATGATGGTGATATAAAGGCAAGTAGCACGGTGGCGTTATTTAGGCCAGCACGAATCCTGTCGCGCCAGTTCTCGCCAAGGCGAATCGATTCTGTGTCAAAAAATATTCCGACTTCCAGGCCGGTCAGGCTTGCGTAGGTGTCCGCTATCCCTTCGGCAAGCTTCTTCACTCGGCCGTACGAAGAATCATCATCCTTATGTGCATATGAGACGAACACTGAAACATCGTTACCGGCAACTACGTGCCGAGTCGGCGGGGTATCCTTGTTCTCATCGGTACTCAATGACAGTCATCCTCATCTCTGCCGAATTTGGCTCTATGGGATCAAGGCGCGCCACCTACGGCGGCGCGCACGTCACCACCCGCGCGGCGGGCTCGCCCTCGTGCGACACGGACGGCCTGCCGCTCCGCTCCGGCCGCCGGGCGGCCCGCCGGAGGGCCGACCGCGTACGCGCGCCGCCGCGAGTTGGTTGATCCACTCGTCCTCATACGGCCAGAGACGTCGTCGAGTCGATCAGTGTTACGCCGTTCGGCGCCACGATCAGGTGAACCGCTCCCTCGTCAGCGATCGTTTAACACCGGCCGACCGCCATCAAGGGCGCCTACGGCGTCGCTGCGCGATGGACGCAAGCGCCCACCCTTGACACCGGCCCTCCGGCGCTAACAGCGGCGGGGACGCGGAAGACGGGGCAGGGCTGCCACCAGGCCAGACGAGCACACGGGCAGCGAGGAGCCAGGCCGTCTACAGGCCGTCAGACGTCCAGACGGGCTCGGACGCAACCGGACCCAACAGGCGCAAAAGAGCAGGTCAGAGACGGTGCGCCCAAGAATGCCCCCAGGCCCGCTGACCGCCCGGATAGTTCATGAACAAGAAGCCCATCCGCCTCTGAACTGACGTTATGGACGTCCGGGCAAGGCTTGCCGCCGGGACAGTGTGAGCCTCCGTCGTTCTCGGTCGATGCTGGTGATGACGACCGCCACGCTGCCGCCGACCTGGATGACCTCCGACGGCGTTTCCACCGGCGTCCAAGCGAGTTCCCGCAGCGGGATCAGCCCATCGATTCTGAGGGCGACCTCGACGAAAGCGCCGATCGGGACCAAGGCGGTGACCAGTCCCCGCAGTTCGTGACCCACGGCGGCGACTTCGGCGAATGTCTGGAAGGGATCCGGCTGTGTCGCTCGCAACGACAACCGGGCCTCCAGGTTCCAGATGTCGAACTGGAGGAACTCGCACGTGACGCGCTGTCCGGCTTGGACCACGTCGGTGGGGGCTTCGAACCGGCGCCAGGACAGCTCGGGGCCGGTGATGAACCCGACGCCGGTGTAGAACGGGTGATCGGGGCCCTCGTCCAGCACCACGAACACGCCGAACCGTTGACGGTGCCGGGAAGCACGTCGCCGGGTGCAGTGATGACAAGAACGCCCACAGTTCCGGGTGCTCGGACTGCCCGCCGATCGTGCTCCGAGTCTTCCGCGGGAGGCGGGCAACCGGGCCGGGGCCGGTGGAGTTGTCAGACATCTGATAATCGTGGCCCGGCCAGCGGTACTGCCCCGGGGCCAGGTCAGTGGTATCGCCGAGCGGCGCCGTCCCGACCTGCAGTTTACCGTCCGTTAGCCTGTTCGGCCGATTGCGGTGGAGTCGATCACGGTGTCGAATAATCGCCGACAAGGATTAATCGCCGTGAGGAGCTGGCTGTGTACTGGGGGACCGCTCTCGACGATGGAGGGGCGACGGGGCTCGTTCGTCCGTACTTCCGCACCCATGGCCGGACCCGGCCGACGCGAGATCTTCCCGTCGAGACGCTCGTCTCGACCACCGCGCGCGGGCGGGCCATGACGCGGGGGAGCTCGGCGGAAGAGTCCGAGATCTGCGTGCTGTGCCGCACTTCGCAGTCGGTCGCCGAGGTGGCCGCGCGGCGGCGGATTCCGCTCGGGGTGGCGCGGGTCCTGCTCTCCGACCTCGCCGATCGCGGGCTCGTCGCCGTGCACACCGCGAAGCGGGGCTCGGGCAGCCGGCCGAGCATGGACCTGATGAAGCGGATCCTGCACGGTCTCAGCCGGCTGTGAACTCCCGGACCAGCCGGGCGAACTCCGCCGGCTGGTCCAGCGGCAGCAGCGTGTAGCTGTCGGCCACCTCGACGAGCTTTCCCTTGGGCAGCAAGGTGGCCAGCCGCCGGCCGTGCTCGCGTGGCATCACGCGGTCCTCGGCGGCCCAGACCACCAGCACCGGCCGGTCGAAGCCCGGCAGTCGCTCCGCCGTCTCCAGCAGGATTTCCGGCGCGGCGGCGGCCGCCCGCAGGACGCGGACCGTGTCGCGGCGGATCCCCGGCTGGCTCAGCAGCGGGCGCAGCCAGCGGACCGTGGCCGCGTCGCCGCGCTTCGTGAGCCACCCGAACGCGATCGGGAGGCGGCGCACCGCGCGCAGCCGCATCTGCTGCATGAACGCCCCGAACAGGCGCGGCGAGAGTTTCCCGATCAGGAACAGCGTTTTGCCGGTGAGGCCGGGCGGGAAGTTGTCGAACGCGTCGCACGACGCGAGCACCACCCGGCTGACCCGCGGGGCGCCCTCGGCCATGAGCAGCTGCACCAGCGCGCCGCCCGTGTCGACGCCGGCGAGCGTGACGTCCCGGAGGTCGAGCCGCTCCAGGAATTCCGTGAGCAGCCGGGCGATGCCGGGCAGTGACAGATCGGCGTCGTCCCGCATCGGGTGCCGGTGGGCGCCCAGCGGCAGCGTCGGGACCACGCACCGGAGGCCGGCGAGGTCCGCCACCGGGCCGTCCCACAGGGAGCCGTCCATCAGCAGGCCGTGGACGAAGACGACGACCGGGCCCGGCCCGCCCGTGTCGGCGTACTCGATGGTGCCCGCGGACAGTTCGACCCGCATCCCAGCCTCCCGGTGAAGTCACTGGGCTGAAGTGAACCATGTGGTTCGCAAACTGTCGAGGCTCAGGGAGCCGCTTCCTCCCGTTCGACCGCCCGCAGCAACGCCGCGAAGCCGGCCGCCGTACCTTCGCTGTCCGGGCTGGTCAGCAGATCCACGAGGAAGCCGCGCAGCGTCGCGAGGACCATTTCGGCGACCTCGAGCTTGCGCCGCTCCGGCCAGTGTGCCGGGCAGAACGACACCAGCGTCGGCAGGTACTGCTGGGACGCGCCCCGCCCGAGCGCCGCGTACCGGCCCGGGTCGTACATCGCCAGGCCCATCGCCTGGTCGAGGACGCGCCGCAGCTGCGTCTCCTCGTCGCGGAGGCTGGTCCAGGCCGCCCGGACGCGGCCGGTGAGCGTCGGCGACTCCGTGGCGACGGCCGTCAGCGCGTTGCCGATCCGCCGTTCGCGCAGCGCGAAGACCACCTGGCGGAGCAGGTCTTCGGTGCCTTCGAAGTGGTAGAGCAGCACCTTGTGCGTCGTCCCGGCCGCCCGGGCGGCGCGTCGCAGCGAGAAGTCGACGAGCCCGTTCTCGGCGACGTCGTCGGTGATCTTCGCCAGCAGTTCGCGGCGCCGGGCCTCGCCGCGCGGCGAGCCGGCCGATCGCCGGTACCCGGCCCGGGCCGGTTCGTCGGTAGCGTTGTCCACGGGGCACAGCTTGGCACGCGCGGCGGCGGCCGGCGAAACCGGAAGCGCCGCGCCCTATGCGTCCACAGTGGACGTCCGATCAGGACGGTGCGGCGGCTCGGGCCGCCCGTTCGACCTCCGCGCGCCGCGCGGCCCAGAACGCCGCGTCGCGGTGGCTGTCGGTGGCGAGCGAGCCGTCGAGCTGCTCACGCAGGATGTCGGCGTGCCCGGCGTGGCGGCTGGTCTCGGTGAGCACGTGGACCAGGACGTTGAACAGCAGCACGTCCGGGCGCGGCCACCAAGGCACGTGCCCCGGCGCATCGACGGCGAGCTCGGTGATCGTCGCGTCGGAGTGGGCCCACACCCGCCGGTAGCGCTCGACGATCTCCGTACGCGACTCGTGCTCGGTCGCCCACATGTCCGTGCCGCGCGCCTCGAGGTCGTCCCATCGGGGCATCGGCTCGGCGAACGGGCGCCCGAAGATGTCGCCGAAGTACCTTGCTTCGGTCAGGGTCAGGTGCTTGACGAAACCGAGCAGGTTGGTGCCGGTGGCGGTCAGGGGACGGCGGATGTCGTACTCGCCGAGGCCGTCGAGCTTGCCGACCATCTCTTCGCGGATCTCGCGCAGGTCGCCGTGCAGGTAGGTCTTCGCGAATTCGTCGATCATGGCGACCAGCTTGTCAGCCCACGGGCACCCCGCGCACCGAAACCGGACCGGGGGTCGGGTCCAGCTCGGCCTTCTGGTCCACCCCGGACGGCGTCAGCACGTCCAGCGCCTTCGGCGCGGTCGCCGGGTCGACGGCGCAGATCGGCACCGTCCCGCCGGCCGCGCAGAGGCCGAAGGTGTACTGGCCCGCCGTCGGCGTGAACGGCCGGGCCTGGTCGGGGGAGTTGCCGTCCTGCCCGGTGAGCACCACGGCGAACGTCCAGCCCGGCTCCGGCGTCCCGAAGGCCGCCTTCGCCACACTGACCGTGATGTACCGCGTCGCCTGCGAAGCCTGCACGGACGGCGTGGCCAGCGAAGCGCCCGAAGCGTCGACGAGCGCCGGCTCGGCGAAGCCCTGGACCTCGATGCGCCTGCTCCACGCGTCCTGCGGCGCGATCGTGTACGCCCGGCTCGGGAACGGCGCCGCGGTCGATGTCGCCGTCGCGGCCGGGTCGTGCCCGTAGATCGTCAGCAGCTGGGCGCCCAGCGGGGAGCCGAACGTCGGCGACAGGTCGCGGATCTGCGCCCGGAAGACCAGATTGGTGCCGGAATCGATGACCTGGAACCGCTGCAGGTCGAACGCGCCCGCGTGGAAGTCGCCCGCCGTCGGGTACGTGTACGTGCCGGGGCCGTTGTCGTCGCCGTCCGGGTCCGTGGTGTCGAGCAGCACGGTGCCGGTGACGAAGTCCGAGCTGATCGTCTTCTGCGCATACCCGGTCCCCGCGCCGGTCGCGGCCGCCGTGACGACGTTCGCGCCGAGCGGCGTCGGCACGGTCGCGCTGAACGTCCCCGCCGCGGACGCCCGCACGGACAGCACCGAAGTCGTGCCCGCGTCGGTGGCCGAGACGGCGAGGTCGACGCGGCTGCCGGCGGGCGCGGTGCCGGTGACCTGGGCGGTCGCGGTGGACACCGACGCGGGTGCGTCGAGCGTCACCGCCAGTGCCGCGGGCGGCGCGTGCGAGACGTACCGGGCGCGGACGTCGGCGGGCTGCTCGGGCAGCCGTCCGTCGTCGAGGGCCCTGGCCAGCCGGACCGACTGCGACTGCGCCCAGCTCAGCGGGGCCACCGAGCCGACGGACTGACCCGGGGTGAAGCCGATCGACGCCGTCTTCGGGTCCGCGCCGTACGGCGACGCAGGCAGCGCCGGGTTTTCCCAGATCTGCTCGGGGATCAGCCCGGTGCCGCCGGTCTGGGCCCGCATCGCGCGCAGCAACGCGGCCGCACCGGCCCGGTCGCCGGTCTGCACGGCCTGCTCGCCGCGTTCGCCGGCGAGCACCGGCCACAGGTGCCCGGACCCGGTGTTCGTCGACGGCCAGGGAGCGCCGGTCGGGGCGCAGTTCGTCGGGTCCGGTTCGTAGCAGTCGCCGTAGCCGTCCTCGCTGCCCGGTGTCGACGTCCCGTAGCGGTACCAGCCCGGCCCGGCGGGGGTGTCCCGCTTGATCACGCGGTCCACGACCCCGAGCGAGGCGGCGACTTCCGGGTCGTTCGCGGGCAGCACGCCGAGGCGGGTCAGCTCGAGGAAGCCGGCGTCGACGATCGCGCGCTGGTCGGCGTCGACCGAGCCGTTGCCCAGGTTGTAGTTCCACTCCGAATTCGGGTCGCCGTTCTTGGTCAGGCGCAGGAAGTACCGGCCGCCGTACGGCCCGTTCGACGTCACCGTCCAGCGCTTGATGCTGCGCTGGAAGTGGTCGGCGGTGGCGCGGTAGACGTTCGCGCGCGCACTGTCGCCGTTGCGCTCGGCGATCACGCCGGCGGCGACCAGCCCCGCGATCTCCGCGGCGATCGTCGAGGGGGAGTAGCCGCCCTGCTCCTCCCAGCGTTCCGAACCGAACGCGGGCCCGTGCGCGACGACGAAGTCGGCGGCCACGCGGATGTGAGCGGTGTACAGCGTGCGGTCGCGGTCGAGCCCGGCCTGCAACGCCATCAGGATCGGGTACGCGCTTTCGTCGAGCTGGTCGCCGCCGGAGTCGGGCGCCTTCTTGCCGTTGAGCAGCGAGTTGCGCGGGAACCGGCCGTCCGGCTGCTGCTGGCGGTCGAAGAGCCAGCGCACGCTCGCCCGCGCCGTTTCGCGATCACCCGCGGCGAGCAGGCCCGAGAAGCTCTCGTAGAGGTCACGGGCGAAGATCTCGCGGTAGGACCCGAAGTAGACGGGCTTGCCGCCGGGTGCGTCGCCCGCCGAGACCGCCTGTCCCCACGGGCTGCCCAGTGAAGCGACGACCGCGCCGGGGAACGTCTTGTCCTCACTGGCCTTGAGCACGTTGACGGACTGGTAGTACGAGTCGGAATCCTTGCCGCGCACCGGGATCAGCCCGTTGTCGTAGTCACGCCATTCGCGCGCGTACTGGTGGTAGCTCTGGTCGAACGGCGTGCGCAGGCTCGCGCCGGCCGTCGCGACGGCGGCCCGTGCGTCGGTGCCGAACCCGAGCGCCAGCACCGCCGGGCGGCGCGGCCGGAGGTCCAGCCGCGCGGTCTGGACGACGTTGCCGTTCACCGCCGACGGCGTGGTGTCCGTGAGCCGGTGGTCGCGGTCGAGCTGCGCCAGCCCGTCGCCCGCGGTGCCGGCGAACCCGCTCGCGGTGGTCAGGAACGGGCGGTCGGCGCGCAGCGCGGCGGCCAGCGGGGTGCCGTAGTCGCGGGCCGGCGCGCTGGAAACGGTGTTCGCGTCGGCGCTGACCAGCGCGGACGTGGCCGCGTCGACCGTGGCGGTGTCGCCGCCGCCGTTGGCCGGGCCGCCCCCGCCGTTGCCGTTGACGCTCGCGTCGAACCGCACGTAGACCTGCAGGTCCCGCCCGGAGTCCCGCAGCGGTTCCAGCCGGGTGCGGATCAGCACCCCGGTCCGCGCCGGGTCGGCCAGGTACTCGGTGACCAGCCGGTACCGCCCGCTGCGCGCGGTCGACGTCACCTCACACGCCATCCCGCCCGCGCTCGTGCGGACCGTGTAGGTCATGTCGCGGGCCTGCAGATCGGTGAAGCTGCGCCCATCGGTCACGGCGAACTGCAGCGTCTCGACGTTCGTGTTGTCGATCACCGGCGCGTAGACGTCGGACAGCACGCCGCCGGCCACCGTGAACCACGCCTTGCTCGCCGTGTTCCGCGCGGTGCCGAGGCAGTCCTTGCGGGCCAGGCCGAAGTGCGAGACGGCGCCCGGCCCGGGCGCCGCGGTGGCCGCCTCGGCTGTGGTGGATACAGCGGGCAGGAGGGTCGCGGCCAGCACCGCGCACAGCACCACGGACGACGTCGACCGAATCATCCGCCCATCCGACCACGCCCACCCGGGGGCGCACCAGGTCCGAACGCAGGAGGGCAGGTCATCACGGGTGATTGAGAATCGGAACCGGTGGGTAGCAAACCGGATATCCCCCAAGGAGGTGAACGCGTGGAAGACCTGGGATCGGACGGATGGCGGTACCGCGGCACGATTTCGCCACGGACGTTGCCGAGCCTGCGCCGGCACCTGGTGTCCTGGTTGCGGCGGCGGGCCGGCCGGGAGGTCGGGCGGCAGGCCGACGACGTCGTGCTGGCGTGCTGGGAAGCGATGGCCAACGTGCTCGGCCACGCGTACCACGGCCGCCCGGGCCTGATCGACGTCCGCGCCCGGATCGATCAGGACGTGCTGATCGTCACCGTCGCCGACCAGGGCCGGTGGGAGACGCCGGCGGAGCGCACGGACGGCGGCCGCGGCCTGCGCCTGATCCAGGCCCTCGTCGACGGGCTCGACCTCCGCACGACCGACGGTGGCACCGTCATCACGCTCACCTGGCCGTTCCCGGCTCGCCACAGCGCCTGACCACTCAGCCGGGGGAGCCGGCCGAGGACAGTTCTTCGACGAACCGGGTCGCGACGTCCCGGAGCTTCACGTTGGTGTGCTGGGATTCCGCGACGAGCCGCTTCATGGCGTCGTCGGCGCTGATCCGGTGCACGGCCATCAGGATGCCTTTGGCCTGCTCGATCACCGCCCGCGACTGCATCGCCGCTTCGAGCCCGGCGGCCCGCTGCCGGGCCCTGTGGTAGCGCCGCGTCGTGCGCAGCCCGAACGAGACGACCGTGGTGAACAGGTGCAGCAGCTGCGAATCGGTCTCCGCGAAGCCGTGGTCGCCGTAGCCGAAGAGGTTCAGCGCCCCGGAAAGGTGTTCGTCGACGCGCAGCGGCGCCGCGAGGTAGCTGCCCACCCCGAGTTCGTGGGCGCGTGCGGTGAACTCCGGCCACCTCGTCCCCGCCGTGGCGAGCGGCACCCGGACGATTTCGCCGCTCTCCGCGGCTTCCAGGCATGGACCCGCGCCGGCCGCGTACTGGGCCCGGTCGATCTCGACGGCGCGCTCGTCGGTGAAGGCCGCGGTCGTCGGCTCGTCGTCCCCGATCGAGGTGATGCTGGCCATGTCGGCGCCGGGGATGGCGCGAACGGCCTCGGCGCAGACGGCCTCGAGGATCTCGGCTTCGGCGGGTTCGGTCTCCAGCGCACCGGTGAGGTCCGCCATGGCGGCGGTCAGCTCGTCGAGGTGCTCGGACAGGATCGGCTCACCGGTCACTCAGGTCATCTCCGTCCCGGACGCTGCGGCAGACGTACCGCTGCTGCTTCAACGGAACGGCAAAACCTTACCCGCGGTCGGTGCGTTCTCCGCAACACCGGGAAGAGGGGGCGGTGGCTCCGGCCCGGCGCTCGCTGCTGAACGTCGTGGGTTGGGCGCCGGGGCCACCTCGCGACGGGCGCAGCACAACCCACCCCACGGCCGTCGCTGCCGCCCGCTTACCCCGTGGACCGGCGGTCAACCGTCAGCGGATCATGACCTTCACAACCTGCGTGAGCCCCGACACCCGCAACACGCGGTCGAGCAGCCGCGGCGCCGCCAGCCGCACGTCGTGCTCGCCGGCCCGGTCGAACAGGACCGCGACGCCGGCGCTGTCGAGGTAGGTCACCCCGGTGAGGTCCACGGTGACGGCGGTTCCCCGCGCCAGCTCGCGGTCCAGCGCGGCCCCGAACTCCGCGGCGTTGCTCATGTCGATCTCACCCGTGACGGTCAGGACCCGGTCGCCGTCGTCGCCCAGGCCGCTGACCAGCGTGAGTGCCGTCGTCACGAACCGATCCTCCATTCCAGCGTGACGGTGGTCCCGGTGGCGTCGTGCCGGAAGGTGACCGCGTCGGCCAGCGCTTCCATCATCGGCACGCCGCGGCCGCGCAGCACGTGGTTGTCCGGCGGCGGCTGCTTCCAGCGGCCCCGGTCGGTCACCGTGACGACCAGGTGCGCGCCGGTGAGCCGGGCCGCCAGGTGCGCGGTCGTCCCGGCGCCGCCGAGGTAGGCGTGCTCGACGGCGTTGGCGCAGGCCTCGCCCGCCGCGACGAGCACGTCCTGGGCGAGGTCCGGGTCGAGCTCCGCGTTGGCCAGCCACGCGCGCAGCCAGTGGCGGGTCGAGGCGAGGTGGTCCGGATCGGCCGCGAAGTCCAGGTCCAGCGCGGGCACTGACCGGCGGTAGAGCAGCAGCGCGACGTCGTCCTCGTAGCCGTCCACCGGGCGGAGCCGGTCCATCAGGGTGGCCGCCAAGGCGCCCAGTTCGTCGTCCGCCGTGTCGTGGGCGGCCGTGGTCGCCCGGTCCATGCCCTCGTCGAGCGACTCGTGGCGGCGTTCCACGAGGCCGTCGGTGTAGAGCATCAGCAGCGAGCCGATCGGCACGACCGCCGTGGCTTCCGGACGGGCCGCCGGTACGCGGACGGCGAGCGGCACGCTGCCGCCCTCGTCCAGGAACTGCGCCGTGCCGTCGCGGTGCACGAGGGTGGCGGGCGGGTGCCCGGCACTGCTGTAGGTGAGCGTGCCGGTCACGGGGTCGAGGACGCCGCAGAAGACGGTGGTGCACAGGGCGCCCGGCAGCCGCCCGGCGAAGCGGTCGAGCGCGGTGAGCGTGTGCGCCGGGCTGCTGGCCTCCAGCAGCAGCGCACGGCAGGCGCTGCGCAGCTGGCCCATCACCGCGGCCGCCGCGAGGCCCCGGCCGACGCAGTCGCCGACGACGATGCCGATCCGGTCGTCGGCCAGTGCGATGACGTCGTACCAGTCGCCGCCGACCTCCAGGGGCGGGTTCGCGGGCTCGTAGCGCACCGCGAAGCCGTCGGGGAGCCGGGCGGGGCCGAGGATCGAGCGCTGGAGGGCGAGGGCGACCTCCCGCTGCCGGTCGTCGCGGTGGGCGCGGCGCAGGGCGTGCGCGAGCGTCCCGGCCAGCAACGCCAGCAGCGTCCGGTCTTCGGTGCCGAGGGGGAGGCCCGGCGCGGGCTCGACCCAGAGCGTCAGCCGGCCGCCGGGGTGGTCGACGGTGGTGCCCGCGCCGCCCTCCGCCGGGGTCGCGTGCAACGCCGGGAGCGAACCGATGCGGACGAGGGTCTCGCGCAGCGACGCGGCGAGGTCCGCCCAGCGCCGGTCGCGGGGATCGGTGGAGGCGAGTTCCGGTTCGCCGTCCCGCGGCCAGGTCACCGCGAGGACGCGCTGGGCGTCCCACAGGTCGCACAGCAGGTCCAGCCCGGCGCGGAGCACCTCCGCGACCCCGCTGATCCCGGCGAGGCGCTGGTTCATCGAAGCGAGCGCGGTTTCGCGCTGCACGGCGTAACGCTCGGTCGTGACGTCGCGGACCGTGCCGACCACTCGGCGGCGGCCCTCGTCGTCGTGCAGCTCGTTGTAGGCGATCGCGGCCCACACCCGGTGCCCGTCGCGGTGCCGCAGCGGCAGCACGAAGCTGCCGGCGGGCTCGTCCCACGCGCGGGCGAAGGCCTCGGAGACCTGGCGGTGCGCGCCGGGTTCGGTGGCCTCGTCCGGCCACCACGGGAACGGCGGGTCGTAGGGCAGGCCGCCGGTGCCGAAGCCCAGCAGCTCGGTGAACGCCGCGTTCATCTCCACGACCCGCCCGTCGGCGTCGCAGACGAAGAAGCCCTCCTGCAGCGACTCGATCATCGCCGCCCGCCACCGGGCGTGCTGCGTCCGCAGTCTCGCCAGCTGCACGGTCGTGCGGACCCGGGCCAGCAGTTCCCGCGCCGAGAACGGCTTCACGAGGTAGTCGTCGGCCCCGGCGGCCAGCCCGTCGACGGCGGCCTCCTGGCCGGCCCTCGCGGACAGCAGCAGCACGGGTACGGCTGCGGTCCGCGGGTCGGCGCGCAGCTCGGCGAGCAGGCCCAGGCCGTCCAGCCGCGGCATCATGACGTCGCTGATGATCAGCTCGGGCGGCTCGGCGCACGCGGCGGCGAACGCCTCGACGCCGTCGAGCACCGCGGTCACCGCGTAGTCGTCGCGCAACAGCCGGACGAGGTAGTCGCGCATGTCGGCGTTGTCGTCGGCGACCAGCACGCGGGCGCCCGCGGCCCCGGCGGGCGCCGTCCGGCCGTCCGGGTCGCCGTCCGGCAGCCAGCGCAGGGCTTCCTGCACGTACGGTTCCGCGGATTCCGCGGCGAACCCCCCGGTCGAGGCTTCCTCGACGACGTGTTCGGCGGGCAGGTGCCGCGTGCCCAGCGGCACCCGGACCCGGAACGTCGTCCCGGCACCCGGGGTGCTCTCCACGGCGACGCTGCCGCCGTGCATGCCGATGAGCTCGCGCACCAGCGCCAGGCCGATCCCGCTGCCTTCGTTCGACCGCGCCCGCGCCGACGGGATCCGGTGGAACCGCTCGAACAGGCGCGGCAGCTCGGCGGCGTCGATCCCGATCCCGGTGTCGGACACGGCGACCACGGCGTGCCCGTCGGCGAGCGTGCTCGTCACCCGGATCGCGCCGTCGAAGGTGTACTTGACCGCGTTGGACAGCAGGTTGAAGACGACCTTCTCCCACATCCCGCGATCGACGTGCACCGCTTCGCCCGCCGGGCGGCAGTCGACTTCGAAGGCCAGCCCGGCCCGCTCGACGGCGGCGCGGAAGACGCTCGCCAGTTCCGCCGTGAACGCGCCCAGGTCCACCGGTTCGAAGCGTGCCTGCATCCGGCCGGCCTCGATCCGGGAGAAGTCGAGCAGGTTGTTCACCAGCCGTCCCAGCCGCAGCGCGTTGCGGTGGATGACTTCGACCTCTTCCCGCACCCGCTCGCCGGCGTCGGCGAGCGCTTCCCGCAGCTCCGCGGCGGGCCCCAGGATCAGGGTGAGCGGGGTGCGGAACTCGTGGCTGATGTTGGCGAAGAACGTGGTCTTCGCCGCGTCCAGCGCGGCCAGCTCCTCGGCGCGCTGCTGCTGGGCCTGGTACGCGATCGCGCCGTTGACCAGCGCCGTCGTCTGCTGGGCGACCAGCCCGAGGAACGTCCGGTAGGACTCGTCGAGCGCGCGCCCCGCGCTCGCCGCCAGCACGATGACGCCGATGGCCGCGTCCCCGGCGTCGCCCGGCAGCGGCAGGACCAGCACCTCGGTGGGCGGCGTCGACCAGCCGCCCCGGGGCAGCTCGCCGAACGCCTCGCCGGACACCGTCCGCGCGGCTCCGTCGGCGAGCACCTCCTGCAACGGCCAGGCGGCCGCGTCGCCCACGCCTTCGCCGCCGGGGGTGACGGCCGCGAGCGCCAGTTCGCCGTCGCCGTCACGAACGTGGATGGCGGCGTAGGGGACGTCGGCGCCCGCCCGCCCCAGCACGTCGGCGACCAGTTCGCAGGCCTCGGCCACGGTCCGGGCGACGTCGGCCCGGGCGCCGAGCTCGCGCAGCGTCGCCAGCCGGCGTTCGCCGATCACGCGCTCGGTCGTGTCGGTGACCGCGGTGAACACCGCCCGCACGACGCCCTCGTCGTCGTGCACCGGGCTGTAGGAGTACGTCCAGTACGTCTCTTCCCAGTACCCGTGCCGGTTCATCGGCAGCAGCAGGTCCTCCGACCAGGTCGCCTCGCCGGTGGCCATCACGCCGTCGAGCATCGGGCCGATGATGTGCCAGATCTCGCCCCAGACCTCGGCACCCGGTTTGTCCAGCGCGGGGTGCTTGGTGCCCAGCAGCGGCAGGTACGCGTCGTTGTAGAGGAACCGCAGCTGCGGTCCCCACCAGACGATCATGGGGAAGCGGGAGGTCAGGCAGATCCGGATCGCCGTCGTCAGGCTCGGCGGCCAGTCCCGTGGTTCGCCGAGCGAGGACGACGCCCAGTCGAAGTCCCGCATCCGGGCGGCCATCCGGCTGGTCCCGGGAAACACGGCGCGGTGGCCGGCCTCTTCCCCGACGCTCATCACACTCCAGGTTCACGCGGCCCGGCCCGAGCGTACTAGGCCGTGGAGCGGTCTGCCGGACGTACGGACTTCACGCGCGCGGGTGAGCGGACCACCGGGTCGTCGGTCTGCCGTCGGAGTCAGTCCAGCGCGGCTTCGCCGGTCAGCCACGTCATGGTGACCGTCGTGCCGTCGTCGCGGTGCACCTGGGCGCTGTGGTCGGCGATGCTGTCGATGAGCAGCAGGCCGCGGCCCCGCAGCCCGTTCGTCGCCGACGGCGGCCGCCAGGTGCCGTAGTCGGTGACCGTCACGGTCAGCCGCCCGGACAGCGCTTCGGCCCGGACGTCGACCGGGCCCGGTTCTCCCGCGGGATAGGCGTGCTCGGCGGCGTTGGCCATCGCTTCGTAGCCGGCGAGGACGATGTCTTCACGCCGTTCTGAGCTCAGGGGGAGCGTGGCCAGCCACCGGCCCAGTGCCGCACGCAGCCGCGGCAGCCGGTCGGCCACCGCGGCCGTGCGCTGGTGGAACGTCACGGGGGTGGCGGGCGCGCCCGGGGGGAGGGGGTCCGTCATGAAGCGTCCTCTCCGCGGTGGTGCACGTGGATGACGGCGATGTCGTCGTCGTGCCGGCCGCGCGTCAGGTCGTCGACGAGCTTGTCCCACGCCTTGCCGAGATCGGCCGCGGTCAGCACACCCGGGATACCCGCCAGCAGCCATTCGATGCCCAGAGTCAGGTCTCGAGTGCGGCTTTCGACCAAACCGTCGGTGTAGAGGATCAGATCGGCGCCGGGCGGGAATCCGGCGGTGCGCTGCGGGAACTTCGAGCCGACGCCCAGCGGCTGCGCCAGTGCCTCGCCGATCTGCTCGGGCGCCTCGCCCGGGCGGACCAGGATCGCCGGCAGGTGGCCGGCGTTCGCGTAGACCAGCGTGCCGTCGGCCGGCCGGTGAACCGCGTAGAAGCACGTCACGAAGCTTTCGCCGAACAGCCCGACCGTCAGTTCGGAGACGTTGCGCAGGACCTCCGACGGGGGCAGCTCCAGCAGGGCGTAACTGCGGATGGCCGTCCGGACCTGGCCCATCACCGTCGCGGCGGTGACTCCGTGGCCGGCGACGTCGCCGATGACGAACGCGGTGGCGTCCGAGGGCAGCCGGATCACGTCGAACCAGTCGCCGCCGACCTTGCTCCCGGTGGCCGCGGGCAGGTAGCGGGTGAACACGTCGAGGCCCGGGGTGGGCGGGGCGACCGGCAGCATGCTGCGGGACAGTTCCGTGGCGAGGCTGCGCTCGCGGTCGTAGAGCCGGGCGTTGTCCAGCGCGATGGCCGTGTAGCCGGCGATGCCCTCGGCGAGGTAGGCGTGGCGCGGGGTGAACCGGTCCGGCTCGGGGTGGCCGAAGAAGAACCCGCCGAGCACCTCCCCGGAGGTCGGGCTGAGCACCGAGACGGCCAGGTAGCTGCACACCGGCAGGTGCCCCTCGGGCATCCCGTGGTGGGGCGCGTTCTTCCCGAAGCGCGGGTCCTTCGTGATGTCGGGGCTGCGGACGGTCCCGGCGCCGTCGAAGGTCGGCGCGAACACTTCGGTGTTGCGCGGCATCGGGAACCGGGCGAACGCCTCTCTCGGCACGCCCGAAATCGTGTACAGCGTGTACGACTCGCCGAACTCGTCGATCAGGTTGTAGAAGAACGCGCCGAAGCCGGCTCCGGTCGCTTTCGTGGCCGCGTCGGTCGCGTCCTGCACGATCCGGTCGATGTCGAGCTGCGCGGTCAGTTCGCGGCCGATGGCGTGCAGCGCGTCGAGGAGCGCGGCTTCGCCCTGCAACTGCCGGACGGTGCGGGCCAGGTTCGCGGTGGCGGCCTCGATGGCGCCGGCGATGGCCGAGGGCAGCTCGCCGGTCTCCCGGGTCGTGTAGACCAATGCGCCGTGTTCGCCGCCGGCGATGGCGATCGCGCGGGTGATGTCCTGGCCCGGCACCAGGTCCGCGAGGACCGTGCGGTCGGTCACGGCGATCGCGACGTGGTCGCCGAGGACCGCCCGCGCTTCCGCCGGCTCAAGCGGGCGGACCGCGGTGGCCGCCGGGGCGCTGTCGCCGTCGACGAAGGTCCGGCGGACGGCGTCGAGCACCGCGTCGAACTCCGGCCCGGACGGCATCAGGGGACCAGCGCGTCGGACAGCGACGGGTAGATGGCCAGTTCGTCGGCCAGCCGGGTCAGTTCCAGCGGGCGCAGGGTGATCCGGCCGCTGGCCACCACCCGCAGCGGCGCGGAAGCGGTGGGCCCGCGGTGGGCCCGGATGAGTTCGGCCATGCCCGCCGAGGCCAGGAAGGTGACGCCGGTGAGGTCGATGACGAGCATCGTGGGCTGCAACTGCGCCGCACGCTCGGCCAACCGGCGCAGTTTCGGGGCGAGCGCGAGATCGAGGGCGCCGTCGACGCGCAACACCGCCGTGCCGTCCCGGTTCTCCAGCGCCACCGAGCCCGCGGACCCGGCGGCCTCGCCGCGGGATGAGTCCCAGGTCACGTCCCTTTCGTGCATGAGGTCCATCCTGCCTGCTCGCAGGCGCCGCCGAAAGCAGAGGGCGTGCTGACACGGCGGCGAGCCGCCCGGGCAGGCATGATTGACAGCGGTTGAGCAGACAGCCTTCGTGATCACGCGTGCCCGCCGGACGTTCCGGCGGTGCTTGCCGAAGGCGGGAGAATCGCCATGACCGAGCACACCCGAACCGACAGCTCGACCACAGCTCTGCCGTTCGGGGAATTCCGGATCGGCCGGGTCCAGCAGGAGGAGGCGGTCGTCGTCGAAGTCGCCGGAGACGTGGACACGACCACCGCACCGGCTCTGGTGCGCGCCGCGGACGAAGCGCTGGCGGAGCAGCCGCCGGTGCTGGTGGTCGACCTGAGCCGCGTCGAGTTCCTCGCCTCACCGGGCCTGACCGCGTTGCTGACGATCCACCGCAACGCCGGAGCCGGCACCGCCGTGCGGATCGTCGCGGCCGGCCGGGCCACCCTGCGCCCGATCCAGCTGACCGGGCTCGAGGAGAGCCTTTCGCTGTTCCCGACCCGGGATGCGGCGCTGGCCGCTTCCTGACCCGTGCCGTCCCGGCCGCCTCAGCCGCCGGCCGGGACGCTCCGGCGCTGGATGGCCAGCAGGGCGACGTCGTCCTGGGCCGCCCGGCTGCCGATCATCGCGGCCATGGTCTGCGCGCACACGCGCTCGGGCTCCCCGGCGCGCACCGTCGCCGCCAGCAGGTCCATGCCGACGTCCACCGGCTGGTCCCGCCGCTCGACCAGGCCGTCGGTGTAGAACACGAGCACCCCCTCCGGCGGCAGGCCGACCACGGTGGTGCGTCGTTCGGGCACGCCGATGGTCAGCCCGATCGGGGGATCCGGGGGCGCGTCCACCAGCCGGCCCGCCTCGCCGGGCAGGGCGAGCACCGGGGGCAGGTGCCCCGCGAGGGACAGCGTCAGCGCCTCGCGGCTCGGGCCGATGATCCCGTAGGCCACCGTCGCCATCGCGCCGTGCTCGAAGTGGTTGGCCTTGCGGTCGAGCTTGGCGAGCACCTCGGCGGGGCTTTCGCAGTCGAGGGCGTAGGCGCGCAGGGCACTGCGCAGCCGTCCCATGATCACGGCCGCGTCGAGGCCGTGGCCGGAGACATCGCCCATCACCACGCCGAGCCGGTCGCCCGGCAGGGCGAACAGGTCGTACCAGTCGCCACCGAGCCCGGTCTCCGCACCGGGCACGTACCGGGCGCCGAAGGCCAGGCCGGGCACCTCGGGGAGGCTGCTGGGCAGCAGGCTGCGCTGCAGCGCCATCGTGGCGGTGCGGTTCTCCTCCAGCGCCTCCACCTGGACCGCCATGGCCAGGCGGTCGGCGAGCAGCTGCATCGTGGCCACTTCGGGCTCGCCGAACTGCCTGGTCGTCACGGAGCCGATGTGCAGCACGCCGACGAGCTCGTTCCCGGCGATCATGGGCACGCCCAGCATGGAGCGCAGCCCGCGTTCCCACAGCAGGGAATTCACGACGGTGGATTCGTCGACGTGGTCGAGGATGACGGGGGCTCGTTCGAGCGCGACCCGGCCGGCGAACCCGCTGCCCATCGGGACCTGCACGCCCTGGTGGACTTCCTCTTCGATGCCGGCCGCCGCGAAGGCCACGAGCTGACGGCCGTTGGCCTGGTACCGCAGCACGGTCGCGGTGTCGACTCCCATGGCCTCGCGCAGGCGCCGCAACGTCTCGGTGAGCAGCTCGGTCAGGCCGAGGTGTTCGGCCGGGGTACCGATGATCTTTTCCAGCTGCTGCAGCCGGTCGTGGGCGTCGAGGCTTCGCGACATGGATCGACCCTAGCCCGCAACTCCTTTGCCTGCCTAACCATCCCGGGTTTCGACGGCGGGTGTCGCGGGGTAACCCCGCAGTCGTGAACGTCGACTTGGAGTGGGTGGGCGTGCTGCGGCACGGCCAGAGCACCGGCAACGTGGCCCGGGAAGAGGCGGAGTCGGCAGGCGCCGACGTGATCGACATCGCCGAGCGCGACGCCGACGTGCCGCTGACGGACCTGGGGCGCGAACAGGCGGAGGCCGCGGGGAAGTTCCTGGCGGACCGCCCGCCGGACGTCGTGATCACCTCCACCTACCGCCGGGCCTGGGACACCGCCCGGCTCGCCGCGCCGGAAGGCGTGCCGATCGTGCCCGACGAACGGCTGCGCGACCGCGAACTCGGCGTGCTGGACCTGCTGACCTCGCACGGCGTGAACGAACGGTGGCCCGACGAGCTGCGGCGCAAGCGGCGGCTCGGCAAGTTCTACTACCGGCCGCCGGGCGGGGAGTCCTGGGCGGACGTCGTGCTGCGCCTGCGATCCCTGCTGACCGAGCTGAGCGTGGAACACGCCGGAAAGCGCGTTCTGCTGGCCGCGCACGAGATGACCGTCTTCGCCCTGCGCTACCTGCTCGAAGGGCTGCCCGAACCCGACCTGCTGCGTGCCGCCGACGCCACCGAGGTCCCGAACGGCTCGGTGACCAGCTGGGAGCGCGACTCCGACGGCGGCTTCACGATGGTGCTGGCCCAGGAAGTCGGCCACCTGCGAGCCACCGACACCCCACCGACGGCGGACGACGATGCAGCGCACCAGCTCTCCTGAGCCGGCCCCGATCAGCCCGGCCCTGTTGCGGGACTGGCGGATCGGCGCCGAAGACCGCGGCACCGTGCTCGTCGTCGGCGGCGCCCGGACGGTGCCGGGGGCCCCGGCGCTGTCCGGGACCGCCGCCCTGCGCGCCGGAGCCGGCACGCTGCAGGTGGCGGTCGCCGAACGGCACGCGACGGCCCTCGGCGTCTCGGTGCCCGAGTCGTCGGTCGTCGGGCTGCCGGAGACCCCGGCCGGGGCGATCGCCGCCGACGCCGTCGACCGGCTGGCCGAGGTGCTGCCCGGCGCCGGCACCGTCGTGGTCGGCCCCGGCCTCACCGGCGCCGAGGAGACCGAGGAGCTGCTGCGGCGCCTGGTGCCCGCCATCGCCCCGGACGCGCGGGTGGTGCTCGACGCCTTCGCGCTCGGCGCGCTGAGCCGGGACCCGGCGCTCGCCGAACCCTTGGCGGACCGGCTCCTGCTCACCCCGAACCGGGTCGAAGCCGCGTACCTCGACGGCTGCGAAGAAAAGGACGTCGACGACCTGGAGACGGCGGTGCGGATCGCCGCGCGCTACCGCGGTGTGGTGCTGCTCATGGGCGTGGTCGCCGAGCCGGGTGGCCGCACCTGGCGCGACGGCAGCGGGCACGTCGGGCTGGCCACGTCCGGCAGCGGTGACGTGCTGGCCGGGCTCACCGGCGGATTCCTCGCCCGCGGCGCGGGCGTCGACCAGGCGGCCTGCTGGGCGACGCACGTCCACGCCGTCGCCGGCCAGCGGCTGATCCCCGACACCGGGAGCACCGGCCTGCTGGCGCGCGAACTGGTGGCGCAGATCCCGCGCGTCATCGCCGAGCTGGAGCGCTGAGCGTCACCGCTGGGCCTCACCGCTGGGTGGTGGGCCGCACGACGATCTCGTTGACGTCCACGCCTTCCGGCTGCCCGATCGCGTAGGAGACAGCGCCGGCGATCGCGTCCGCCGGGAGGGTCACCGCGCGGTAGGCGCGCATCGCCTCCTGCGCGCCGGGGTCGGTGATGGTGTCGGCCAGCTCGGACTCGGTGACGCCGGGACAAATCGTCGTGACGCGGATGCGGGGATCGGCTTCCAGGCGCAGGCCTTCGGTGATCGCCCGGGCCGCGTACTTGGTGCCGCAGTAGACCGCGGCCGTCGGCACCACCTCGTGCGCGCCGGTGGAGGCAATCGTCACGAAGTGCCCGCCGCCGTGGCGCCGGAAGTGCGGCAGGACGGCTGCGATCCCGTGCAGCAGGCCGCGGACGTTGACGTCGATCATCCGGTCCCACTCGTCGATGTGCAGCGAGTCCAAACGCGACAACGGCATCACACCCGCGTTGCTGACGAAGACGTCGATCCGGCCGTGCGCCTCGACGGCGGCGTCGGCGAACGCGGTGACGTCCGCGCGGTCGGTGACGTCGAGGCGGCGCACGTCGGCGGTGCCGCCGGCGTCGTGGATCTCCTTCGCCAGCGCGGTCAGCCGGTCTTCGCGCCGAGCGCCCAGCACGACGTGGTGGCCTTCGCGGGCCAGGCGCAGCGCCGTGGCGCGCCCGATGCCGCTGCCGGCTCCGGTGACGAGGACGATTTTCACGGGGTTCCTTCCGGGAAGTCGGCGGCGAGGGTGGTCTCGTGCCAGGTGTCGAAGGTGGCGCGGAGGGTCTCGAGCCGGGCCGTGGCGATGTCGTAGGCGGCCCGGCCGAGGAGCAGGCGCAGCGGGGGTTCGGCGCTGCCGACCGCGGTGAGGATCGCTTCGGCCGCGCGCGCCGGATCGCCCGGCTGCCTGCCGTAGGTCGCGAGCGTCGCCTCCCGGCGGGCGCCCGCGGTCTCGGCGTAGTCGTCGATGTGGATCGCCGACTGCCGCATCGAGGGACCGGACCAGTTGGTGCGGAACGCGGCGGGCTCCACGATGGTCACCTTGATGCCCAGCGGTGCCACTTCCGCGGCCAGGGACTCGGACAGCCCTTCCACGGCGAACTTCGTCGCGTGGTAGTAGCCGGTGGCGCCGAAGGCGGCCAGGCCGCCGAGCGACGACACGGTGACGATGTGGCCGCTGCGGCGCGCCCGCATGCCGGGCAGGACCGCGCGGGTGACGTCGGCGAGGCCGAACACGTTGGTGTCGAACAGCTTCCGGATCTCTTCGTCCTCGCCTTCTTCGACCGCGGCGAGGTAGCCGTAGCCCGCGTTGCCGACCAGGACGTCGATCCGGCCGAACTCCGCTTCGGCCCGCTTCACGGCGTCGACGACCTGGGCGTGCTCGGTGACGTCGAGCGGCAGGGCCAGCGCGCGGTCGCCGTGGCGATCGACGAGGTCGGCGACCCGTGCCGGATCGCGGGCGGTGACGACCGCGCGCAGCCCGCGGTCGAGCACGGATTCGGCCAGTGCGCGGCCGAGGCCGGTGGAGCAGCCGGTGAGGAACCAGACCGCGGTTTCGGGTGTGACAGGGTTTTCGGGCACGGCGAAGTACTCCGTCCATTGTGGATGGTTCAGAAGGGTTTCAGGAAGCGGCGAGACTGCCCAGCAGGGCCAGTGCCGCTTCGGACGGGCTGCCCGGCTCGGCTTGGTAGACGATCAGCTGCTGGCCAGGGGCGCTGTTGACGGTCAGCGCCTCGTAGCTCAGTTCCAGCTCGCCGACCAGCCGGTGGTGGAACCGCTTGGTTTCGTGGGTCTTCTGCCGGATGTCGTGGCGCGCCCACAACCGGCGGAAGTCCGCGCTCTTGACCGACAGCTCGCCGACGGTGTCGATGAGCTGCGGGTCGTCGGGATCGATCCCGGCGGCTGCCCGCAGGCCGCCGACCGTGTTGACCGCGACGCGCTCCCAGTCCGGGTAGAACTCGCGGGCGTCCGGGTCCAGGAACACCAGCCGGACCAGGTCGCCGCTGTGGGCATGGCCGTCGAACAACGCCTGGCCCAGCGCGTTGTGCGCGAGCACGTCGAGACAGCGGCCGAGCACGAGCGCGGGCGTGTCCGGCCAGCCGTCCATCAGGCGCAGCAGGTTCGGGCTGACCCGCTCGCGCCGCCGGGCGCGCCGGCGGCCGCCCGGTACCGGACGGGCCAGCCGGTGCAGGTGGGCAGCGGCGTCGTCGTCGAGCGCGAGCCCGCGGGCGAGCGCGTCGACCACCTGCGCCGACGGATTCCGCTCCCGGCCCTGCTCGAGCCGGATGTAGTAGTCGGTGCTGACCCCGGCCAGCACCGCCACCTCTTCGCGGCGCAGGCCCGCGACCCGGCGCGCCCCACCCGGCGGAAGGCCGAGTTCCTCCGGCCCCACCTGGGCACGGCGGGCCCGGAGGAACTCCCCGAGAGTGTTGTCCGCGGCCATGATCCGAGGCTAACCCGGATCCGCGCCGGGTGGGTGGCCGCGCCGCACCCACCCTCAGGCCAGCCGGACCGGCTCCTCGTCGGCGTCCGGCCGCAGCAGCGTCGCCGTGGCCGTGCGCCCGTCGACGTCCAGCGTCATCACCGCGTTCCCGAAGTGGGGCCCGGACACGCAGTGCCACGACAGCGGCGCGGGCGGGACCCCGGCGCGGCGGGCCAGCCCCTCGCTCACCCGGGTGAGGCGCCGCGACCAGCCGGCCCGGAACAGCCGGTTCATGTACCACGGCACGGTGTTGTGCACCGGTGAGCAGGTCAGCTGGTGGACCGGCGCCGCGGTGCCGCCGGGGAACGACGCCTTCGCCACGTAGGCGTGGTGCACGTCCCCCGAGAGCACGCTGACCGACGCGGCGCCTTCGTCGGCGACGCGGGCGATGAGCTTCCCCAGCCGCTCGAACGACGCGCGGAACGCCGGCCAGTGCTCCAGGTCCACCAGCTGCCGGAGGAACTCGCTGACCTGCCCGACGACCCCGGGCCGGGCGCAGAGGCGCTCGTTGACCGACTGCGCGGCCGACAGCGCGGTGGGCAGCAGCCACGGCAGCGACGTGCCGATCAGCAGGTGGTCGAACTCGCCGGACGCCTGTTCCTCGATCCAGCGGAACTCCTCCTCGCCCACCATCGCGCGGGTGCCGCCGGCGAGGATCCGCCCGGCCCGGGAGTCGATCACCAGCAGCCGGACCGGGCCGAAGTCGCGCCGGTAGGACCACCGGGTGCCCTTGGCGCCGTCGGCTTCCCGGTCGGCCCGGTCGGCGAACGCGCGCAGCAGCCCGGCGTTGTCCTCGCCCGAGGTGACCACGCGCTGGTAGAGGTCGTCTTCGGCCAGCTCGTGGGGCCCCAGGTTGCCGAGGTGCTGGTAGACCCAGTACGAGACCAGCGCGCCGCGGATCCGCTCCGGCCACCACGAAGTCCGGGCCATCTTCGCGCGCCAGGCCTGCGAAGTGTTCCAGTCGTCGCGGACGTCGTGGTCGTCGAAGATCATCGACGTCGGCACGGTGGACAGCAGCCAGCGGACCGCCGGCTCGCACCAGGCCTCGAAGTACAGGTGGCAGTACTCCTCGAAGTCGGCGACCTCGTTGCCCGGTGGCTTCGCGGTGTCCCGCCGGGTGGCGAGCCATTCCTGCGTCGCGTCGGTGGTCTCGTCGGCGTAGACCTGATCGCCCAGCAGCAACAGCGATTCCGGCCACTCGGCCTCGTCGAGAGCGGCCATCCGGTGGGCGTAGGCGGCGAGCGCGTCCGGGCCCAGCGCGTCCTGCTCCCGCGGTTTGCGGCAGGACCCGAACACCAGGCGGAACCGCGGGTCGCCGGGCTCCAGCGTCCGGATGCGGCTCGGCGGCAGGTCACCGCCGGGTTCGGGCCAGACGACGTCGCCGTCGAGCCGCACCTCGTACGGCGTGCTCCGCCCGGGTTCGAGCCCGGTGAGCACGACCAGCGCGTAGTGGTGGCCGGCGACCTCGAACGTCCGGGCGGCGGCGGCACCGACGCCCACTTCGCACGGGCCGTCGGTCTCGACCCAGATCGTCGCCGAAGTGGCGTCGACGTGCCGCAGCAGCGGGCCCAGCAGCAGCTCGGTCATCCGCGAATCCTGTCAGAAGCCCGCCGTCGCGGCCGATCGGTGCGGCGGTTCGAAAATTCCCGAAACGTTTCGATAATCGTTGACCGCCTGGGCCTGGCGACGAACCATCGGCGGAGCTCCTCTCCTGCCCCCGGAAAGGAATTCCTCGAGTGCGAAGACTTCTCACTGCCCTTTCGGCCGCCGTGCTGGCGATCGCCGCCGCGATCGTGTTGGTCGTGGCGGCGCAGCCGGCGTCCGCGGCCACGTTGACCCGGGTCACCGACTTCGGCAGCAACCCCAGCAACCTCAACATGTACACCTACGTCCCCGACCGGGTCGCCGCGCGCCCGGCGCTCCTGGTGGCCGTCCACTACTGCACCGGCTCGGCGTCGGCGGTCTTCAACGGCTACGCCCACGACTACGTCACCGCGGCCGACCAGTACGGGTACGTCATCGTGTTCCCGGAAGCCACGCGCAGCGGGCAGTGCTTCGACGTCTCCTCGCCGCAGGCCCTCACCCGCGGCGGCGGCAGCGACCCCGTCGGCATCCTGTCGATGGTCAACTGGGCCAAGCAGCGCTACAACGTCGACCCGGCCCGGGTGTTCGTCACCGGGTTCTCCTCGGGCGCGATGATGACGAACGTGCTCGCCGCGGAGTACCCGGACGTGTTCGCCGCCGGCTCGGCGTTCATGGGCGTGCCCGCCGGCTGCTTCGGCACCACCGACGGGTCCAGCTGGAACAGCCAGTGCGCCAACGGCCAGATCTCCAAGACCCCGCAGCAGTGGGGCGACCAGGCTCGCCAGATGAGCGGCGGCCGCAGCGGCCCGTACCCGCGGATGCAGCTGTGGCACGGCACCGCCGACGACACGCTGCGCTACCCGAACTTCGGCGAAGAGATCAAGCAGTGGACGAACCTGCAGGGGCTGAGCCAGACCCCGTCGTCGACCGATTCGCCCCAGTCCGGCTGGACGCGCACCCGGTACGGCGCCACCGGCACGCAGGCGCCGGTGGAGGGTATCAGCGTCCAAGGAGCCGGGCACGCCCTGCCGCAGAGCGGGATGGTGCCGTACGCGATCGCGTTCCTCGGCCTGAACAGCGGCGGTTCGACCACGACGACGCCGGCCACCACGACGACGTCCTCCACCCCGCCCGCCGGCAGCACCTTGGGTGGCGCGGCGGCCCGGATCGGGCGCTACTTCGGCACGGCGGTTTCGGCGAGCAAGCTGTCGGACAGCGTCTACACCGGCATCCTGAGCCGCGAGTTCTCCATGATCACCCCGGAGAACGAGATGAAGATCGACGCGACCGAGCCGAACCAGAACCAGTTCAGCTACGGCAACGCCGACCGGATAGTCAGCCAGGCGACCAGCCAGGGCGCCCGGATGCGCGGGCACACGCTGGCCTGGTACTCGCAGCAACCCGGCTGGATGCAGAGCATGGAGGGTTCGGCGCTGCGCCAGGCGATGCTGAACCACATCACCCAGGTCGCGACCCACTACCGCGGCAAGATCTACGCCTGGGACGTGGTGAACGAAGCCTTCGCCGACGGCGGTTCCGGCGCCCGGCGCGACTCGAACCTGCAGCGCACGGGCAACGACTGGATCGAGGCGGCGTTCACCGCGGCGCGGGCCGCCGATCCGGGCGCGAAGCTGTGTTACAACGACTACAACACCGACGACTGGAGCCAGGCGAAGACCCAGGCCGTGTACCGCATGGTCCAGGACTTCAAGTCCCGCGGCGTGCCGATCGACTGCGTCGGCTTCCAGTCGCACTTCAACAGCAACAGCCCGGTGCCGTCGAACTACCAGACCACGCTGCAGAACTTCGCGAACCTCGGCGTGGACGTGCAGATCACCGAGCTGGACGTCGAAGGGTCGGGGACCGCGCAGGCGAACAACTTCCGCACGGTCACGCAGGCCTGCCTCGCGGTTTCGCGGTGCACCGGGATGACGGTGTGGGGGATCCGGGACACGGACTCCTGGCGGGCATCCGCCACACCGCTGCTGTTCGACGGCAACGGCTCGAAGAAGGCGGCTTACACGGCGGTGCTCGACGCGCTGAACAACGGCGCACCCCCGGACGGCGGCACGACCACCACCACGCCACCGACGACGACGCCACCGACCACGACCACCCCGCCATCCGGTGGCTGCACCGCGGCGTACGCCAGGACGGCGGAGTGGAACGTCGGCTTCAACGGGCAGATCACGGTGTCCGGGACCGACAACTGGGTGCTCACGGTGACGTTCCACGCACCTCAGAAGGTGATCGGCAGCTGGAACTACACGGGAACGTGGGACAGCACCGGCTACGTGCTGACGGCCAGGTCCAACGGCAGCGGCAACGTCATCGGCTTCACCGTCCAGCACGGCGGAAACCTGACGGACCCGACGGTGACCTGCGCGGCGGGGTGACGGTCGTCCACAGTGGAAGTGGCCACGGTCACAACGACCGCGGCGCACGCCCGAGGCAGTGCGAAAACTGTCGGTGGTGACGGATAGCCTCAACGCATGAACACGGACGACGCGACAGTCCCGGCGCACCAGCTCACCAAGGGCCAGTGGTTCTGGCACGAGCCCGCGCCGGGGCTGCCCGCGTGGCAGCTGCAGGTGAATTCGGCGGAGTTGCTGGAGGATTCCGTCGAAATCTTCACCACGGACGAGGAGCGAGAGCTGGTGTCGTACCCGAGGAATCGGTTGGTCCGCTTGGCCGGGGCGGCTTAAGCGCCGACCCGCGGGCGGCGGTGCTGCGGTGGGCGATCGCGGTATTGCCGGGGGTGCTGCCGGGGGAGAGGGGTTGCTGGTCGGGGACGCTCAGGTGATGGGGCGCGGCCGGCCGCGGTGGCATCGGACTGTGCGGACACGGGCCGTTCGAACGGTTCGGCGGCGGCTTGGCTTTCCGCCTGGTGCGTGGCTGGCCGGCCGCGCCGGCAGGGGATTGCGGCGAGCCGGCGCGCGGTGGGGTGAGTCCGAGAACGATGGGCTGGTTCGCAGGCCTGAGCCGGTGGGTGAGATTCGGCAGGCAGCCGCTGCTTTGGTCGGCTCAAGCCGGGCTTGTGGCCGGGAGGGGCGCCGGGTGCCAGGTCATGCGGACCGTTGTTCCCTCGGGGCCCGTCTCGATCTCGGACTGGTCCGTCACCTGGTCGATCAGCAGCAGGCCTCGGCCGCCGGTGGTGCGGAGGGCCGCTGGGCGGGGGCGGGTGTGGGGGATTCCGCAGCCGGTGTCCGTCACCGTTACCGTCACCGCCTCGGGCGTTCGGTGGGCCTCGAGCTGGGCCCAGCCGTGGCCGTCCGGGTACGCGTGCGCCGCTACGTTCGCCAGTGCTTCGTAGGTGGCCAGGGTGATGTCGTGGGTGTTGTCCGGGGTGAACGGGAACTGGCCCAGCCAGTGGATCAGCTTGCGGCGCAGGCCCGCCATCTCGTTGGGCAGCGCCGGCGCCAGCTCTTCGAACGTCGAGGCGACCACGGCTCCGGCGGCGGTGTGTGCCGGTGCCGTGGTCCCGGCTTGATCGTCTTCGGTCTTGCCGCCCGTGTCCCGGGTGTGGCGATACACGATCCGCTCCCATCCGCCAGCCGTTTCAGCGAGCATCCCTAGGGGGCTACCCGCCGCCACGAAGTCTTACCCGTTGTGCTTTGTCCAATGTCTCGCTACAGTGGAAGCGCTCCTCACGGATGTCGGCCTCTCGGCCGCCCGGAGGCAGTTCCCGGATCCAGGTCTTCGACCTCTGTCCGTCATTTTACAGCCCATTCCAGGCTCATCACCGGCCTCGCCGTTCGTGCGCAGGCCCATCATCACACCAGGAGACCCCCATGTCTTTTCACGGAATGCTCGACCTGTCCGGCAAAACCGCCTTCGTCCGGCCCGGCTACCGGCCGGCGCCCGACGATGTCGCCGTCCCGCTTTCGCTGGTCCGCAAGCACAACCTGCGGCCCGGCGACGAAATCACCGGTACCACCGAACAAATCACCAGCGTCAACGGCGCCGATCCGGACGAACCACGTCCCCGGTTCGACGACCTCGTGCCGGTGCACCCGGACCGGCGGCTGCTGCTCGAAACCACGCCGACGCGGCTGCTGCCCCGCGTGATCGACCTCGTCACCCCGCTCGGCAAGGGGCAGCGCGCCCTGGTCGTTTCGCCGCCGAAAGCCGGGAAAACCACCGTTTTGCAGGAGATCGCCCACGGGCTGTCGGTCAACCACCCGGACTGCCGGCTGCTCGTCCTGCTCGCCGACGAACGTCCCGAAGAAGTCACCGAGCTGAGCCGGACCGTGCGCGGGGAGGTGATCGCGTCCACTTTCGACCGTCCGCCCGCCGAACACGTGGCGGTGGCGGAACTCGCCGTCGAGCGCGCGAAACGCTTGGTGGAGCGCGGGGAAGACGTCGTGCTGCTGCTCGATTCGCTCACCCGCCTCGGCCGTGCGTACAACCTGACGGCACGCCCGTCCGGCCGTACGCTCTCCGGCGGTGTCGACGCGGCCGCGTTGCAGCCGATGAAGCGCATCCTCGGCGCCGCGCGCAACCTCGAGGGCGGTGGATCGCTCACGATCGTCGCGACGGCGCTGGTGGAAACCGGTTCGCTGGCCGACACGGTGTTCTTCGAGGAGCTGAAGAGCACCGGCAACGCCGAACTCAAGCTCGACCGCAAAACCGCCGAGCGACGCGTCTTCCCGGCAGTCGACGTGGCGGCATCCGGCACCCGGCGCGAAGAACTGCTGGTCACCGTGGGTGAACTCGCCGCGATGCGCGAAGTCCGGCGGGCATTGCCGGGCCCCCACGCGATCGAGCAGTTGCTGGAGCAGCTCCGCAGAACCGGCTCCAACGCCGAGTTCCTCTTCCGCGTCACCGGTGCCGCGCTGCCGGAAGCCGCCTGACGCTCAGCTTTCGCGCCGCTCCCGGAGCTCGCCGATCACCTTCTGCCCGACTCCATCGGTTTCCTCGGCGCTGTCCGGCGGTTCGCCCTCGCCGGGGCGGTAGAGGTTGTCCTCCGCGCGGCCGGGGTCCGGGGTGCCGGGCCGCGCGATCTCGGGTTGCTGTTCGTTCGGCTGGGACATTGCGGAGTGGTACCCGCTCCGCGCACCTTCACTCATCGAGGTGGCTGGTAGGGCGTGGTGCTCGGGTAGGACGGCCGTTCCGGACCGCGGTTCAAAGCGGCGACGAGAAAGCCGAACCCGACGACGCTGACGACCAGCGGCGCCGCGCCAGGTGCGCCCGCCCACCAACCGCAGCCGGCGGCGGCCACCAGCCAGGCCACGACGAGGGTGCGCTTCGCCGTGACCGGATACGGCTTCGGCAGTTCCCGGACGGCACTCGCGCCGAGCACGAGCAGCCCTGCCAGCGTCACGAGCAGCACGGTCAAATACACGGGATGTCCTCCTTCGGGGGAGTCGGCCATCTACCCCTCGGCTACCCGCGCCGGCGACCGGGCAAGCCGTGGTCTCGGGCACACCGGCGTACAACGCCGCGCCTCGGCGGCCCCGGCCGGTGCGGAGCGCCCCGAACCGGCGCACAGTGGCGCAGGGTTACCAGCCGCAGCCGACCGCGCTGCAGGCCGACGTCTTCACCGTGCTCCTGGGCGGCCTCGGTCCTGTGGCGGATCCCCGCCTCCCGGCCGCGGTGAACTCCTCAGGTGCCGCGCCCGGTCGTCTTCTGCAGGGCGTCGATCCGCTCGGACGCCTCCGCCTTCGTGAGGTTGTCCGGCACCTCCTCGCCGGCCTCCTGGGCCAGCGTCTGCAGGTACGACTTCTGCGGCCCGGTCATCGGCTCGTCACCGGTGGTCCAGTCGCTCGGGTCCTTCTCCGGGTTCGGTTCGACCTGATCCGTCATGACTCCTCCAATCGAGTTCGATCGAACGTCTGTTCGTCTGGTCCGACTGTAGCGCGCGGGTCCGACAATCGCCGCTCACGTGCCGGCCGGGGGCGTGCTCGGCCCGCCCGCCTCGTGGCCTGCTCGCCCGTGCGTCCGGCGGTCGTCCTTCATCTGCTGTTCGTGCAGGTGACGGCGGCCGCCGGTGAGCGAAGTGAGCAGGTCGCGCTCAAGATCGCGGCACGCTTTGTAGTAGCCGTCGTCGTACTCCTCGACGACCTGGAAAGTCCACCGATCGGGTAATACGTTGAGCCCGATGAGCTCCTCGGAGATCCGCCGCGCCCAGTCGCCGTGCCCGGCCTTCTCGAGCTGCTCCACGGCCTCGCCGAGGGCCAGGTCCGCGCTGCCGGTCAGCTGGTGGAAGGAGTAGAGGTGCCCGCGGGCGCGCTCGATCGTCTCGAGGGCCTCGGTCACCTTGCCGACGGCTTCGACGGTGACGGCGTCAGGGTACTCGTCCATGCGCGAAAAGTGCCCCGTTCCGCGATTTCTACACTTCGCGGAACGGGGCACCGGCCGGCCGTCAGGCCGTGGGGCGCGTGGCTCCCGCGTACTCGCTCATCAGCGGCGAGATCTTGACGACGTCGCCGCTCGTCGGCGCGTGCACCATCTTGCCGTCGCCGATGTACATCCCGATGTGGGACACGGGGGAGTAGTAGGCGACCAGGTCGCCGGGCTGCAGCTGGCTGCGCGACACGGGGGTGCCGAATCCGGCCTGTGCCGCGGAGTTCCGCGGCAGGGTGATCCCGGCCTGCTTGTACGCCCACTGCATGAGGCCGGAGCAGTCGAACGTGCCCGGCCCGGTGGCGCCCCAGACGTAGGCGCTCCCGAGCTTGCTCAGCGCCGCGTCGACCGCTTTCTGGGCCGCCGCGCTGGGCGCCTTGACGGTCGGCGCCGCACCGCCGGTGTCCTTCTGGGCGGCCTTGTCCGCGGTGCTGAGGGTCCGGCTCTGCGCCTCGATCTGGTCGATCTGACCCTGCAGGCCCTTCTTCTTGGCCTCGATGTCCGAGGCCAGTTTCGCCGCCGCGTCACGGGCGTCCTGCGCCCGCTTCGCCGCGTCGGCGGCCGACTTTTCGGCTGCCGTGGCCTTGCCGGCGGCGTCGCCGAGGTTGTCCATCGCGGCGTTCTTGTCGGTCGCGATGACCTCGAGCGCCGCCGAGCGGTCCAGGAAGTCCTGGGTGGACGTTCCGGCCAGCAGCGCCGACAGCTTGTTCATCTGGACGCCGCTGGTGAACGACGCGCCGGCGAACTTGTCCACTTCGGACTGGTACTTCCGCTTCGCCTCGATGGCCTGGGCGCCGGCGTTCTTGGCGGCCGTGACGTCGGCGTTGGCCTTGTCGAGCTGGCCCTGCTTCGCGGTCAGGTCGTCCTGGGCCCGGAGCAGGTCCTCGTTGAGCTTTTCCGCCTGTGCCGCGAGATCGCGGTACTTGGCGAGGGCGTCCGACCCGGTGGGCGGCGCCTGGAGGGCGGGGATGGGGGCGGCGGTGGCCATCGGCTGGGCCATGGTGACGACAGTGATCACCGAGGCTGCGGCGAGGGCACCTGACACCACGCGCTTGACGGGATGCGAACGCATTCTCGCGCGGGTCTCCTTTGCTGATCGGCCGCCGACGGGTACCGGGACGGCGAGTCGGGGGCCTCGCCCGTGCCCGGAGCGCGCTCGACCGCAACAGGAAGAGCGCGCGATGGGGTCCGGTACCCGGCAGGGGGGTATCGGCGGCGATCTCGCGTCGCCGTCTCGTGACGACCGGGGGCCGCGAGATCTCGAACAGGTTACGAAACGAGCACGAAGACGTCCAGGGCGAGCCGTTCAAAACTCTGCGTGACGCTGTCTTACACGGCTGGACCAGGAAGAACGCGCGAAGGATGTGTCAGGGATTACAGGCCGTCATCGGCCGCGCGAGGACGCTGCCGCGGGCCTGCCGAACCCGATGACGGCCGGTGCGGTGACGGCGGCCGGCTCGGTCCGCCGTCCGGTTTGTACGTCCCTTGTATCCGGCCGGGTGATCCTCATGGCCGTAGACATTCCGACTTGTGGAGGACCACGATGTTCACGAAGGCCGCCGTGCTCACGGCGCTCACCGCCGCTGCGTTCGCCGTGGCCGCACCGGCTCAGGCCGAGACTGCGGCCACCACAGTGCTGCCCGGCGCCAACATGGAGGCCGTGCTGAAGGCGGCCCAGATCGACCCGCGCCGCGCCGACGACACCCTGACCCCGGGTGCGCACGACAGCGTCCTGCTCGTCGAGCAGGCGCTGGAGGCGAAGGGCCTGCTGGCGAGCCAGTACGTCGACGGCTACTTCGGTACCACGACGATCACGGCGTACTCGCAGTACCAGAAGTCGTTGGGCTACACCGGTCTCGACGCGTCCGGCCTGCCGGGCAAGACGTCGCTGGAGAAGCTGGGCGAAGGCCGGTACACGGTCACGAACCCGGTTTCGGCCGGCAGCCAGGTGACCTACCACGGCAAGACCCTCAACACCCGCACCAAGGCGATGCTCGTTGCGGCGGAAGGAAAAGCGGGCTTCCAGGTCGCCCTGACGCAGGGTTCGTACAACCCCGGCGGCGTCGACGCATCGGCCGGGACGCACGACGGTGGTGGCGCGATGGACATCTCGGTGTCCGGCATGTCGTCGACCAACCGGAACACCCTGCTGAAGGCGCTGCGCAACGTCGGGTTCGCGGCCTGGTACCGCACGCCGGCGGAGGGCTTCGACTACCACATCCACGCGGAGGCGATCTCCGACCCGGACCTGTCTTCGGGTGCGCAGCACCAGACCGGCGACTACTACCTGGGCATGAACGGCCTCGCCGGTCGCGGCGCGGACGACGGCCCGCAGGTCGCGAAGGTGACCTGGGAGGAGTACCAGCGCGGCTGATGCCGGGCGCGCGCCCGGCCGTGGTGGCACGGCCGGGCGCACCGGTGGTTTGATCGAAGGACCAACGATTTGGGGGTGCTTCGATGCCGCACAAGGCATTTCGGTTCGGTGTGGTCGCGGGAGCGGCCGAAGGCGGCGCGAAGTGGCTCGCGACCGCCCGCCGCGCCGAAGAACTCGGCTATTCGACGCTGTTGTGCTCGGACGACCTGAACCGGCCGACGCCGACCGCGGCGCTCGCGGCCGCCGCCGCGGCGACGACCGGCCTGCGGGTCGGCTCGTTCGTCCTGTCCGGCCCGTTGCGCACCCCGCGGTCGGCCGCCTGGGAAGCGCACAGCCTGGCCGTCGTCACCGGCGGCCGGTTCGAGCTCGGCCTCGGCACGGGCCGGCCGGGATCGCGGCAGCAGGCCGAAGAACTCGGGCTGCCGTACGGCTCCGGGCAGGAGCGCCTCGACTCGATCTCCGAGACCGTCGACCACGTTCGCCGGCTCGACGGCGACGCGCACACGCCGGTGATGATCGCCGCGGGCGGGCCGAAGGCGCGGCACCTGGCGGGAGCGAAGGCCGACATCGTCGCGCTCGCCGGCAGCCCGCTGACCACCCGCGAGGAAATGGCGCAGTACGTCGGGGAAATCCGCGCGGCGGCCGGTGCCCGCGACGTCGAACTGGCGTTGCACATCTGGGTCTTCGGCGAGCAGGTGCCGCCGTGGATCAGCCAGTCCACGGGGTTCGACACCGAGACGCTCGCCGAGCACGACTCGCTGGCCATGCTCCGCGGCAGCGTCGACGACATGGCCGCGGAGCTCGAACGGCGCCGCGAAGAACTCGGCGTCTCCTACGTCAGCGTCGACGGCGCGTTCATCGAGGAGTTCGCCCCGCTGGTGGACCGGCTGTCGGGGAAGTGAGCGTCGCGGGGTCGGTGTTGGCGCCACAGAGCACGACGGCGACCCGCTCGCCCGGCGCGGGCCGGTAGGCGCCGGCGAGCAGGGCGGCGAACGCCGTCGCCCCGCCGGGTTCGACGGCGAGGCGGTAGCGGTCCCACAGCGCCGCCCTGGCTTTGCCGATCATGGCGTCGTCCACCAGCACCGAGCCCGCGTTCGTGCGGGTGGCGACCGCGAAGGCGATGTCGCCGAGCCGGGTCGCGCCCAGCGAGTCGGCGGCGATCCCGGAGACCTCGACGGAGACGGGTGCCCCGGCGGCCAGCGCCGCGTTCAGCGTCGGGATCGTGCGCGGCTCGACGCCGACGACACGCGCCCGGCCCTCGACCGCGGCGGCGACTCCGGCCAGCAGCCCGCCGCCGCCGACCGCGACGAGGATCGTGTCCAGCCCACCGGTCTGCGCCAGGAGCTCGAGGCCGAGGGTGCCCTGTCCGGCGCAGATGTCCGGCTGGTCGTAGGCGTGGCAGAAGAGCGCGCCGGAGTCCGCCGCGTGCTTCACGGCCGCGTCGTAGGCGTCCGCGTACTTCTCGCCGACCAGGTCCACCGCCGCACCGAGTTGCCGCAGTTTCGCCACCTTCACGGCGGGAGCGGTCGCCGGGACGTAGACCCGCGCCGGAACGCCGAACTCCCGGGCGGCGTGGGCGACGGCGAGACCGGCGTTGCCGCCCGAAGCGGCCACGACCGCGGAATGCTCGCCCGCGGCGAGGATCCGGTTGAAGGCGCCGCGGGCCTTGAACGACCCGGTGTGCTGCAGCTGCTCCAGCTTGAACCACACGCCGTCGTCCGCGGCGAACACCGGTGTCCGGCGGATCCGGCCCTCGATGCGCGCGGCCGCCCGTTCCACATCCGCAGTGCTGATCATGTCCTCAGCATGCAGGCGGACCGCCGTAAGCACCAGCGACGTCTCCTATGCTCGCGTTAGCAACGCTTACGGCTGGAGGCTCACCGTGCTCGACGCCCACCGCCTGACCGTCCTGGCCGAGGTCGCGCACGCCGGCTCGATCGCCGCGGCCGCCCAGCGGCTGTCCTTCACGCCGTCCGCCGTCTCGCAGCAGCTGGCCAAGCTGGAACGTGACGTCGGGGCCCGCCTGCTGCACCGGCACGCCCGCGGCGTCACGCTCACGCCGATCGGGGCGGCGCTGCTCACCCACGCCGAGACGATCGCCGGGGAACTGCGGACCGCCGAGCGGACGGTCCGCGCCCTGCTCGACGACGAGCTCACCGTCGGTACGTTCGCGAGCGCGGGGATGACCCTGGTGCCCGCCGCGCTCGCCGGTTTCCGCCGTGACCACCCCGGCGTGGCCCTGCGGCTGCTGGACCTGGAGCCGCCCGACGGGTACGGCCTGGTCCGGTCGCGCGACCTGGACCTGCTGATCACCCACCGCTACCCCGGCGCACCGCTGCCGGACCCGCGTGGTCTGCAACGGACGCTGCTGCGCTCGGAGCGGTTCCGGCTCATCTTCCCGCAGGGCCACGCGAAGGCGCGCGCCCGCCGCCTCACCCTGGCGGGGCTGGCCGCGGAGGACTGGATCTCCGGCAGCCCGGGCGTCCCCAACCGTGCGTGCCTCGAGCAGCTCGCCGACGCCGCCGGCGTCCGGTTGCGGGTGGCGTACGAGACCCGGGACTACCAAGTGATCCTGGCGTTGGTGGAGGCCGGGCTCGGCATCGCGTTCGTCCCGGAGAGCGTGCTGGAACGGGTGAGCCCGGCGCGCGTCGAAGTGCGCGACGCGGCGGACGCGCGGCCGGCGCGGGAGATCTTCCTGGTGCACCACCGGCGCCCGGGGGAGCTGGTGACCGAGATGGTGGCCCGGCTCAGCCGTCCACAGTAGACGGCTCGGCCGGGAACCCGGTGCGGCTCAGCCGGCCGGCCTCCCCGCGCTCTCGAACCGGGCCGAGGCCGTCCGCAGCGCGTCCAGGCACGCCCGCACGGCCCCGCGGTCCTCTTCGCCGGCCCGGCAGATCGCGTAGATCGTGCGGGTCAGTGGCGGGCGCGTCGTCAGGATCCGGACCCCGTCGGGCAGCCGGTCCCGGGCCAGGCGGGGCACCAGCGCCGCGCCGACATTGCCCGCGACCAGGGCCAGCTGGGTCGGGTAGCCGCCGACCGTGCAACTGATCCGGGGCTCCAGCCGCTGCTTGCGCAGCACCTGCACCAGCCACTCGTGACACCCGGAGCCGGCGCTCCAGCCGATCCACGGCAGATCGTCCACTTCGGACAGATCGACCGCCTTGCGGTGGGCCAGCCGGTGCCCGGCGGGCAGGGCGAGGTCCGCGACGTCGGAGAACAGCGCGATGCGCGTCGTCGACGGCGGGAGCACCGCCGGGTGGTCGTGCCAGCTCTCCAGCACCGCGACGTCGAGGTCGCCCGCCACCACCCGGGGCATCGTCTGCTCGGCTTCGCCCTCGTGCAGCGTCACCGCGAGCCGCGGGTGCTGCGCGGCGAGGGTGGCCAGCGCGGGCGGCAGGAGCGCGTGCACCGTCGTCGGGATCGCGCCGACCCGCAGCGGCCCGATGACGTCCTCGCGCAGCAGCTCCAGGTCCGCTTTCGCCGCGGCGACCTGCGCGAGGATCCGCTCGGCGTGCCCGGCCAGCACCTGGCCCGCCTTGGTCAGCCGGACGCCGCGGCCGCGCGGCTCCAGCAGCGGCTGGCCCGCCTCTCGTTCCAGCTTCGCCAGCTGCTGCGACACCCCGGACGGCGTCACGTGCAGGGACGCGGCCGCCGCGGCGACCGAGCCCTGGGTGGCGACGGCGTGCAGCGCCCGCATCCGCTCGAGTCCGAACACAGTAGAGATGCTACCGAATTCGCCGCAGAAAGATTCGCTTGTCCTTGACAGTCGCCGCCCGCACGCTGAAGGCGTGACCACGACCGCGTCCCCGCCGGCTCCGCCGTTCACCCGCCGTTTCGACCCGCGGCTGCTCGCCGCGCTGGGCAGCTTCTGCATTTCGCTGTCGTCGGTCTTCATCAAGGTCTCGCACGTCAGCGGCAGCACGAGCGCGTTCTGGCGCTGCCTGTTCGCCCTGCCGGTGCTGCTCGTGCTGGCCGGGCGGGAACGGCGGAAGGCCGGCCCGGCACCGCGCCGTCGCGTGCTCCTCCCGCTGCTGGCCGGGACCGGGCTCGGCCTGGATTTCGTGCTGTGGGGCGAGGCGATCCCGCGGGTCGGCGCCGGCATCGCGACCGTGCTCCTCGCCGTGCAGGTGGTGATCGTGCCGCTGCTGGCGTTCGCGTTCCTGGCCGAACGGCCGGCCAAGCGGTTCCTCGCCGCGGTGCCCGTGCTGCTCGCCGGGATCGTGCTCGCCGGCGGGTTCGCCGGCACCGGCTCGTTCGGCCCGGACCCGGTGACCGGCGCGGTCGCGGCGCTGCTCGCGGGCGCCGGGTACGCCGGCTACCTGTTCCTCATCCGGCTCAGCGGCGGCACGGGCACGCAGGCGCACTCGCTGGTGCTGGCGACGGTCTCCGCCGGCGTGGTCGCGGTCGCGCTCGGCGTCCCGACCGGCACGCTCGACCTGACGCCCGGGTGGCCCGCGTTCGGCTGGCTGCTCGCGCTCGCCGGGGTCGGCCAGCTGGCGGGCTGGCTGCTCATCTCCGCCGCGCTGCCGCGGATGTCCGCCACCACCGGGGCGACGCTGATGCTGCTGCAGCCGGTCGGCGCGGTGCTGCTCGGCATCGGCCTGCTCGGGGAGGCGCCCGGGTGGACGCAGCTGGCCGGGTGCGCCGGCGTCGTCGTGGCCGTCTGCTTCGCCGGGGGCGGACGATCTGCGGGTGACGGCCGTCCCGGCTAACGTCGCGGGCATGCGGGTGCTGGTGGCCGGGGCGTCGGGGTTCGTCGGCGCCCGGTTGTGCCCGGCGCTGGAACAGGCCGGGCACGAGGTGCTCGCGATGACCCGCCGGCCCGCGAAGTACCGCGGCGCCGGGAAGGCCGTCCGCGGCGACGTCGCCGACGCCGGCTCCCTGCGTGACGCGCTCAAGGGCGTCGAAGCCGCCTGCTACCTCGTGCATTCACTCGACAGTGCGGACTTCAAGCGCCGCGACGCCGACGCCGCGCGCGCGTTCGCCCGGGCCGCGGCCGACGCGGGACTGCAGCGGATCGTCTACCTCGGCGGCCTCGGGGACGACGACGATTCGCTTTCGGAGCACCTGGCCAGCCGGCGCGAAGTCGAGCGGCTGCTGGGGGAGACCGGCGTGCCGGTGACGGTGCTGCGCGCCGGCATCGTGGTCGGGCACGGCGGTACGTCGTGGGAGCTGACGCGCCAGCTGGTGGAGCACCTGCCGGCGATGGTCACCCCGCGCTGGGTCCGCACCCGCACCCAGCCGATCGCGATCGCCGACGTCGTCCGCTACCTGGTCGGCGTGCTCGACCACCCGGAAGCCGCCGGGCGGACGTTCGACGTCGGCGGCCCCGAGGTGCTGGCCTACCGGGACATGCTGCAGCGGGTCGCGGCGATCGAGGGCCGGCCGCTGGTCATCCTGCCGGTGCCGCTGCTTTCCCCGCGCCTGTCGTCGTACTGGCTTTCGCTCGTCACGGACATCGACGTCACGACCGGGCGAGCGCTGATCGACTCGATGACCAACGAGGTCGTCGTCCGCGACGACGCGATCCGCCGGATCGTCGAGTTCGAGCCGATGGGCTACGACGAAGCCGTCCTGCAGGCGCTGGGCGAGCGGGCGAAGAGCCGGCGGACGCCGTGAAGCCGTTCCTCACCGCGGTGACCGCCGCCGGGTCCGGGCTGCTCGGCGCCTCACTGGCCAGCAGCCCCGGCTCACGCCGGTTCCAGGTGCTCACGGCGTCGGTCGCCGCGACGTGGCTCGCCGGGGCCCGCGCCGCCGGGCCGGTGCCCCGGGGCCGCCCGGACGTCGTCCAGCCGGTGGCCGCGGGAGCCGCCGCGTTCGGTGTGTTCTACGGGTGCGCCCTGGTGGCCCGCCGCATCCCGCCGCTGCGCCGCGCCATCACCGGCGTGCTGGACCACGCCCGCCGCGGCTCGACGGCCTCGGTGGCGGCGACGACGCTGATCACCGGCGCGGCGGAAGAGGTGTTCTTCCGCGGCGCGCTCTACGACGCCGCCGGCGCGCGGACGTCCACCGCGGTGTACGTCCTTTCCACCACGGCGACCCGGAATCCCGCGCTGGTGCTGGCTTCGGCGGTGATGGGAACGCTCTTCGCCGGGCAGCGCCACCGGTCGGGCGGGGTGCAGGCCCCGCTGCTGACGCACGTGGTCTGGTCGGCGCTGATGCTCGGCTTCCTGCCGCGCCTCTTCCCACCGGAAACCGGCGCCTGAGGCCTCAGGGAGCCTGGACCGCGTCTTCCCGGCAGGCTTCCGTTTCCGTCGTGCCGCTCGCCTGCTGCAGGAGCGAGTAGAGCGTCTCGCGCTGGTCGTCGCTGAGCTCGCTGAACACCTCGTCCTCGACCGACGCCAGCGCGAACTCGGCGCGGGCGAGCAGCTTCGCGCCGACGCCGGTGAGCTCGACGAGGTGGCGGCGGCGGTCGGCGGGGGACCGGCGCCGCTCGATCAGGTTCTCGGACTCGAGCTCGTTGAGCAGGGCGACGACGTTGGTGCTGTCCATCTCCAGGGTCTTCGCCAGGTCCTGCTGCGAGCTGCCGCCCCGGTCGCGCAGCACGGTGAGGGCGATGAGGTGGCGCGGTCGCAGCCCGAGCGGGGCCAGCACCGACTCGCTGCGCAGCCGCAGCCGGCGGGCGAGGTGGTCGACCAGGGCACCGCACCGGTGGGGCGGCTGGTTGACGACCGGCAGCGAGGTCATGCGCCCAGTATATGGCGAGTCCTATGGTCGGTGTGCTATCAATAGTTTGCGGTACACCAACGATCTATAGAGGGTTAACGACATGGCGCATCTCCTGCACATCGACTCGAGCATCCAGGGCGACGCCTCGGTGAGCCGGCGGCTCACCGCGCGGGCCGCGGCGGCGTGGCGGGCCGCCCACCCCGACGGCACCGTCACCTACCGCGACCTGGGCGCCGACCCGCTCCCGCACCTCGACGCGGCGGGTGGACTGGCCGGGATGGTGCCGCCCGGCCAGCACACCCCGGAGCAGGCCGCGTCGTGGGCGCGGACGCGGGAAGTCGTCGCCGAGGTGGCGGCGGCCGACACGGTGCTGCTGGGCCTGCCGCTGTACAACTTCGGCCCGCCGAGCAGCGTCAAGACGTGGGTCGACCACCTCATCGCCCCCGGGCTTTCGGTGAACTACGAGACCCAGACCGGCCTGCTCGGCGGCCGCGAGTTCATCGTGCTGGCCAGCCGGGGCGGCGGCTACGGAGCCGGCACGCCTCGCGAAGGCTGGGACCACGCCGAGCCGTGGCTGCCCCACGGCGTCTCGCTCACCGGGCTGGAGCCGCGGTTCATCGCGGCGGAGCTGACGCTGGCGCCGGTCCGCCCGCCCTTGGCGCACCTCATCCCGCTCGCCGAGGAGAGCCTCGCGGCGGCAGAACGCGCCATCGACGAATTGTGGGTCCCCGCCCGGGTCTGACGAGCGTCCGGAGCCCGGCCCTCGGCCGAATGGCCCCGGCGACGGTACCGTCCGGGCCGGGCGGTACCGTGCCGCGGCGGGCGGACTGGCATGGTGCGGCACGGGCCGCGCCTGGGTGAGGAAGGTCGGGTTTGAGCGCGCACACCTCCCAGATGGACGACATCCGGCTCGTCGCGCAGCCCAGCGCACTGCCGGTCACCGAGCTGTTCGTCCGCCTGATTCTCACCGACTGGTCCCTGCGGCCGATGCTGGAGCAGGTGACCGCCAGCGCGAAACGGCTGGTCGGCGCCGTGATCGACGCCAGTGACCCGAAGGCGCCCGCCTTCGTCACGCTGCGGCTGCGGCTGCGCGCCGAGGTGCTCTCGATCGAGGTCGACGACGACGTGCCCGGGCGGCCGGAGCCGCAGGCCCGCCCCGGCGAACGGCTGGGTGTCGCGCCCGCCGAGGGCGGTAGCCGCACCACCTGGTGCGAACTGGCGCTGCCGGGCGGGATGACCGCGCGGCAGGTGCGCCTGCCGCGGCGCCAGGACCGCCGGACGCTCGTCGACGAGCCGGTCTCCGGCGATCCGGTCGCCGCGGATCCGGAGGTGCTGGAGCGCCTGCTGACCCGGCTGAGCGGTTGGTCCGGTCAGGGCTGAACGCTTTCCCGCGCGCATCCGTGCATCCAGGCAAGGGGTGACTCGGACGCGAGGAGGCAGCCGTCGTGCGGATCGTGATCGCGGAAGACGACGCCCTGCTGCGGGAAGGGCTGGTGCTGCTCCTGCGCAGCGAAGGGTTCGAAGTGACCGCCGTCGACCACCCCGGCGACCTGGTGGCGTCGGTCGAGGCCGTCGAGCCGGACCTGGCCGTCGTGGACGTCCGGATGCCGCCGACGTTCACCGACGAAGGGCTCCGTGCCGCCCTCGAGGCCCGGCGCCGGGTGCCGGGCCTGGCGATCCTCGCGCTTTCGGCGTTCGTCGAAGACGGCTACGCGGGCGATCTCCTGGCCGCCGGCGGCGCCGGAGCCGGGTACCTGCTCAAGGAGCGCGTCGGCAGGCCCGGCGAGTTCCTCGACGCCCTGCGGCGCGTGGCGGCCGGCGGCACGGTCCTGGACCGGGACGTCGTCGCGGTCCAGCTGGCCCGGCCGCGGCCCGGCGACCCGGTGGCGACGCTCAACGCGCGGGAGCGTGAGGTCGTGGCGCTGCTGGCCGAAGGCCATTCGGTGCCGACGATCGGGCGGCTGCTCGGTATCGGTACCGCCGCGGCGCGGCAGCACGCCGGGGACGTCAGCACGAAGCTGCGCGTCCCCGACGGCGCCCAGGCGATGCTCAGCTACCTGCGGGCGTGAGGACTTCGGCCTGCCGCTGCCGGTACCGGGCCACGGTGGCGAGCTTGACGTCTTCGTAGCCGCGGACGAGGTCCGGGAGCTCGGCCAGCGCCAGCACCTGCGCCCGGTCCAGGGTGTCGAACGCCTGGAGGAGCACGCTGCGGTAGTCCTCGATCAGCTCGCGCTCCACCCGCCGCACCTCGGCGCGGCCGAACGGGTCGAAGCGGGTGCCGCGCAGCCGCCGCAGCGCGTGCAGCAGCCGGAACGCCGGGCGGAACCACGGGCCGAGGCTGATCTTGCGCCGCATCCCGAGCGCCCGCAGCACCGGCGGGTGCAGCCGGTACGCGTACCGCGTGCCCGCGCCGAACTGCTCCTCGAGACCGTCCGTGAACGCCGGGTCCAGCGACAGCCGGGCGACCTCGTACTCGTCCTTGTAGGCCATCAGCTTGTACAGGTGCTTCGCGACGGCCTCGGTGATCTCCGTCGGCCCGCCTTCCCGCACCCGCACCTGTTCGACGAACTCCGCGTACGCACGGGCGTAGGCCTTGTCCTGGTAGGCGACGAGGTCGGGGATCCGGATGTCGAGCAGCCGCGCCAGCTCGGAACCCGGCTCGGCGTGCACCAGCGCTCGCACGGCCGGGTGCGTCGCGGCGACCGGCTCGGGTGCCGGGGCGGTCGCGCCGGGCTCGGCAACCAGCAGGCGGCCGCGGCGGAACGCCTGCAGGTTCGTGGCGACCTGGGTGCCGTTCAGCTCGATGGCGCGCTCGATCACCGAGGCGGGCAGCGGGATCGCCCCGGTCTGGTAGGCGGCACCCAGCTGCAGCACGTTGGCGAACTGGTCGTCGTCGAAGAACTCCTCGGCCAGGCCGCGCGCGTCCAGTGACACCGTGCGCGCTGCCGCGGTCTCGATGGACGCGAGCACGCTGCCCGCGTCCGGGAAGGACACCGTCGTGTCGACGACCATCCGGCCGGTCGGCACCTCGGTCGTGGAGACGACGGCGGTCGTGCGGGCCGGATCGGTGACGCCGAGGTTCGCCGCGTCCGCCCCGACCAGCGCGTCGCAGGCCAGGTAGAGGTCGCACTCGCCGGCGGCCAGCTTCGGGGCCTGCTCGACCGGTTCCGCCGTCACCTTGAGGTCGGAGACGACCGCACCGCCCTTCTGCGCGAGCCCGGTCTGGTCGAGCGTGCGGACGTGCCGCCCGTCGAGCACGGCCGCCGTGGCGAGGATCTGCGTCACGGTGACGACACCGGTACCGCCGATCCCGGTGATCCGCACGGCGAAGTCCTTCGCCGTGGTCACCGGCGCCGGGACCGCGTCGGCGGCCAGCTCGGCGAGCTTCCGGCGCTGCTTGCGGCCGGTCGGCACCACGGTGACGAACGACGGGCAGTCACCGGCGAGGCAGGAGTAGTCGACGTTGCACGACGACTGGTGGATCGTGGTCTTGCGGCCGAACTCGGTCGCGACCGGCTGCACGGACAGGCAGTTCGACTTGGTGCCGCAGTCGCCGCAGCCTTCGCAGACGCGCTCGTTGATCACCACGCGCGTCGCGGGCGCGGCCTGCTTGCCGCGGCGGCGCTTCCGGCGCTTTTCGGCCGCGCACTCCTGCTCGTGGATCAGCACGGTGACGCCCTTGACGGCGGCCAGTTCCTCTTGCGTGCGCAGGAGTTCGGTGCGGTCGCGGACGTCGACGCCGTCGGGCAGCTTCCGGCGCCGCAGCTTCGCCGGGGCATCGCTGGTGATCACGACTCGTTTCGCACCCTCGACGAGCAGCAGCTGCGCCACCTTCTCGACGGGCAGCCCGCCGACGGCGTCCTGGCCGCCGGTCATCGCCACGGCGGAGTTGTAGAGCAGCTTGTAGGTGATGTTCACCCCGGCGGCGACCGCCGCGCGCACCGCGAGGCTCCCGGAGTGGGTGAACGTGCCGTCGCCGATGTTCTGGACGAAGTGCTCGGCCTCGACGAACGGCGCCATGCCGATCCACTGGGTGCCTTCGCCGCCCATCTGCGTCACACCGAGGACGGTGCCGACCTGGTCGGGCTCCATGAACAGGGCCATGGTGTGGCAGCCGATGCCCCCGCCGACCAGCGTGCCTTCGGGGACCTTCGTCGACGAGTTGTGCGGGCAGCCCGAGCAGAAGTACGGCGTGCGCGCCAGCAGCGGCACGGAGATGCGCTCGCGACGGCGCCGCCCTTGGTAGGCGTCGACCGGCGGGATGCCCTTCGGCAGTCTCCTGGCGAGTCCGGCGGCGATGCCGTCCGGGTCCAGCTCGCCGAGCTCGGTGAACAACGTCCGGCCGTCGACGTCCTTCTTGCCGGTGATCCTCGGCGCCCGGGGCACGCCGTACAGGATCTCCTTGAGCGCGGGTTCGACGAACGCGCGCTTCTCCTCGATGACGACGATCTCCTCGAGCCCGTCGGCGAACTCCCGGACGATCCCGGGTTCGAGGGGGTGGATCGCGCCGAGCTTGAGCACGCGGATGCCGTACCGGCTCAGCGTTCCCTCGTCCAGGCCGAGGGTGCGCAGCGCCTGCTTGAGGTCCAAATAGGACTTACCGGCGGACACGATGCCGATCCGGTCGGCCGGCCCGCGCACGGTGATCCGGTTGATGCCGCTCGCGCGCAGGTAGTCGAGGACCAGCGGCAGCCGGACGGTGAAGAGGGTGCGCTCCAGCTCGGCCAGGCTCGCGCCGAGCAGCCGTGACGTCGGCGTGTGCCGGTAGGCGTTCGCGATGTCGGGCGCGGTCCAGTCCGGACCGACGGTCGCGGTGCCGGACGCGTCGGCGACGTTGGTGACGATCTTCATCGACGTCCACAGCCCGCTGGCCCGCGACAGCTCGACGGCGTGCATCCCGAGGTCGAGGACGTCCTCGGGATCGGCGGGGTAGAGGACCGGGATGGCCAGATCGGCGAGGGCGAGCTCGGACGCGCAGGGAACGGTGGAGGACTTCGCGTTGGGGTCGTCGCCGACGAGCGCGACCGCGCCGCCCCGCGGGTCGGTGCCGGCCAGGTTGGCGTGGCGGAGGGCGTCGCTGGCCCGGTCGAGACCGGGCGCCTTGCCGTACCAGAAGCCGGTGACCCCGCGGCGCCCGCCGGCGCCCGCGACGAGCTGGCTGCCCATCACCGACGTCGCGCCCAGCTCTTCGTTGAGGCCCGGCTGGTGCACGACATCGTGCTTCTCCAGCAGCTTCGCCCGGCGGCCGAGTTCGAGGTCGTAGCCGGCCAGCGGCGAGCCTTCGTAGCCCGAGACGAAGACGGCGGGATCGCCACCGCGGGCCCGGTCGTGGCGGACGCGGTCGAACAGCAGCCGGACCAGGGCCTGCACCCCGGTCAGGTGCACGGTTCCCGCCTCCCGCAGATAGCGGTCCTCCAGCGTGAACGTCTCCACGGCGCGGCTCCCTTCGCTCTCGGTGCGTTTCGGGCACGATGCGACGCGCGCCACACCCACGCAACAGGCAGCCTAGCTTTTGCCCTCCACGCGCAAACTTCGGTGTGCTCCCGCGTCGATTGGCCCGGATTTTTGCGCGCAGTTACGCTCGGACGCATGTCCGAAGAGCCGCTCGACGCGACCGACCACGAGATCCTCGGCCTCTTGCGCGAGGACGCCCGCCGGACGCTGTCCGACATCGCCGGCCGCGTGACCCTGTCCACGGCGGCGGTCAAGCGCCGCATCGATCGGCTGCGGGACAGCGGCGTGATCACCGGGTTCACCATCCAGGTCGACCACGCGAAGCTGGGCTGGGGGATCGAGGCGTTCACCGAGCTGCGGTTCGTGGGCAACACGAAGGTGGCCGAGATCCTGCGCACCACCACCCGCATGCCGGAGGCGCAGGCGGTGTTCACGATCGCGGGCGACCCGGACGCGCTGGTGTGGCTGCGCGTCCGCGACATGGCGCACCTGCAGAAGACGATCGACGAGATCCGCCGGCACCACCAGGTGACGGGCACGAAGACGTTGATCGCGCTGGAATCCTGGTCGCGCTAGCCATGAGGTCGTGACACTGGCGCAGCGCCCGGACCTGGCCGAGGCGGTTTACGCCATTCCTTACCCACCGGGTTCGCCGCGGTTCATGGAGGGGAGTCTCACGAGCCCAACGTCTGGGTTTCGCATCGGGTGAGAAAAGAAGGCGCCCGTCAAGGAACCACCCGATACCGGCAAGGTCCCACCGGCTCCAGCCGGACGGGGGAACCGGCCCGCTCGAAGATCCGGACGCCGGAACCGAGGAGCACCGGTACCGGCAAGGCGAGGATCTCGTCGAGCACCCCGGCCTCGAGGCACTGCCGCGCGACATCAGCACCGAGCACGTTGACGTACTTCTCCCCGGCAGCCGCCTTCGCCGCGTCGACGGCCCCGGTCAGCTCGCCGGCGAAAGTCACGCCGGGTACCGAAGGCGCCGCACGGTGGGTGAGAACGAACTGCGGGCCCTCCCAGCCACCGCCGAATGCCTTGCCTTCGCCCGGGCCGCCGCGGTGCGGGTCGTCGCCGTCGAACGTGCGGCGGCCCACCAGCAGGGCTCCGATGCGGGGGATCAGGTCGGCGACCAGTGGGTCGGGGACCAGGTGGGGGGTCAACCAGGACATGTCGCCGCCGGGGCCGGCGATGAAACCGTCGACCGAGCAGCTGAACGCGTAGAGCAATTTGGCCATCGGACCCACCTCCGGATCAGGGATGCAGGTACTGACGGCCGGGGCCGCGGAAACTCATCGGTGGGCGGGGAACCGAGGCGGACGGCGCTCGTTCCAGCTGGCCAGCCCCTCCGCCAGCTCGGGACGGCCGAACGACTCCAGCATCAACGCCGTCGCCGCGCGGGCCGCCTCCGGCAGCGGGAGCAGGGCCTCCCGCGCGAACTGCTCCTTCATCACCGCCATCGACCGCGGCGCGCTGTAAGTCGCCAGCTCGGCCGCGTAGGCGTGCGCGCGCAACTGCAGCTCACCGGCCGGGACGACTTCCTGGACCAGGCCGTACGCCAGCGCCTGCTCCGCGGTGAACGTGCGTCCCGACAGCAGCAGGTCGCGGGCGCGGCCCTGGCCGACGAGCTCCGGCAGCAGCTTCGCGATGCCGTACTCGGCGATCAGGCCGCGACGGGCGAACGCGGTGGTGAACTTGGCGCCCGCGGCCGCGAAGCGGACGTCCGCCGAGCAGGCGATGACGAACCCGAGGCCGGCGCAGCCACCGTTGATCGCGGCGACCACCGGGACGCCCACCGAGGCGGCCGCCAGCACGTCCCGGAAGTTCTCGCCCTCCTGGGCGGGCGGCGCCGCGGCGATGGTGTCCAGCAACCCCAGGTCGGCCCCGGGGCAGAAGGCCTTGCCCGCCCCCGTGACGACGACCGCGCGGATCTCCGGATCCGCGTCCGCCTGCCGCAGCAGGGCGCCGTAGCGGGCCTGCATCGGCACGTCCATCGCGTTGCTGCGGCCGGGTTTGTCGAACGTGCACGTGGCCACCGCACCGTCCGCCACGTACCGCACGCCGTCCACGGTCGACATCGCCGCCTCCTCGGGGTCGGACCCCATACTAAGCGGTCGCTTGACCATCCGTCAGGTGCGGATGCGGAACAGCGGCGTCAGTTCGAAATGATCGAACCCTTTGATTGCCCGGAAAACTCTGTGCCATAGTGCTTTCCGCCCGCACGCCGCTTTGCTGGAAGGGACTGCCCGATGCCGGAAGATGAACCGAGTGGTCTCCGCAGACGGGCCGTGCTGGGCGGCGTCGGCGCTGCCGTCGCCGCGTCGGCCGTCGCGCCGGTCGCCCGGGCCGCCGACGCGCTCACGCAGCCGGGGCAGGCGCGAGAAAGCGATTTCACGACCGGCTGGCGGTTCGCCCTCGCCAACCCCGACGGCGTCACCGATCCCGGTGGCCGCTTCACCGACGCCGCGAAACCCGCCTTCGACGACTCAGGGTGGCAGGTCGTCGACGTCCCGCACGACTGGAGCATCGAGCTCCCGCCGACCGACAAGGGCACCAGCAGCGGTTCCGGCTTCTTCCGCGGCGGGCTCGGCTGGTACCGCAAGACGTTCACGCTGCCGCCGTCGCTCGCCGGGAAGCGCGTGTCGGTGGAGTTCGACGGCGTCTATTCGGACGCCCACGTGTACCTGAACGGCGAGCTGCTCGGCAATCACCCGTACGCCTACACCGGATTCGCCTTCGACCTCACCGGGCGGCTGCACACCGACGGGCGGACGCCGAACGTCCTGGCCGTGCGGGCGACGAACCCGCTGCCCAGCAGCCGCTGGTACTCCGGCAGCGGGATCTACCGCCGCGTCCGCCTGGTCGTCACCGAGCCGGTGCACGTCGCCCGGCACGGCACGTTCGTCACCACGCCGGACATCGCCGCCGGCCGGGGCACGGTGCGGGTCGCCACCGACGTCGTCAACGACTCCGGTGCCTCGGTGACGGTGCAGGTGCGCACGACGGTCACCGACCCGGCGGGCCGGGTCGTGGCGAACGGCTCGGCCACCGTCGCGGTGGCCGCCGGCCGGACGGCGACCGCGGCCGGCGAGCTGCGAGTCGAGCGTCCTCAGCTCTGGTCGGGAGAAAAGCCCCGGCTGTACCGGCTGCGCACCGACGTCGTCGTGGCCGGGCGCGTGCTCGACACGACCACCACGGACTTCGGCTTCCGCTACACCGAATTCCACCCTGACAACGGGTTCTCGCTCAACGGCGTGCCGATGAAGCTGCGCGGGGTCAACCTGCACGCGAGCCAGGGCGCGCTGGGTGCGGTGATCGACCCGGCCGCGCTGGAGCACCAGATGCGGCTGATGCTCGCGATGGGCGTCAACGCGCTGCGGACCGCCCACAACCCGCCGGACCCGCAGCTGGTGACGGTCTGCGAACGGCTCGGGATCGTCATGATGGTCGAGGCGTTCGACTGCTGGCGGACCGGCAAGCTCGAGTACGACTACCACCGGGACTTCGACGCGTGGAGCGGGCGCGACATCGCCGAAATGGTCCACGCGGCCAAGAACTCGCCCGCGGTCGTGCTGTGGTCGATCGGCAACGAGGTGCCGGACGCGTCGATGGCGGGCGGTCCGCAGATCGCGGCGGACCTGATCGCCGCGGTCCGCGCGATCGACCCCACCCGGCCGGTCGTCATGGGCTCGGACCGCTACCGCGGCGTGCCGGCGCCGGGCTCGCCGCAGGACCTCATCCTGAAGCAGCTCGACGGCCTCGGTGTCAACTACAACACCGCCCAGTCCATCGACGGGCTGCACAAGCAGTACCCGGACAAGTTCTTCTTCGAGTCGGAGTCGTCCTCGGCGACGTCGACGCGCGGGGTCTACCAGGAACCCGACCTGCTCAACACCGGCGAGAACTACACCCCGGGCAAGCGGGCGACCTCGTCCTACGACAACAACCTGGCTTCGTGGACCTTCAGCGGCGAGTACTCGCTGAAGAAAGACCGCGACCGGAAGTTCTTCCAAGGCCAGTTCCTGTGGTCGGGACAGGACTACCTCGGCGAGCCGACGCCGTACGACGTCTTCCCCGTGAAGACGTCGTTCTTCGGCGCGATCGACAGCGCCGGCCTGCCCAAGGACGCCTTCCACCTGTTCCGCAGCCAGTGGACCACGGCGCCGATGGTGCACCTGACGCCGATGGACTGGACGAACCACCGGGCCGGCGAACCCGTCGCGGTGTGGGTCTATTCCACTGTGGACACAGTGGAGCTGGTGCTGAACGGGAAGTCGCTGGGGGTCGAGAAGTTCGACCGCAAGACCACTGCGGACGGACGACCGTACCTGGAGACGAGCGAGCCCGTCGGCGACGACAAGAAGGATCCCTCCGGCAGCTACACGAGCCCGAACGGCGGCCGCGGCAAGCTGCACCTGACCTGGACCGTGCCCTTCGAGCCCGGCACGCTGACCGCGATCGCGCGGGCCGGCGGCCGCGAGGTGGCGCGCGACGAGCTCGTCACGGCCGGGCCGCCGCGCGCGGTCAAGCTGAGGGTGGAAGCACCCGGTGGCGGGGTCGTGGCCGGGGCGATGACGTTCATGACGGCGTCGGTCGTGGACGCCCGCGGGGTCGTCGTGCCGGGCGCCGAGCCGGTGCTGCGGTTCGCCGTCCGCGGGCCGGGCCGGGTCGCCGGCGTCGACAACGGACGGCAGGAACTCGCCCAGAGCTACCAGCAGCCGACCATCCCGGCGTTCAAGGGGCTGGCCGTCGCCGTCGTCGCGGCGACCGGCGGCCGGGGCCCGATCACCGTGACGGCGAGCGCGCCGGGGCTGGTGCCGGGGACGATCACCTTGCCGGGCACGCCGCTCGGGCAGCGCAACGGCCCGGGAGCGCGCGCGGTCGAAACGGCCGTCGTCCCGGCCGCGTCGACCGCGGACGCGAGCTACTCGGGTGCCCCGGACACGCTGCCCGCGGCGATGCTGGACGGAAACCCGGCGACCGGCTGGTCCAACTACTACGTCAAACAGGCGACTTCGACGCTGAACGCCGTGAGCAGGCCGCGGGCCGAAGACTGGGTGTCCCTGTCCTGGCCGTCGGCTCAGCGCATCAGCGCCGTCACGGCGAACTTCGTCGTGGACGCGAAGCTGGCGCTCCCGGTCGCCGTCGAAGTCACCCACCGCACGGCCCGGGGCTTCGAGCCGGTGCGGAACCTGCGGATCACGTGGGGGACCGGCTCGAACGACCCGACGTCGTTCGCATTCGATCCGGTCGTCACCACGGAGGTGCGGGTGACGATGACCGCGCGGGGCTTCCTGCGGATCAGCGCGCTGCTGGCCCGCTGACCGCGAGCCCGGCGGGGCGCACCCCCCGCCGGGCCCCGGTGGTCACCGGCTACAAGGCGCGAGGGCGTCGAGGCCCTGCGGCTTGGCGGCGTTGCGGCCGATGGCGGTGGCGATCCGGTTGATCGTCGCCACGCGCTTGTCCTCGAGCGGGCCGAGGATGGCGTTCTGCACGAAGTTGGGGCCGCCCTGGCCGACGGTCGTCTGCAGGCGGTTGTTGGCTTCGCCGATCTGGGTGTTCAGCAGCTCGAGGTTGCGCTGCACCTCCGCCTGGGCCTGGGCGGGGATGGCCGGGAGCTTGCTCGCCACGTCGGGGCAGGAGATCTTGCCGACCCCGGCGTTGCCGGTGTTGCCGCTGTTGCCCGTGTTCCCGTTCTGGCCGGTGTTGCCGTTCTGGCCGCCGTTGCCCGTGCCCTGAGCCGGGGCGGGCGCGCCCGCCCCGGCTCCCGTGCCGGCCTGCCCGCCGACCGCGCACGTGGCCAGGTTGTCGAGGCCCTGCGGCTTCTCGGCCCGGCGCCCGATCGAGATGGCGATGCGGTCGATCGTGGACTTCCGCTTGTCGGCCAGCGGGCCGAGGATGGCGTTCTGCACGAAGTTGGGGCCGCCCTGGCCGACGGTCGTCTGCAGGCGGTTGTTGGCTTCGGCGATCTGGGTGTTCAGCAGGTCCAGGTTGCGTTGCACCTCGGCCTGGGCTTGCGCGGGGATGGCCGGGAGCTTGCTCGCCACGTCGGGGCAGGAGATCTGGCCGACGGCGGCCTGACCGCCCGAGGCGGCGTTGGCGGCGCCGGGCTGGCCGAAGGTCGTGGCGACCGCCAGCGCTCCACCTGCGATCGCGAGGGCAAAGACCCCGGTCGCGATCTTCGTCCGCCGGGACAGGCGGTGTCGTCCACCGGAAGCAGGCATGAATGACTCCGTTTTCGTGCGTGAGTTAGCGTGAACATATGGGTACTCCGCCGTGTTCGGGGGATACGGCGGGGTTCTTTGATGGGGCGGACCTATCTGGTCGCCGAGACCCATGGTGGCTTCTCGACCAGGGGTTTGTCCAGTGTGATCCACCCAAAAAAGAAGATTTGAACCATTTCGAACCGGGCCACGTGTACCCCTGTGACGGCGGCATCCGACTGCATTTGCTTTGAGTGATTCAGTGGTGTGCCGGAATTGCTGTGCGCAATTTCGGCGTGCGCTGACGGGCTTGACGCGGACCGCCGTGGCCTCCTAGCGTCGGCATACCGACCGGTCGGTGTCCAATGGAGGTCACGGGATGAGCTGGTACGACGCGAAGCCTTGGCTCGCGAGCTACGACGAACGGGCGCGGGCCGCGGGACCGGCGAAGCCCACGACGCTGCCCGAGACGTTCCGCCGCGCCGTGGACCACGTGCCCGACCGGGCGGCGATCGCGTACTTCGACGCGCGGCTGAGCTACCGGCAAGTCGACGAACTCTCCGACGGCGTCGCGCGGCACCTGACGGCCCATGGCTTCGCCCGCGGCGACCGGCTCGCCCTGGTGCTGCAGAACATCCCCCAGTTCGTCGTCGCGCTGCTCGGCGCGTGGAAGGCCGGCGGGATCGTGGTCCCGGTCAACCCGATGTACCGCGAACGCGAGCTCACGCACGTGCTCACCGACGCCGGCGTGAAGGCGATCGTCTGCTCGCAGCGCGGCTGGAACGCCTACATCGCGCGGACCGTCGCGGACAGCGCGGTCGAAATCGCGCTCACCACCAGCGAACTCGAGTTCCAGACCCGTGACGACGAGCGCGTGCTCGCCGAGATCGAAAAAGAAGCGACCCCGGGGACGACCGAGCTCCTCGAAGCCGCGGCCACACCCGGCCCGAAGCCCCCGGAACCCGCGTTCGCCCTCGACGACGTCGCCCTGATCAGCTACACCTCCGGCACCAGCGGCACGCCGAAGGGCGCCACCAACACCCACGGCAACATCGGCACCAACGCCGCGGGGCTCGGCTCCTTCAGCGGCCTGCCCGCAGGCTCGACGCTCTTCGGGCTCGCACCGCTGTTCCACATCACCGGCATGGTCTGCGAACTCGGCTCCGCGATCGACATCGAGGGCACCCTGGCCCTGGCCTACCGGTTCGAACCCGGGGTCGTGCTCGACGCGTTCCTCGAGCACCAGCCGTCGTACACGGTCGGGCCGTCCACGGCCTACATGGCCCTGATGGCCCACCCGTCGTTCAGCCGGGAGCACTTCGCGTCGTTCGCGCTGCTGTACTCCGGCGGCGCCGCGCTGCCGCCCGCTGTCGTCGAGGCCTTCCGGGCGAAGACCGGGCACTACATCCACAACGGCTACGGCCTCACCGAGACCACGGCGGGCTGCGTCGTCGTCCCCGGCACCCTCGAGGCACCGATCGACCCGGCATCCGGGACCATCTCGATCGGCCTGCCGGTGCCGGACACGATCGTCCGCATCCTCGGCGAGAACGGCGAAGAGCTGCCGCCCGGGCAGGCGGGCGAGATCGCCGTCGAAGGCCCGATGGTGGTTTCGGGCTACTGGAACCGCCCGGACGCCACAGTAATCGGTTCGGGGGTCCGGGTGGCGGAGCCTCCGGCCCGGGGCGAAGCCCCGGTTGTTTCAGTCGAGGCGCTGCCCGGCGGGCGGCTGCTCACCGGCGACATCGGGTTCATGGACGAACGCGGCTGGGTCTACGTCGTCGACCGCAAGAAGGACATGATCAACGCGTCCGGCTTCAAGGTCTGGCCGCGCGAGGTCGAGGACGTCCTGTACACGCACCCGGCGGTCCGCGAGGCCGCCGTGGTCGGGATCGCCGACGAGTACCGCGGCGAGACGGTCAAGGCGTACGTCAGCCCGGCGCTCGGGGCCGACGCCGATCCCGCGGAGCTGGTCGCCTGGTGCAAGGACCGGCTCGCCGCCTACAAGTACCCGCGCACCATCGAAGTCCTCGACGAGCTGCCGAAGACCACGAGCGGCAAGATCCTGCGCCGCGAACTGCGGGCGCGGGGGTAGCGCGGTGGTCGAGACCGTCCGCGGCGCGATCGCGCCGGAAGCGCTGGGCCGGGTGCTGATGCACGAGCACCTCTTCGTGCTGAGCCCCGAATTCGTCGAGAACTACCCGGAGCACGACGGCTTCCGGGAGGACGAGCACGTCCCGGAAGCGATCCGGCGCCTGCGGGAGCTGAAGGACGCCGGGATCGACACGATCGTCGACCCGACGGTGATCGGGCTCGGCCGGTACATCCCGCGCGTGCAGCGGGTCGCCGCCGGGGTCGAGGTCAACATCGTCGTCGCGACCGGGCTGTACACCTACCGTGACGTGCCATTTTACCTGCACCTCCGCGGGCCGGGCACGCTGCTGCCGGGCGAGGACCCGCTGGTCGGGATGTTCGTCGGCGACCTGCGCGAAGGCATCGCCGGTACCGGCGTCAAGGCCGGGCTGCTCAAGTGCGCCACCGACGAACCGGGGGTGACGCCCGGCGTCGAACGCGTGCTGCGGGCGGTGGCGCAGGCCCACGTCGAGACGGGTGCGCCGATCATGACCCACACGCACGCCGGCACGCGGCGCGGGCTGGAGCAGCAGGCGATCTTCGAAGAGGAGGGCGTCGATCTGAGCCGGGTGCTCGTCGGGCACTCGGGCGACTCGACGGACCTGGGGTACCTCACCGAGCTCGCCGACCGGGGCTCGCTGCTCGGGATGGACCGGTTCGGCCTGGACCTGCTGCTGCCGTTCGAGGACCGGGTGAACACGGTCGCGGCGCTGTGCGAACGCGGCTACGCGGGCAGCATGGTGCTCTCACACGACGCGTCCTGCTACATCGACTGGCTGCCCGCCGCGCAGCTGCCCACGATCGCGCCGAACTGGCACTACCTGCACATCACCCGGGACGTGCTGCCCGCGCTGCGCGAGCGCGGGGTGTCCGAAGCGGACATCACCACAATGCTCGTCGACAACCCCCGGCGGTTCCTGGCGTGGGCGGGCTGAGCCGTTATCCTGGTGCGTCCGTCTTGACGTGGAGAGGAGGGTATTCGCGGTGACCCGAGCAAGCACCCGTAAGCCGGGCGAGGCCACCGGCGACGACCAGGCCGCCGTGCCCCGGCGGCTGCTGGAACACGCCACGAAGCTGTTCGCCAAGAAGGGCTTCGACCGCACGTCGGTCCAGGAGATCGTCGAAGCAGCGGGCGTCACCAAGGGCGCGATGTACCACTACTTCGGCTCGAAGGACGACCTGCTCTACGAGATCTACGCGCGCGTCCTGCGCGAGCAGACCCGCCAGCTGGAGAGCGTCGCCACGTCGGACTCGCCACTGCGGGAACGCCTCGCCGCGGCGGCGTCGGACGTCGTGGTGTCCAGCATCGACAACCTCGACGACAACACGATCTTCCTGCAGTCGATGCACCAGCTGTCCCCGGACAAGCAGAAGGCCGTGCGAGCCGAGCGCCGGAAGTACCACGAGCGCTTCCGCGGCCTGATCGAGGAAGGCCAGGCGTCCGGGGAGTTCCGCACGGACAAGCCCGCCGACGTGGTCGTCGACTTCTTCTTCGGTTCGGTGCACCACCTGGGGTCGTGGTACCGCCGGAGCGGGTCGCTGACGGCCCGCCAGATCGGGGACCACTACGCGGACCTGCTGCTGGACGCGCTGCGGCCGGCCGGGTGATCGAGTTCCGGCCGATGTCCGGGCTAGTGCCGCCGGAGGTGGTCGAGCAGGAAGGCGCTCACCTCGTCCGGGACCTCCATCGCCATCCACTGGGTCGCGCCCTCGACGATCTGGAAGCGGTACTCGGCGTCGATGTGGTGGACCGTCTGCTCCGCCGCGCTTTGGCCGAGGTACGGGTCCTCACTGCCCCACAGGTACAGCGTCGGCACCTTGATGCGGCCCGCCGGGATGTCGAACTCGTCGGTCGTCGCGCCGCGGTACCAATTCAACGTGGCCGTCAACGCACCCGGTTCCGAAAGCCGGGCCACCGCGCGTTCCACGAAATCGGCCGGAATCCGACGGTTGTAAACAGCGCGTAATTGCGCGGCTTCGTCACGTAAGAGGTAATTCTCGGCTTTGCCGACCGCGCGGCGGAAGAAGCGGATGTAGCCGAGGTCGTGGAACTGGCCGTCGTCGGTGGCCGCCGCTCGTCGGAGCGCCGACGGGTGGGGGGTGGAGAGCACCGTCAGGGACCGGAGCCGGTCCGGGTGGGCGGCGGCGATGGCCCAGGCCACCATGCCGCCCCAGTCGCGGGCGATCAGGTGGAACCGGTCCGCCCCCTGGTCGGCGGCGAACGCGAGGACGTCGCTCATCAGCAGGTCGAGGCGGTAGTGCTCGACGCCGTCGGGACGCGCTCCCGCGGCGTAGCCCCGCTGGTCGACGGCCAGCGCGCGGTAGCCGGCCTCGCCGAGGGCGTGGAGCTGCTCGGTCCAGGCGTCGGCGAACTCGGGCCAGCCGTGCAGCAGCAGGACGAGCTCGCCCGAAACGGGCCCGGCCGCGAGCGCACTGTGGTGGTGACCGCCGACGGTGACGGTCAATTCCTCCAGCGCACCGGCGTCGGTCGGCGCGACGGCTGTTTCCATGGCGCTCAGGTTAGATCCGCTCGCCCGGGAGAACCATGGGAAGAAGGGCATTTTTGTCACCCTTTTACCTACACAGTGGTCTGCCTCACAAAATTTTCGCTCAGATGAGCGAAAATTCGCGACGAAGCTGAAGTTTCTTCATAAATGGTGCCTGCGACGCGGTCCGGTCCCGCCGTCGATCGGGGGAACCGGGCCGCGTCTCGGGGAGATCAGGCGGGCAGATCGACCAGTTCCGCCAGCCGGGCGCGGTGGCGGCCCGGGGTGCCGAGGGCGATCTCGTCCGCCTTCGCCCGTTTCAGGTACAGGTGCGCCGGGTGTTCCCACGTCATCCCGATGCCGCCGTGCAGCTGGATCGCCTCCTCCGTCGCGTGGACGGCGATCGGCGCGTTGCGGGCCTGGGCCACCGCCACCGCGATCGGCACGTCGGTGCCCGTGGCGAGCGCGTCGGCGGCGTTGCGGGCCGCCGCGCGGGCGAGGACCAGGTCCGTGTACAGGTTCGCCAGCCGGTGCTTGAGCGACTGGAACCCGCCGACCGGGCGGCCGAACTGGTACCGGCCCTTCAGGTAGCGCACGGTCTCGGTGAGCGCCCACTCCGCGACGCCGGTCTGCTCCGACGCCAGGATGCCCGCCCCGAACAGCAGGGCCTGCTCCAGCGCCGCGGCGGCTTCCGGGCCCGCGGCGACCAGCGTGGCCGGGGTGTCCGAAAACCGCACGTCGGCCACCCGGCGCGTCAGGTCGAACGAGACCAGCTCCGACACCGCCGCGGCCGAGGCCTCGACCACGTACAGGGCGGGACCGTCCGGGCCGGCGGCCGGGACCACGAGCAGGTCGGCCACCGACGCGTCGGCGACCGTCCCCACTCGCCCGGTCAACGTCCCCTCGGCCGAGACGGTCACGGACGACGGGAAACCCGCGCCCGGGGCCGTCGACAGCGGGACGGCCAGCGCACCGATCGCCTGCCCGGTCGCGAGCCGGCCGACGAATTCGCGCGCGCCCACGTGCACCAGCGCTGTCGTCGCGAGCACGACGCTGCCGAGGAACGGCACCGGCGCCACACTGCGGCCCAGCTCCTCGGCCACCACGGCCACCTCGCGGGCCGACGCGCCGTGCCCGCCCAGCTCCTCCGGCACCGCCAGCCCGGCGACGCCGACCTCGTCGGCCAGCGTGCGCCACAGCTTCAGGTCGTACGGCTCCGCCGTCTCCACGCGGGCCAGCAGCGCCTCGGCCGAAGCCTTGTCCTTCAGCAGGTCCCGGACCGAAGCCCGCAGGTCTTCCTCGACGTCCGAGTACAGCAGGTCACTCATCGGGGCAGGTCCTTCCAGGCGACGTCCTTGTCGACGCGCGGCTCCGAGGGCAGCCCCAGCACGCGTTCGGCGATGATGTTGCGCAGGACCTCCGAGGTGCCGCCCTCGATGGAGTTGCCCTTCGCGCGCAGGTAGCGGTAACCGGCTTCGCGGCCGGTGAAGTCGACGATCGCCGGGCGCCGGAACGACCAGTCGTCGTAGGCCAGGCCCTCTTCGCCGAGCAGTTCGACCTCCAGGCCGGTGAGCGCCTGGTTGAGCTCCGAGAAGGCGACCTTCATGGCCGAGCCTTCCGGACCGGGCGCGCCCGCTGTCAGCTGCTGGCGCAGCCGGGTGCCGGCCAGCCGCAGCGTTTCCGCCTCGACCCAGTGCTGCACCAGCCGGTCACGCAGCTCCGGCGTGCGCAGCTCCGGCCGCTCCCGCCAGGTCTTCGCGACGATCCCGATCAGGCCGCCTTCGCGCGGCTGGACGTGCCCGCCGATCGCGACGCGCTCGTTCATCAGCGTGGTCTGCGCGACCTTCCAGCCCTCGCCGACCGCACCGAGGCGCTGGGTGTCCGGAATCCGGACTTCGGTGAGGAACACCTCGTTGAACTCGGCCTCGCCGGTGATCTGGCGCAGCGGCCGGACCTCGACACCGGGCGCGGTCATGTCGCACAGGAAGTACGTCATGCCCTGGTGCTTCGGCACGTCCGGATCGGTCCGGGTGACCAGGATCGCCCACTGCGACTCGTGCGCGCCGGACGTCCACACCTTCTGGCCGGTGACGATCCAGTCGTCGCCATCACGCACCGCGCGGGTGCCGAGCGCGGCCAGGTCGGAGCCGGCGCCGGGCTCGCTGAACAGCTGGCACCAGACCTCCTCGCCGGTCCACAATGGACGCAGGAAGCGCTCGCGCTGCTCCGGCGTGCCGAAGGCGAGGATGGTCGGCGCGGCCATGCCGAGGCCGATGCCGATCCGGCGCGGGTTGTTGTCCGGCGCGCCCGCCTCCGTGAACACTTCGTCCACAACGGACTGCAGCGCGCGCGGCGCGTTCTGCCCGCCGAGCCCGGCGGGGAAGTGGATCCAGGCGAGACCGGCGTCGAACCGGGCCCGCAGGAAGTCCAGGGGGGCTGTGTCATGGGGGTCGTGCGACGCCAGGAATTCGGTCGCCTGGCGGGTCAGGTCTTCGGCGGTGACAGTCACTTCGCGCCCTCCGAGAGGTACTTCTTCAGTTCGCGCCGGGCCAGCGAGCGCTTGTGGACCTCGTCCGGCCCGTCGGCCAGGCGCAGCGTGCGGTTCCCGGCCCACATGGCGGCCAGCGGGAAGTCCTGGCTGACCCCGCCCGCGCCGTGCACCTGCACGGCCTTGTCGAGGATCCACTCCACGGTGATCGGGGTGGAGATCTTGATCGCCTGGATCTCGGTGTGCGCGCCCTGGTTGCCGACGGTGTCCATCAGCCACGCGGTCTTGAGCACGAGCAGCCGCTGCTGCTCGATCTTGACGCGCGATTCGGCGATCCAGTCCTGCACCACACCCTGCTGGGCGATCGGCTTGCCGAACGCCTCCCGCGAGATCGCCCGGCGGCACATGAGCTCCAGCGCCCGCTCGGCCATCCCGATGGCGCGCATGCAGTGGTGGATGCGGCCCGGGCCGAGCCGGGCCTGGGCGATGGCGAACCCGTCGCCCTCGCCGGCGATGAGGTTCTCCACCGGCACGCGGACGTCCTCGAAGAGCACCTCGGCGTGGCCGCCGTGGTCGCTGTCGTCGTAGCCGAAGACGTGCATGCCGCGCTTGACCGTCAGGCCCGGCGTGTCGCGGGGGACGAGGATCATGCTCTGCTGCTTGTGCGGCGCGGCTTCGGGATCGGTCTTCCCCATCACGATGAAGATCTTGCACGCGGGGTTCATCGCGCCGGAGATGTACCACTTGCGGCCGTTGATCACGTACTCGTCGCCGTCGCGGCGGATGGCCGTCTCGATGTTGCGGGCGTCGGAGGAGGCGACGTCCGGCTCGGTCATCGCGAAGGCCGAGCGGATTTCCCCGTTCAGCAACGGTTCCAGCCACTGCTTCTGCTGCTGCTCGTTGCCGAACATGGTCAGCACTTCCATGTTCCCGGTGTCCGGCGCGGCGCAGTTGAGCGCGGTCGGCGCCAGCCGGATGCTGCGGCCGGTGATCTCCGCCAGCGGCGCGTACTGCAGGTTCGTCAGGCCCGCGCCGTGGTCGCCGGGGAGGAAGAAGTTCCACAGGCCGCGTTTGCGCGCTTCGGCCTTCAGTTCCTCCATGACCGGCGGGATGGCCCACGGGTCGTCGCGTTCGGCGAGCTGCCGCTCGAACACCGGCTCGGCGGGGTAGATGTGCGAGTCCATGAACTCGAGGAGCTGCCCGCGCAGCTCCTCGGTCTTCTCGTCGAACGCGAAGTCCATTTACTTCTCCTCTTTGAGAATCTCGTTGCCGTGCGCGATGAGCGGCGCGACCCCGGCACCGACGCCTTCGAAACCCGCCCCGACCGTCTGGCCCTTGCTGAAGCGGTAGTGGATACCTTCCAGGATCACGGCCAGCTTGAAGAACGCGAAGCTGACGTACCAGTTCAGCTGCGAGACGTCCCGCCCGGACAGCTCGGCGTAGCGGGCGACGACCTCGTCGGTGCCCGGGTAGCCCGGCGCCGAGCTGGCGTTGGACACGAACGGCAGCGACACCTTGTCGCGCTCGGCGTAGGCCACCAGCAGCGCGAGGTCGGTCAGCGGGTCGCCCAGCGTCGACATCTCCCAGTCGAGCACCGCCGAGATCCGGTCGTCGCCGTCGACCAGGACGTTGTCGAGGCGGTAGTCGCCGTGAATGATCGACGGCTCACCGGACACCGGCACCGCCGCCGCGAGCCGGTCGTGCAGCTCGTCGATGCCGGGGAGGTCGCGGCTGCGGGAGGCGTCGAGCTGCTTCTTCCACCGTCGCAGCTGCCGCTCCAGGAAGCCCTCCGGCCGGCCGAAGTCACCCAGCCCGACGGCGGCCGGGTCCACCGCGTGCAGGTCGACGAGGGTGCCGACCAGCGCGTCGGCCATCGCCCGGGTGCGGTCCGGGCCGAGTTCGCTCAGCTGCTCCGCGGTCCGGTACGGCGTGCCCTCGACGAAGCTCATCACGTAGAACGGTGCCCCGACGACGTCGGTGTCCTCGCACAGCAGCAGTGCTTCGGGCACCGGCACGGCGGTGTCACGCAGGCCCGAGATCACCCGGAACTCGCGGCTCATGTCGTGCGCCGTGGGCAGCACGTGCCCGAGCGGCGGGCGGCGCACCACCCAGCGCGTCCGGCCGTCGGCCACCACGTAGGTGAGGTTCGACCGGCCGCCCTCCACGACGTCCGCGGTCAGCTCCCCGTCGACCAGGCCGGCCCGCCGCGCGTCCAGGTGGGCGCGCAGCCGGCCGAGGTCGAGCCCGGGCGGATCGGTCCGGCTCATCGTGCCTCCATCAGCGTCATCGGGGCATCATACCGACCAGTCGGTATGCGCGGCCAGCGGCACTTTCACGTGAAAGTGCCGCTTTGTGGCGCAAAGCGGAGCTTTCACGTGAAAGTGCCGCTTTGGCGGGGGCGTCACGCGAGGAAACGCGTCACCCACTCGGCGACGCAGGCGGGCTTCGCTTCACCGTCGATCTCGACGGTCCACCGCGACACGGCCTGCTTGCCGCCCGGGATGTCGACGATCTCGACCAGTTCGGCCCCGGCGCGCACCTTCGAGCCGACCTTCACCGGCTGCGGGAAGCGGACCTTGTTGAGGCCGTAGTTGATGCCCATCCGGATCCCGTTGACCCGGTAGATCTTCGGGCCGAACGCCGAGAGCAGGGAGAGCGTCAGGAAGCCGTGGGCGATGGTGCCGCCGAACGGGCCCGCGGTCGCCATCGGCTCGTCGACGTGGATCCACTGGTGGTCGTCGGTGGCGTCGGCGAACTGGTTCACCCGGTCCTGGGTGATCTTGACCCATTCGCTGTACCCGAGGTGCTCGCCGACCGCGGCGGCGAAGGCGTCGAGGTTCTCGAACTCGCGCATCGGCCTCAGTCCTTCGGTCCGCCGGCGACGTAGATGACCTGGCCCGAGACGAACCCGGCGCCCTCGCTGACCAGGTACGAGGCCAGGTTGGCGATGTCCTCGGGCGTGCCGACGCGCTGCACCGGGATCTGCGACGCGGCCGCCGCCTTGAAGTCCTCGAAGCTCATGCCGATCCGCTCGGCGGTCGCCGCGGTCATGTCGGTGGCGATGAAGCCCGGCGCGATCGCGTTCGCGGTGACGTTGAACTTGCCGAGCTCGATGGCGAGGGTCTTGGTGAAACCCTGCATGCCGGCCTTCGCCGCGGAGTAGTTGACCTGGCCGCGGTTGCCCAGCGCCGAGGTGCTGGAGAGGTTGACGATCCGGCCGTACTTCTCCTGGGTCATGTACTTCTGCACCGCGCGGGTCATCAGGAACGAGCCCTTGAGGTGCACGCCGAGGACGGAGTCCCACTCCTGCTCGGTCATCTTGAAGATCAGGTTGTCGCGGGTGATGCCGGCGTTGTTGATCAGCACGACCGGCGGGCCGAGTTCGTCGGCGACGCGGGTGACGGCCGCCTCGACCTGCTCGGCGTCGCTGACGTCGAGGGCGACCCCGACGGCCTTGCCGCCCTTCGCGACGATCGCCTCGGCGCCCTGCTTGACGCCGGCCTCGTCCAGGTCCAGCAGCCCGACGGCGAAGCCGTCATCGGCCAGCCGGGCGGCCACGGCGGCACCGATGCCGCGGCCGGCACCGGTGACCACGGCGACACGGGAAGGGGAATCGGTCACGGGGGACCTCCTCGTCGTTGAGAAACGGGCTCGTGTCAGCGAGCCTACTAAGCGGTTGGTCACTTGGCGATACGCGGGAGGAGATCCCGATGTGACGTAGGCGCGCACAGGATCTTAGCCGTGTCGGCGGCGCGAAGCCGCCTGTTCCGAGTGGGAGAACGGGGTTGGCTCCGTTACTCCACGTGCCCAGCGGTGGCCGACGACGGGGCCGTTCGGCGCGTACCCGCGTCGAAGGTCGCGTTTGCGCGGGTCCGCCTTCCGGGTACCGGTTCAGGACCACGAGGTGGACGGGGTGCCTGCGGATGACGAACGACGTGCCGGACGTGCTCGCCGGGCGCTACGAAGTCGGGCCGTTGATCGGGAAGGGGGCCACCGCGCGGGTCTACCGGGCGGTGGACCGGGAGCTGGGGCGGGCGGTCGCCGTCAAGGTCTACGACCGGCACGCGGTGGCCGTGGAGCAGCTGCGCCGGGCGCGGGAGAAGGCCCTGCTGGCCAGCGTCCAGCACCCCGGGGTGGTGGCGTTGTTCGACAGCGGCACCGAGGGGGACCGGCCGTACCTGGTGATGCAGCTGGTCGACGGGGAGAACCTCGCCGAACGGCTGTGCGCCGGGCCGTTCACCGCGGAGCAGGTCGGCGAGCTGGGAGTCCGGCTGGCGCACGCCCTGGCCCACGTCCACGCGCGCGGCATCGTGCACCGCGACCTGAAGCCCGCGAACGTCCTGCTCGGCCCCGGCGGCCCGCTGATCACCGACTTCGGCATCGCGCACGCGCTGGACTCCACGCACCTCACCGGCACCGGACTGGTCACCGGCACCGCCGCGTACCTGGCGCCGGAGCAGATCCTGGGGGAGCAGGCCGGCCCGCCCGCCGACGTCTACGCCCTCGGACTGCTCCTGCTGGAGTGCCTGACCGCGCAGCGCGAGTTCCCGGGCACCCTGGCGGAGTCGGCGATGGCCCGGCTGCACCGGGCGCCCCGGATACCCGAGGGCACCCCGGACCCGCTCGCGCGCACGCTGAGCCGGATGACCGCCCGCGAACCCGCGGACCGGCCGGGTGCCGAGCTGCTGCTGCAGTTGCTGCGCGAGCCCGCCGTTCCGGCTACCGCGGCCGCGGTTCCGCTTGCCGCTCCGGTGCCCGCGCGCCGGCGGTGGGTGCCGGCTGCGGGCGGTGTGCTCGTGACGGCCGCCGCGGCGGCCGTGCTCGCGGTGGTGCTCGGCACTCCGGCCGAGACCGGGACCTCCCCGGCGCGGCTGCCCCAAGCCGCCCCGCCCACCACATCCGCCGCGGTCCCGCCGCCGAGCACCTCGTCCCCCGCGCCGGTCGTCGTGCCCGCCTCGGGGCGGGCCGAGAAGCCGGTGACGGTCGGGGTCGTGGGACCCGCCAAGACCGGCAAGGGGAATCCGGAGGGTGGTCCGGTGAAGCCCGATGGCGGCCCCGCGAAGCAGGATGGCGGTCCGCGCCCGGGCCGCGATGCCGGTCCGGCCGCCGGGAAGGACAAGGGGCCCGGAGGGACGACGGGGAAACGGTGACCGCTGCGGCCGAAGCCGGCCGGTGGTCCCGCCCGGCTCAGCGGCGTGGCCGCACGATGCGGGGTGCGGGCCGCGCGCCGGGCGGGCGCCTCGATCGCGGTGCCGGGCAGCGGCGCGCGCCGTCGGTTCGCGCCGTCCTCGCCTCCGGAGCCCGGAGTTCGCCCCGGACGGCCCTGATGAAGATGCGCCGCGTGGTCTCGGCCGGGGCTACGTCCAGGTCGCGTCGCAGGCGCCGCACGCACATCCGGTGCCAGCTGCGCACCTGGCCGAGCTCGCCGCGCCGGGCGTGCAGGACCATCAGCGTCTGGTACACCTCCTCCTGGTACGGGTCGATGTCCAGGATCCGGCGGCACGCGTCGACGGCCCCGGCGTGGTCACCCCGCAGCAGCGCGTCGGCGCGCAGGCAGGTCAGCGCGTGCAGCGCCCGGGTCCGGTAGTACGCCCGCTGTTCGTCGACCCAGTCGCCGTCCTCCCCGGCCAGGAAGTCGCCGGTGTACAGCCGGGCGGCCCGCCGGTAGCAGGCCGTGGCTTCGGCTCGCGCTCCCCGCGCCTCGGCGGCGTGCGCCGCGCGCAGGGCGCGGTCGAACTCGTCGATGTCCAGCCACAGGCCGGTGGCGTCGAGCCGGTAGCCGTGCTCGCGGTGGACGACTTCGATCGGCCGGTGGCCCGGTGCGCCGCCGGCCGCCTGGTCGAGCGTCCGGCGGAGGCCGTGCACCGCCACCTTCAGCGAACTCGACGATCGCGACCACGCGCCACCCGGCCACAACGTCTCGAACAGCTTCTCCCGCCGGATGATGCGCCCGCGGTTGAGCAGCAAGTACTGGAAGAGGTTGCGCGCCTTGCCCGCGTGCCAGCACGTCACCGCGGCACCGCCCACGGACACCTCGAAAGCGCCGAAACACCGCACCACGACCGCGGTATCATTGTTCCGGCCACCCCGGTTTTCCGGCGCCGTATCGTCGTTTCGCATGCTGCCGTCCCCCATCCGACCACGAAGAACCATTAGCTCGATGCGCGATTCCACGCTAAGCGGCCGTGCCCCGCCGTTCAATGCCGGGCCCGCCAACGAGGAACCGGTTCGGGACGATGGTCGACGGGTGGTGTCACGAACGTCGTAGCCCGTCTTCCGCTTCCGGCGGTGTCGCCGCTCATCCGCGGGCCGCAGAATCTCCGGTTGTTTGCCGCATTCCACCGAAGACCCCGGTCGAACGGAGGTGCCGATGACTTCGACGATGATTCCGAGTGGTTCGTTCCGATTTCCTTCAGCCCGGTCCGTGCCGGAGTTGCTGCTGCGCAGGATGCGCCTCGCGTGGCGGGAGGCACGGCCGGTGGTCCAGATCATTTTCCTGCTCCGCTTCGCCGCGGGTGCCGCGCTGGGGGTGGCGGGCAGTGCGTACGGTGCGGTGAACAGGCCCGCGCTCCTGGCGGCCGCGCTCGGCTGGCTCGCCGCGACGTGGGCCGTCTACCTGCTGAACGGGGTTGCGGACGTCGTCGAAGACCGCGCCAACGGCCAGGAGCGCCCCATCGCGCGGGGCGAACTGTCCCGGCGCTCGGCGAGCCGGATCGTCGGGGCGTTGTCGGTGGCCGCGCTCGTGTTCGCGGCGGCGGTGTCGACGACCCAGGTCCTGCTGACCGCGGCGATGCTCGGGGTCGGCTGGGCCTACTCGCTGGGGCCGTGGCCGCTCAAGGCCAACCTGGCCGGGTTCGTCGCGTCGGTGACCGCGCTGGGCATGCTCACCTACCTGGCCGGCTGGTCGGCGGCCGGCGGCGGCCGGGTGACCGAACCGGTGTTCCTCTTCGGCCTCATGATGTCCCTGTGGATGGGACTGGGCGGATCGACCAAGGACCTCGCCGACGCGAAAGGCGATCGGCTGGCCGGCCGGAAAACGCTGCCGGTGCTGCTCGGTGAGGGCCGGGCACGCGCGGTGATGGCCGTCGCGGCCGGTTCCGTCGGCGGCACCTTCACCATTCTTTGCGCTGTCCGGGGGATCGGAATACTCCCCGCGGCCGTAGTCGTGCTCGCCGGATCGGCAGCGCTTTCCGGCACGGTGCTCACGTCGCTGAGCCGCGGTGCCCGATCCGCGCAACGCCGCCCTTATCGGGTGTTCATGGTGACCCAATACTGTGCGCACATCGCGTTGTTCGGCTGCCTTGGGCTGACTTCGCCGCTGTGAGAGAATCGTCGGCGTGGCCGATGAAGACGGGATGTTCCCCGCCGCTCTCCGGCGGGCGACCGTGCGGTCGTTCCGGAAACAGCTGCAGGCGGAGCGCAACCGCCTGGCCGAAGTCCCGGAGGCCACCGCCCAGCTGCTGCGCCAGGCCGAGTCCGTGCTCGAGGACGTCGAGACCGCGATCGCCGGCACCCCGGCACCCCCGACCGAGGGCGAACGGCTCAGCGTCGAGATCGGGGCCAGCCGTGCGAGCCGGGGCGTGCACCCGATCGAGTCGGCCCACGCCGCGGTGACGATGTACCGGGTCCTGCTCCCGGTGGTGCTGGAGCGGACCCGGCTGCGTGGTGACCAGGACTCCACGCTGCTCACCGCCGCCGGCGCGCTGCAGGAGTCGATCATGCACCGCGTCGGGATCGGCGCGGTGTCCTACGCGAGCTTCCTGCTCGAAAAGGTGAACCACTCCCACCGCGACGAACGGCGCCGGATCGGCCGGGAGCTGCACGATCGCGCCGCCCATTCGGTCGGCGTGGCCCTGCAGGACCTCGAGCTGTACGACGTCTACGCCGACACGGATCCGGCCCGGGCCCGTGCCCGGATCGGCACCGCCCGCACGGCGTTGCGCGAGGCGCTCGACTCGATCCGGGGGCTGGCCAGGGAACTGCGGGAGTCCGCGGTCGAGGTCGGCGGCCTCGCGAAGGCCCTCGACGACTACGTGGCCACGCGGGTCCCGCCGTGCATCCGCGCCACGGTGTCGGTGACCGGCGACGAGCACCTGCCGGACGAGGTGTGCGAGGAGCTGTACGTCGTGCTCCGCGAAGCCGTCCGGAACGCCGTCCTGCATTCGGGCGCGAAAACGCTGGAGGTGACCGTGACGGTGGCCGGCGCGGAGGCGCACGCGACCGTGCGGGACGACGGGCGCGGGTTCGACCTCGCCGCCGCGCTGGCCGCGCGCTCGGGGGTCGGGCTGTCGTCCATGCGTGAACGGCTCGAACTTCTGGGCGGCACCTTCTCGATCACCGCCACCCCGGACGTCGGGACGGAGATTTCGATCGTGATCACCCACCTCGGAGCTCATCGATGACCGGTGCGAGCGAGACGAAGGTGACCATCGTCGTCGCCGACGACCACACGCTGTTCCGCCAGGGGCTGCGCGAGCTGCTGTCCACGGACCCGGAATTCGACGTCACCGGCGAAGCCGCCCACGGGGACGAGGTCATCACGCTGGTGCAGCGCCACCGGCCGAACGTCCTGCTGCTCGACGTGGAGATGCCCGGGCCCGGCGCGAAAGCGGTGATCGAGCGGGTCCGGCGGACGTCCCCCGACACGGCCGTGGTCATCCTGACCATGCACGACGCGCCCGCGCTCGTGCGCGACCTGCTGGACTACGGCGCGGCGGCGTACCTGGTGAAGAGCATCGCCCGCGACGAGCTCATCACCGCGATCCGGTCGGTGAGCCGCACCCGGGACAACGTGCTGCTGTCGATCCCGCGCGCGACGATGGAGTCGCTCGAACGCCAGCAGGAGCAGCGGACCCTGCTCTCCGATCGGGAGCTGGAGGTGCTCCGGCTGGTCGCCGCGGCGATGAGCAACGCCCAGATCGCCTCCTGCCTGTTCATCAGCGAGGGCACCGTGAAACGGCACCTCACCAACATTTACGGCAAGCTGGGGGCGGTGTCCCGCGTCGACGCGATCAAGAAGGCGGCCCAGGCCCGGCTCATCGACGGCCTCGACCGCTGACTACTGTCCATTGAGGACTCGCACATAACCGTGACGTAGCCGTCGTCTGCGATTCTCCGGGTATCGGAAAAACTTCGATACCCTCGGAGGTTCGCATGGCAGCGATGTGGATCGACTCGATGCCCCAGCCGTGTCCGCGCTGTGCGCGGTCGACGGTGCTGGCCACGTTGCGGTGGCGGCGGCAGTGGGTGCACGTGGGCACCTGGCGGCCCGAGTGCGAGCGAACGGCCGCACCGGCGGTTCCGGGCGGCCCCCTCGCCGGCGCGAACAGGTGACCACGACAACGAAAATCCCCGGCCACCGCAAGGTGACCGGGGATTTTCGTGCGGGGGCTCAGGAGGTGAGCCGGAACCGGAAGCTCCGGAACAGCTCCGTCTCGGCGCGGTCCGGGCCCCGCAACCGGAGGGCGTAGCTGACCAGCGCGTGGTCCAGCATGTACAGCCGGTTCCCCTCGGCCCGGCCGCCGTCGGACAGGTGGTCGACGACCCAGGCCACCGCCGATCGGCCGCCGTACCGGGCCGACGGCGCGAAGAGCCGGTCCGCCTCCCCGATCTCGCCCAGCATGTTCAGCGCGTAGCTGAACGGATAAGGACGGTTGGTGCGGTCCAGCTCCGTCCGGTCCAGGTCGGGGTAGGAGTCCACCAGGCGGTCCAGCCCCCGCTCGGTGATCAGGTCCGGCCGGCCGGTCACCATGGCCGTCTCGATCATGTAGGGGTAGGCGATCCCGTTGCGGAAGAAGTTCGCGCCGGGATCGGCGTGCTCCCACTGCCCGAGCACGTCTTCCACGAAGGCGTCCAGGTCCGGCACCTCGGTGGCCAGGCGGCCCAGGTTGTGCAGCGCCACGAGGTAGTACAGCGCCATGTGGGTCCGCTCCACCGGATCGATGCGGCCCAGCAGCTCCTTCGCCTCCGCCAGCCGGTCCTTCCGGTAGGTCAGGTACTCGGCGCGACCGGACATCGCGATGGCGTTCAGCATGGTCAGCAGCGGGTAGATCGTCCCGAACGCTTCGGTCATCGGCTGCGGGAAGGCCGGCGGGAGGTTCACCTCGTCCGCGCGGTCGAGGTGGTCCAGGACTTCCTTCAGGTAGTCCCGGGGTCCGCCGGAGACGTACTCGTCGTAGCCCAGCAGCGAGAGCACCGACAGCAGCATGGAACCACCGCGCCCGCGGAAGAAGGGCGCGGGGATCCGCTCCAGCAGGTCCAGCGCCTCGCGGACGTGGTCGCGTTCGCCGGCGACCAGCCGGTCGGCCAGGCCCAGCTGCCCCAGGGCGAGGAACACCGCGGTACAAGCGGAAAGCCGCTCGTAGTCGCCGTGGCGGCCGCTGTTCTCGTCCTTGATCCGGTCGGGCCGGATCTGATCGGTCGCGGCGAGGATCTCCGCCGGGAAGTCCATCCACTCGTTGACCAGCAGCTTGTGGTCCAGCCCCAGCTTGGCGAACGCGTCCATCAGGATGCTGCCCGCGGTGACGCGGTAGTACGGGTTCTCCTCCGACCGCACGGCATCCACAATGGACCCGACGGCCGAGCCGACGTCGACCCGGGAGAAGTCCGTGGCCGGGTTCGCCACGTTCAGGATCAGATCCGCCAGCAGCCGGGAGAACAGCGTGTAGGAGTTGGCCGGCGGCACCTTGGCCGCCAGCAGGCCGAACGTGTGCCGGATCCGTTCGGCGGCGACGGGGTCGTAGCCGATGGGGTACTGGCCGAGCCCGATGCCGCGGACCATGCGGCTCCACGGCGTCGCGATCATCCGGGACTCGGTGGTGAGGTCGTCCAGCCCGGTCACCGGCAGGGCCGGCGATGCACTGGTCATGGGTCAGCCCTCCTCCTTCTGCCGGGCGTGCGGGAGCCCGGTGGTGTGTTGTGCGGTGACGGCCGGGCGCGTGCTCGGCCGCGGTGAGCGGGGGGCGTGCTGCCCGGGCACCGCGCGACGGCGCGTGGTGCGGCCCGCGGACGTCGTCCGACGACGTGGCCGCTCCAGGTGGGCCAGCGGCGGCACCGGCACCCCCAGGAACTCCGTCCGTTCGCCGGTCAGCATCTGCAGCGCCCAGTTCAGCCACTTGACGCCCTCGCAGTAGATGGCCACCGGCCGGCGCTGCGCCTGGTAGGTGTCGGTCAGCGTGCCGTCCAGCTCGGACTGGAAGTGGAACGGCGGCATCGCCGTGAAGTGGGTGCCCATCATGAAGACGAACCGGATGAGCCAGTAGGGATCCTTGAGCTGGCGGGATTCCGGGTCGTCCCGGTGCACGGCCGCCATCACGGCGGCGAAGTGGTCCTCCATCCCGCGCGGCGCGTCCGGGTCGACGGATCCGCCCCGGGCCACCACATCCCGTACCCCGTAGGACTTCTGGTACGGGTTCCCCGCCACGAACCCGATGTCGACCCGGGGCGTCCGGCCCGCGCCGGTCCGGACCCGCAGGGTGAACTGCTCGTAGTGGATCTCGTCGTAGTGGCCGATGGAGTTGTGCCAGGGCTTGTTGTCGTACATCGCGTCGTCGCGGGTGTCCCGGCCCTCGCTCTTGAAGCCGATCGCCCGCGGGTCCAGGAACCGGATGCCGAGGGACTCCGCCGTGATCGCCGCCAGTGCCGCGTCGATCTCCTCGCGTGCAGCGCCCGTCTCGATCAGCCACTGGGCGTGCAGCAGCGGGACGGTGTTCTCGACCTTGATGTTCTCGGTGTTCGTGTCCCCCATGACCAGGGAGTGGAACCGCGGCTCCAGGATCCGGAGGTACTCCGGGTGGGCGCGGAACCGGGCCAGCAGCGCCGGCGCGTTGAGGTAGCTCACGCCGTCGATGACGATCCGTTCGGTGTCGAGCAGCTCCGGGGTGAAGGTGCGCGGCGCCGTGCGCCGGCACAGGGCCAGCCGGTCCTCGATCTTCCGGAAGTAGGAGACGTCCAGGGTCTCGCCCGGCGCCGGGACGCGGTTCACCGTGTGCACCTCCCGGTTCAGCACCCGGAAGATCTGCTCGTAGAGGCGGGCGACCACCGCCGGTGGTGGCGAGTTCCGCTCCACGAACCGGCTGACCTCCTCGCCCGGGACGTAGCTCATCTCGTAGATGACTTCCCTGCGGGTGGCCGGGCCGTCCGTGCGCAGGTGCGGCGGGACCGGGATGGCCCGCTCCCGGATGTCGTAGACCTCGGGGAAGTACCGCCGCACGGCCTCCGGCAGGGCCTGCAGGTACTCCGCCTGCTTCCGGGCCTTGGCGAACGGCGGCAGCATCACGCCGCGGCCGTCCGGGTTCCAGCTGACCGTCGTCAGCGCCTCGCTCAGCACCTTCCGGACGATGGTCCGGTCTTCGCCGTCCTTCCGCAGGAAGATCGTCATCGACTCGCTGCCGCCCTTGCCGAAGCCCAGCACGCGTTCCCCGATGCCGACGTAGGCGTTGACGGTCCCGCTGAGCACCCGCCGGCTCTGGGCGTAGCGCAGCACCTTCTCGTGCTCCACGGTCAAGGACAGGATGCACTGGTCCTCGAACTCGTCCAGCGCCGCGTTGAGGCCTCTCGTCCGGATTTCCGCGGGGGAGGACACCGGGATGACGTCGGCGTGGTGCGGCCCGGCGTCGACGCCGGCGGCCTCCAGCGCCGACCCGAGCGCCAGGACCCGGCAGTTCCCGTTGAGGTGCACGCGCCGGAGCCCGCTGTCGAGAGCGCCGTCGAGGAAGACGCCGCGAGTGGCGGCCGCGATGTCCTTGGCCGACCACAGCGGGACGCCCGCCGGCGAGACGAGGGGCAGCTCGGGGTGGGTCAGCGCGGACAGCAGGCGGTCGAGCGCGGCCTCCAGATCGAGGCCCGGGCCGATCTCCCGGGACAGGTCGTGGAGGGCCACGACGTCGGCCAGTGGCGCCGCGCCGGACGCCGCCAGTGCCGCCAGCCAGCCGACGGGGTCGCTTCCCTCGAGGTAGCAGTCGTTCTGCCGGAACAGCGCCGGCCGGTCGTGGCGCAGCGCCTGGAACAGGGCCTGCTGACGCGGGATGGCCGTCTCGCCGCGGTCGGCGAGCCGGTCGAAGTGGACGACCACGACTTCGTGCTGCCCGGTGGTGGCGAGCGTCCGGTCGGTGACGCGGCCCGCCTGGTCGAGCACCCTGAGCTCGGTGTGCACCTGTCCCGGCCGGTCCCCGGTGAGCTCCTTCGTCAGCCGCGCCCGCAGCACCAGCTCGCCGTGGCCGGCGTCGACGTCCGCGCGGTGCCGGTAGGTGTGCTGGCAGACCTCGAGAAGCTCGTAGAAGGCCGGTGCGGCGTCCCGCTCGGGACGGAGCAGCTCGTCGGTGACGACGCGCCGCAGGGTCCGGTGGAGGTACTCCTCGCCGAACGGATGGCCCGACGTCAGCCGGAAGAGGTCGCGGAGCGGCTCGAGGTGCTCGTCGGCCAGGCGGTCGCCCGAGTCGCGCAGCTTCGCCAGCTCGCCCAGCACGACGTCGACCTGCTTCAGCACGCCGAGGACCGGGTCGGTCGTGCCGGTGTAGGCGGTGACGGGGACGGCGAGGCTGTTGTCGGTCAGCAGCTGCACGGACTTTTCCCCCGGCCCCAGCTCCACCACCAGCTCGGGGTGCAGGTCCGCCAGTGTCGCCGCGGTCTCCCGCGACGCCATGACCTCGTCGGTGATCGCGAGGATGCCGGTGCGGACGTCCTCGGCCGTGGTGAGCAGCCCCGCGCCGTGGTTCGAGACCACCGGGGTGTGCGGGGTGCGGAACTCGAGGCCCTTCGCGTCCAGGAAGCGGCCGAGGGTTTCCCGCACGCCGCTCATCCGGCCGGAATGGGCCAGGAAGTTCGTCGGTTTCTTCAGCTCCTCCGCCCGCACCCCGGGGAACCGGCCGATGAACTCGTCGAAATCCGTCTTGACGCCGCGGCGGACGTACACATTCGTCTGCCGGTCCGAATAGAACTTGTGGATTTCGACATCGACCTTGGGGAATTCCTTCCCGATCTCGCAGAGGGTCACGGCGAGTTCTTCGGGATCACCCTTCAGGGCGACGACGTGGAACGGTTCGGGGACCAGTTGCCGGCCGTGCAGCGATTCCGGGAGGTACGCGGCGACCTCGCGGGCGATCGGTTCTTCGGGAACCGCGCCTTCGGCGGCCACCAGCATCAGCGGCGTGAAGACCCGCGCGATCTCGACGCCGTCGCCGACGGACAGCGCCCCGCTCGCCACGGCCGACGTGATGATCCCGAAGCTTTCCCCGGTGTAGGCCACGAAGTGCAGGGGGATCCCGCTCTTCGCCGCCGTGTCCCGCAGGTGGGCCTCCAGCGCCAGGCTGTGCGTCAGGATCGCCGCGCCGAGGAAAGCCTGCTGCGCCAGCCTTTCCGCCGGAAGGTTCTCCGGGATCAGCAGAAGCTTCTCCGGGTGGCCGGGGACGCCGTACGCCCGCGCGGCCTGGTCGTACACCTCGCGGACTGCCGGGCTCCCGGAATCCAGCAGGTGCCGGCCGAGGTTCTGGTACGCGGCGCGGCTGCCCAGGCCGGGGAAGACCCCGGCGACGGGGTGCGGCCCGGGCGACGGCGCACGCTTGCGGGCGGGGGGAATGGTGCGCTGGCCGAGCGGGTGCCCGGTCGAACGTGCACGGGAAGGAACCAATCTCATCGTCTCTCCCTGAGTTGTCCGGAGTTCGTCCTCGACGGGAAACGGGAACCTCGCGCTACCGCCGATCGGCGTCGCGTGGTATCGAAAGTAGGAGCGCCGGACAGCGGGCTCAAGCGAATCGGTGCTGGTGGAGCCGATGAGACAGGCGGCAGTGTTACCAAAGTCGTAGCGACGATGGCACTTCCGTGGGCGGTGCCCGTTCCGGCGTCCCGCCTACGCTGAGGTCATTCACCCACGAGGCGTGCACAGGAAATGGAGGGTAGTCATGCCTATCGGGCTTCTCGCCTTGGCGCTGGGAGGCTTCGGCATCGGGCTCACCGAGTTCGGGATCGTGGGTCTGCTTCCCGAGGTGGCGGCGGACTTCGGGGTCACCGAGCCGGTGGCCGGGTACCTGGTCTCGGGTTACGCGCTCAGCGTCGCCTTCGGCGCCATCGCGCTGACCCTGGCGATCACCCGGTTCGACCGGAAGAAGGTGCTGCTCGGGCTGATGGTGCTGTTCATCGCGGGCAACCTGATTTCGGCGGTCGCACCGGTCTACTCGGTGATGCTGCTCGGCCGGATCGTGGCGGCCCTGTGCCACGGCGCGTTCTTCAGCGTCGGTGCGGTGGTCGCGGCGGAGATGGTTCCGGAGAACCGGAAGGCGAGCGCGATCGCGTTGATGTTCGGTGGCCTGACGGTGGCCAACGTGCTCGGCGTCCCGCTCGGCACCCTGCTCGGCCAGCAGCTGGGCTGGCGTTCGACGTTCTGGGCGATCACCGCCATCGGTGTCGTCACCCTGGCCGGCATCGGGGTGCTGGTTCCGCAGCCGGAGCCCGTCGGCCGGACCAGCCTGCGCGGTGAGCTCGGCGTGTTCCGCCGGCCCCAGGTCTGGATCTCGGCGGCGATCACCGTGCTGTCCTACGGCGGTATGTTCGGCGCGTTCACCTACATCGCCTTCACGCTCACCGAGGTCAGCGGCTTCGCGGCCACCACGGTGCCGTGGCTGCTGGTGCTGTTCGGGGTCGGCATGTTCGCCGGCAACTTCGTCGGCGGCAAGGCGGCGGACCGGGCGCTGGACAAGTCCCTGCTGGTGATCTTCACCCTGCTCACGGCGGTGCTCGCGGTGTTCGCACTGACCGCCCACAGTCAGGTCCTGACGATCATCTCGCTGTTCCTGATGGGCACCGTCGGCCTGGCGGCCGCGCCCGGCCTGCAGCTGCGGATCATGCGGTACGCCGACGACGCGCCGACGATGGCCTCCGGCGCCAACATCGCGGCCTTCAACATCGGCAACGCGCTCGGGGCGTGGCTCGGTGGCCTGGCCTTGGCCGCCGGACTCGGGTTCGTCTCGCCGCTGTGGGTCGGCGCCGCGGTCAACGTGGTGGGCCTGGCCGTCCTGGCGGCCGGGTCGGCGGCGGCGCGGCGGCGGCGCCCGGAGGTCACGGGGACGTCGCAGAAAACTCCCCAGGCGGCCATCAGCTGACGCACTTTTCCTGGAGCCGGACGCCCGCTTCCGCACCGGAAGCGGGCGTTTCGGTGCTCGGGTCCCGCGTGGGCTGGCCGTCTTGCCCGGAGCTGGGAAGGCGGCTCGCTCACGGGTGGGAGCACCGCGTCGCTGTTCGTGCCGGCGGTGGCCGCGATGAGACGGCGCTGTCCGCGGCCGGCGTGCCGGCGCGCGGAGCCCTGTGGCAGAACGGATTCCGGTGGGGGTCGGCGTGGTGCCGGAGGTCGCGGCGGGGCTGGGGAGGCCCGCGGGTCCTGGCGGTTGTTGCGGACCGGACCGGGCAGCGCGCGGGGTCTGGCGCGGGCGAACGCGGTGCGCACCACCCCGGCGGCGAAGCTCGGCGCACGCCGCGCCGGCGGCGGGTCAGCGCTTGCAGGGGCCGAAGTAGCGGCACTCGATCAACGCGCGCGGGTCGAGGGATCGCGCGCGCGGCTCGAGGGTGTCGAGCAGCGTCGCGATTTCGTCCAGGTCCACGACACCCGTCGCGGTCAGCGGGAAGAACCGCTCGCTGGTGTCGTGCTCGGAGCAGCCGTTGCCCCTGAGGTTGCCCGCCGGGACGACGGTGAACACCTCCTCGCCCTGGTCGTCGAAGGTGAAGTGGCTCTGCAGCCGCACCGGGGTGGTGCCGGCGACGTCGTTGATCCGCTGACCGCCGTAGCTGGCGGGGTAGTGCCAGCCGGCGCGCGGGTCGCCGGCGAACCAGGCCTCGCCCGGATCGCTGGCGCCGTCGAGGTGCCAGCCCCGCCCGGTGAGGAACTCGTGCACGTGGAGCTGGCGGGTGAGCACCAGATCGGTCGGCGGCGTGGTCATCGTGCTTCCCTTCGGACGAGGCGGATTACCCGCGCTCAGTGTCGCCTCCGAGGGGTAGCCACGAACGGGTGACCTGCGTCCGTGGACCGAGACAGTGCGACGGGCTAGACGATCCCGGCCGAGATCAGCAGCTGCCAGATCTCGCCCTGGTCGACGACCTCGACGCCGTGCTTCTCCGCCTTGGTCAGCTTGCTCGCCCCGACGTCGGCGCCGGTGATGAGCAGGTCCGTGCTCGCCGAAACCGAGGTCGCCGTGGTCGCGCCCGCCTTCTCGCACAGCCGCTGGAACGTCGGGCGGGGGACCTTCTCACCCGACCGGGGGTCGCTGATCGAACCGGTGACCACCACCGTCTTGCCCGCCAGTGGTGCGCCGGCCGCGACGACCGGCGGGAGGTCCTCCTCGCGCACGTCCAGCGAAACCCCGGCCTTCCGCAGGCGTTCGAGCTCGGGACGCAGCCGGGTGAGGTGCTCGATCAGCGACGCCGCGACCTTCGGCCCGATGTCCTCCACGGCCACGAGCCCCTCGACACCGGCGTCCGCGACGTCTTCCAGCGAGCCGAACCCCGCGCGGCACAGGCGGGTGGCCGTGCCTTCGGACGCCATCGGGATCGCCAGCCCGATCAGCGCCCGGCGCAGGCCGACCGACCGGCTCGCGTCGATCGACTCGATCATCCGCGTGGCCGAAACCTCGCCGATGCGGTCGAACTCGAGCAGCTTCTCCTTGGTCAGCGCGTAGAAGTCCGAAGGGTGCTCCAGGATGCCCGCCTCGGCCAGCCGTTCGATCCACACACCGCCGACGGCCTCGATGTCCGCCGCCGCCCGTGACGCCCAGTGGATCAGCCGCCGCACGGTCTGGGCCGGGCAGGAAACGTTGGTGCAGAACAGTTCCCGGCTGTTGCCCTGCTCGGTGAGCGGCTGCCCGCACGACGGGCACGCGTCCGGCGGGACGATCTCCCGCTCGGCACCCGTGCGCTTCGAGGCGTCGAGCACGCCGGCGACGAACGGGATCACGTCGCCGGCCCGGCGCACCAGCACGGTGTCGCCGATCTTGATGCCGCGGGCGCGGATCACCTCCTGGTTGGCCAGTGTCGCGCGGGTGACCGTGGTGCCGCCCACGAACACCGGTTCCAGCCAGGCGACCGGGGCGATCTTGCCCGTCTTGCCGACGTCCCAGACCACATCGGCCAGGACGGTGGTCTTTTCCTCGGCGGCGAACTTGAACGCCAGCGCGCCGCGGGGCGAGCTCGAGCGGGTCCCGGCCGCCGCGTAGGCGTCCCGGCTCGCCAGCCGCAGCACGGCGCCGTCGAGGTCGTAGTCCAGCTCGTGGCGCTGCTCCTCGATTTCGCCGATCACTGCCTGCGCCTCGGCGGCGTCGGCGCAGTGCCGCATGTCGGCCGCGGTGAAGCCGAGCGTGTGCAGCGCGCGGCCGAGGTCGGTCTCCGCGTTGTCGGGCTCGGTGGACAGGTCGAACGCGAAGAACCGCAGGCGCCGCTCGGCGACGGTGGCGGGATCCTTGGCACGCAGGGTGCCGGCGGCGGCGTTGCGCGGGTTGATCAGCGGCTTGTCCGGGTGGGCGGTGTTGTAGGCGGCGAAGGTCGAGCGCAGCATGACGGCCTCGCCGCGGACCTCGACGCGGCCCGGCGCGTCGACCCGGGCGGGGATCCCGTCGGTCAGGGCCCGCACGAGCATCGTCACGTCGTCGCCGGTCGTGCCGTCCCCGCGGGTGATCGCCCTGGCCAGCCGCCCGTTTTCGTAGACGACGGCCAGCGAGAGCCCGTCCAGCTTCGGCATGACGACCACCGGCTGCCCGGGGAAGCGGTCGAAGAAGGCCGCGACCTGCTCGGGCTTGGTCGCCTTCTCCAGGGAGAGCATCGGGCGCGAGTGCCGGATCGGCGCGTGCAGCACCGCGGGCGCGCCGACCTGGTCGAGCGGGTTCGGGTCGGGGGCGAGCTCCGGGTGCGCCCCGATCAGGCTCCGCAACTCGTCTTCGACGACGTCGTACTCCGCGTCGGCCACCAGCGGCGAGCCCCGGTAGTAGGCGTCACGCAGCACCACGATGCGGTCGGCGAGTTCCTGGATGCGCTCCTGAGCGTTCACGCCTGAGGACGTTACCGGGCACGTCCGACAAAAACCGGCCGCGGCCGGTGCCGCGGGCCGCCGACGACGGTGGACGAGGCCGTCGGGCACCGAAACCGCATCCTGGAAGAACTCCAGGCTTACGATGGCGATCATGCGATTCGCCATCAAGACCTCGCCCCAGAACACCGAATGGGCCGCCATGCTCGCCGTGTGGCAGGCCGCGGACGAAATCGAACTGTTCGAGTCCGGCTGGACCTTCGACCACTTCTACCCCATTTTCTCCGATTCGACCGGCCCCTGCCTGGAAGGGTGGGTGACGCTCACCGCGCTCGCGCAGGCCACCAAGCGGCTGCGGCTGGGCACGCTGGTCAGCGGCATCCACTACCGCCACCCCGCGCTGCTCGCGAACATGGCCGCGACGCTCGACATCGTCTCCGGCGGGCGGCTGGAGATCGGCGTCGGCGCCGGCTGGAACGAAGAGGAGTCGGGCGCGTACGGCATGGAGCTGGGCTCGATCAAGGAGCGCAGCGACCGGTTCGAGGAAGCCTGCGAGGTCCTCGTCGGGCTGCTGACGCAGGAGACCACCACCTTCCGGGGTGAGCACTACCAGCTGACCGACGCCCGCTGCGAGCCGAAGGGCGTGCAGAAGCCGCACCCGCCGATCTGCATCGGCGGCAGCGGCGAGAAGCGCACGCTGCGCACGACCGCGAAGTACGCCCAGCACTGGAACTTCGTCGGCGGCACGCCCGAAGAATTCGCCCACAAGCGTGACGTGCTGCACCGCCACTGCGCGGACATCGGCCGCGACCCGGCCGAGATCACGCTGTCCTCGCACGTCCGCCTCGGCCCGGACCTCGACTACGCCAAGGTGGCGGCGGACGCAGAGGCGCTCGGCGAGGCCGGTGTGGACCTGGCGATCGTCTACCTGTCGCCGCCGCACACCCCGGCGGTGCTGGAGCCGCTGGCGAAGGTGCTCGAGCCGCTGCGCTGAACCGCGGAGCCGGCCGGGTCGTCGCCGCGCGACGACGGCCGCCCGGTCATAGCGCCGGCGTGGTGCCGTCCGCCTGGCGGACCCCCTCCCGGACGCCGACGAGGATGCCGCCTGACCGAGCCGCGCATCGAAGACCGCCCGGCTCGGTCAGGTCGCTTGCGGGCGTGCCGCAGTGCCCGGTGTGCGGCCGGCGGCGCAAGCCGCCGAACCGGCGAAGGCGGGTTCCGCGGATCGTCACTCACGGTGGCCGGGTGCGGGCCGTGTCGGGCCGGATCGCGAAGGTCCCGGGCTCGTGGAGTGACAGCACCGGCGGCGCGCCGCCGTCCGGCCCGCGGTGTCGTGGCTTCTCCCGGTGCTCGCCGGAAATCCCGGACGTCGAAAAGCTCGGTTTCGTGATCAATGGACCGTGAGAGCGACCGTCAAGATATTTCTGTTGCGACGCGTAAACTGTTTCACTCGATCGTGTGATGCTGAAATTCGGGCTCCGGTGCTTGTTGGCGAAAAGTAATGACGCCGGTAGGGTCGTGCCGTCGAGAGCAGCCCGAATGGTTGATTCTTTCGCTACTCGCCTTCCGCAATTACGAAGCAGAAAGAAACAGTATTGAACTTCGAAGCACTCGCCGGCGAGCTGCGGAACCTGCGGGAAAACGTCGCCGGGGTCACCGATACGGTGCTGGCCGCGGTCGACGGCATCCCGATCATCGCCGACGCCGCCGACGACATCGACCCGGCGAAGATCTCCGCGCTCGCCGCGGCCGATCTGGGGATCGCGCGGCAGGCAGCCGAAATCACCGGCAAGGGGACGTTGCACCAGACCGTGGTGTTCGGCAGCGAGGGCTATATGGCCGTCTACGCCATCGGGCGGCTGGCGCTGATGGTCGTGCTGGGGGACAAAGGTCTGAACGTCGGTCGCCTCCTTTTCGAATCCCGGCCCGTCATCGAGCGGATCGCCTCGATCCTGGCCGCGTAGCACGTCGGCCGACCACCCGTTCACGGAAGGAAGCAGCACGATGATGAACATCGACACGGCACTCAAGGAAGCCATGTCCATCAACGGCGCCGTCGGCGTCGCGCTGGTCGACTACGAAAGCGGCATGTCACTCGGTACCAGCGGCGGCGGTGACTGGCTGGATCTGGAGGTTGCGGCGGCCGGCAACACTGAGGTGGTGCGGTCGAAACTGCGGGTCATGTCCTCGCTGGCGCTCAACGATTCCATCGAGGACATCCTGATCACGTTGCACCGCCAGTACCACCTGATCCGGCTGCTGAACTCGGTCGGTGCCCGGAATTCGCTGTTCCTGTACCTGGTGCTGGACCGCGACCGGGCGAACCTGGCGCTGGCCCGGCACTACCTCAAACGCATCGAAACGGATCTCCAGGTGTAGCTCGGGAGGAGGAGGCGATGACCGGAGGCGGCTCCCGCGCCGCACTCGTCATCGGCTCGGCGTTCGTGCACGATCTCGGTGCTCCGTTCCCCGTGACGATGAGCCTCGCCGGTGAAGAGCTGGCGTTCACGTTCGTTTCGTCCTGTCCGTCGCCCGACGCCGTCGCGGAGTGGGTCCGGCTGCGGTCGGGTGCCGTCGTGGCCGGCCGGGTGCTGCGGTTCTTCGTCGACGCGAACGGGCGGCGGATCCGCGTCGAGCTCGCCGGATCTGCGATCCGGGCCCTGGTCGTGCTCGCCGACGAGGTGGCGGCCGAGCCGGGGCCCCCCCCCCCGCGCCGGCCCCGGCGGGGCCCGAGGCCCAGGCGCCGGGGGGGGGGGGTGGGGGCGGGGGCGCGGGTGGGGGCGGGCGGG